>JABIBQ010000030.1 GCA_018652685.1 Candidatus Bathyarchaeota archaeon
GAGCCAAGCCTTGACCCAAACGTGGTCCCGCCCAGTTACATCTGGGTTGAAGTGGATGCCAAAAATCTCTCTCTGAAGGAGTTGTTTGATGGATTGATGAACGGCGACCCGGTGATCAGGCCACTCTATGAACCATATTTCCTCTCAACCGAGGTTGAAAACAGAATAACGTTCAAGGTTGAGTATCTGCAGCCTGGGGACACTGATCTCATCATTGAGAGGGTTAAATCCCTCCTAGACTGAGTTATTATAAAAAAACTTGATACCATCACGCAACTGGTTTTCTATCCACAAAAGATATGGCTTCAGTAGCGCAGGTCGAGACGCAGAGTCCGCATCCGTGGCACAGTACCTTATCGTAGGTAAGTTTGCCATCAACCATACTCCTTGCCTGGAACACGCACCTGTCAACGCATACCCCGCAATTAGTGCATTTCCCAGAGTCATCAACGGCGATGTACTTCGATGTCAGTATCTGGGTGTGAATACCGTTTCTAACAAGGCTCCCCAGTGTATGGCAGCAGCACGTGCAGCAGCTACAGACCAGTCCCGGCTTCGAGTCGCCCGTCATAGTGTACGACATATGGACAAGACCCGCCTCGTGGCTCCGTTCAAGAACTTTCAGTGCCTCATCAACGCTGAGTTCTCTTGATTTATATTTCTCATTTGCTAAAATTTCATCCGCAGCTTTGTTGACGCTGATGCAAACATCCTTTGGCGCGTCGCAGTTGTTGAACTCCGTCTTGCAGCCGCAGTCCTGTTGCGCGATCCGATCCGCGTCCATGAGGATCTCCCTCATCTCTGACATATCGTAAACCCTGTGCTCTACCTCGATCTCAATATTAACGGGGACTGTAACTGCCTTTTCAAGTTCGCCCGTGATCTTTTGTGTTTCCTCTTCGGTGTAGAATCTCATGCCCTTGAACTTGGACGCGTCCATGCATCGAACACCTGACTCGTTTGTTTTATAATTTCGCTAGATGCCTGTCCCCACGAGCATCACTATTGCCTGCTTTTCGGTGGTGTTGAAGAACCCGTGGGGCACATCTGACGGGAGGAAGATCACATCACCTGTACCGACCTCTTCCCTCTCCTCGCCCACCTGGACCGTACCCCCTCCCTTAAGCACCATGTAGACCTGCTCGATTCCTTCGTGGGTGTGCATGTTGTTGCTCTTCCCAGGGTTGATTGTGAGTCGGGCGAAGTTGGAGAAACCCTTCATTCCCTCTGGCCTCTCGGTGTTGAACAGTTTTCCGTGGTCATCATCCTGCCAGATCACCTGATACTGGCAAGACTCCCCGTGAAGGTCAATAAGCGGCTGTTTCTTGATTGATACAATATTCTCGATAAACATAGTATTGGATATGTCACTGACGGGATAACCCTTTCCGCTCATCTAATCCGTTAATAGAAAGTTATGCGATGTTTGATCAAATGACTGATGATATTATCTACCCGATTGGTAAGGGCAAGTTATCTGGAAAAATCACCCCCGAAAGGCGCATTGAATGGATAAAGGACCTTGAGGAAGCCCCAGGACTTCTCCAGAAAGCCGTTGAAAGGGTATCCGAGGAACAGCTCGATACTCCCTATAGAGATGGAGGTTGGACGATCCGCCAAATAGTACACCACCTGGCTGACAGCAACATCAACAGCTATGTCCGGTTCAAGCTGGCCGTGACCGAGGACAAGCCCACCATCAAGCCCTGGGAGCAGTCCGATTGGGCGGTGCTAGAGGACGCCGTGTCAATGCCTGTCGAAGTATCACTGAGTCTACTGGATAGTCTGCATCAGCGATGGGTGGTGTTCCTGAACTCGCTCACCGAGGAGGACATGAAGAAAACGTTCATCCATCCCGAGGGAGGTGTTGTATCAGTCGAGGAGAACATCTGGAACTATTCATGGCACAGCAGGCACCACACGGCACAGATAACTGCTACTTGTAGGAGAAAAGGCTGGTAGCCGCTACAGGTAGCTGAACATGAAGAGCAGGAAGACCAGCAGGATGTAGGGGGATGTCATCTTGAACAGCACCCACCCGTCTCTGTTTGATTCTGATTTGTAGAGCTTGTACCCTGCGCCCATCATTAACATGTTCAGAAGCGTGACCCCGATCAGGTATAGGCTTGAATCAGTCCACAATACCAGTGAGTAGGATGAGGCTATCAGAAGCATCTGGGCAGATAGCACCCCGCTGATGGCCTTTTTCCGTGAGACCATCGACGGGAACATAGGAATCCCGACCTTCTCATAGTCCTTTGTGAAAGCGAGAGCGATGCTCCAGAGGTGTAGAGGCCCCCAAATTGCTACCAGGGCACCCATGACGAGCCCCACTGGGTATAGCGGGGCTCCACCCAGGTACCACCCGAACCATGCAGGTGCGGCTACACTTGGGGCCGTAAAGAGCACGTTCACGCTTGTTTTCCTCTTGAAAATCACAGTGTAGAGCAATAAATAGCTCCCAGCGCCCTCCACGAGCAACATTAACGGTATTACCCCTAGGTAAACGGCGAGAATTGCTGACAAACCGAGAGTTACCCAGCTAAACAGGCTGGCATTCGGCAGACTGATAGTGCCCCTGACCAGTGGACGACCGCTTGTACGAGTCATCAATGTATCAATATCGTGGTCGTAGACGCAGTTCAGCGCGTTTGCGCCGCTAACGGAAAGCGCAACCGCCATGAACCCTATGAAGAACTGGAAGTAGTCAACAGAGAAATCCCCTGAGACGATGGATGACGTGAAGAACGTGGTGAGGTAGAGTCCCAGCATGGCCAAGAGTACCTTTGGCTTTAGCAGTACTCCGTAGTCGTATGCCAGTTCTACTTTCACTCTTCTAACACGCCAAATCTCTTTGCGACAATCTCGTGGATGTCGCGGATTTCAAGCTCAATCTCGTGCTCACGTGCGCCGTCGACGAACGCCAGTTTACACGCCGGGCAAGCGGATACAAGGATATCGGCATTCTTAGCTAGTGCCTCTTCCAGTTTGATCTTTACGATATCAAGCCTCATATCGTTGTTGACGCCCTGGAGAAGACCGCCTCCTCCGCAACACTTCGAGTCTATCCCGTTCTCATCGAACTCGATCTGGTTTGATGTCAGGTAGGATAGCGCCTCCCTTGGCTCCTTGATTATCCCGCTGAGCCTCCCCAGTTCACATGGGTCATGATAAATGATGGTCTCGTCTCCTTTCTCCAAGTCCAGCTTTCCCTCGGCCAGCTGGTCCCTCAGGAACTCAACCGAGTGCTGTATCTCAAAGTTTGGCTTCCTGCCCAGGAGTGCCGGGTACTCGAACTTAAACGACCTGAAACAGCCAGCGCAACCCGTGATGACCTTCTTGACTTTCCTGTCCTCAAGCATCTTTACATTGTGCTCGGCGTACTTCTTGGCCTCCTCGACCTTGCCAGCCATCATGCTGGGCGCACCGCAGCACCACTCGTCCTCTCCTAGAACCGTCCAGCTCACGTCGAGACTTTCAAGTATCTTGCTTATCGAGAACGCGACCTCGTGGTTCGCCCCCTTGTAGGCCGTCGTGCATCCGATGAAGTATGCTATATCCGCCTCGTCTTCCTCCGGAACCTCGTCTATGTCGACATAAAAGCTCCAATCAAGCCTAGTGTCGGGATCCTGACCATATGGGTTCATGTTCTCGTCGAGCATGTTTGATAACCGTGCGACGTTCTCCGGAGTGGTTCCCATTGCCTCAACGATCTCCCTTATCCTGATCCAGAGTTCATGAGTCTCGAACCCAAATGGGCATGATTCCCTGCAACGCCCGCAAAGGGTGCAGTGGTACGCGCTTTCCGCAAGATCATCCATCTCCTTCTGCGTGATCTCCTTCTCTCCGAAGATCTTGGACCACAGGCTGAACTTTTTGTCGTAGAGCTTGACCGCCTTTGATGTCCTGACGCCAGGCGCGTGTAGAGAATCCTTTGAACTGTTGTAGGCCGGGCACATCTCAGTGCACAGGGCGCAGTGACTGCAGGTGTCCAGCTCCATGAGCTGTTTCCTAGAGAACTGCCCGAGGGCCGCCTTGATATTTTCCTGTATGTTAGATGTCAAGTTCTTTCCTCCTTGAGCCGTAGAGTGCGGGGGAAATTACCCCCGATATGATGTGTATGAATTTACTGAACGGAGTGTAGATGACGAATAGCTGTGTCATCAGCACGTGCCAGTGGAACCAGTGGTAGCTAGGCACCAACTCCAGGTGCAGGACGATGAATTTAGGGATAAATACAACACTGTATTCGACGACTTCGTGTGATTCAGGCGGGAAAATCCTCATGCCCTGTCCCACCAATGCCGCTATGAGCACGATGAGCAGCGCCCCGTAATCATTTACCAGCGAGTGAAGCTGCTTGTCCTCAAGCCTTATCCTCCTCACTAGTAGGAGGAATGTTGATCCTATCAGTATCCATCCCATGTAGACGGGGAGGGGATGGATCATCCAGTCCGCCCACCAGTGTCCCAGAGGGTCAAATATCGATGCCGACCATAGATGGAATCCCCTCATGTGTCCAAAGATTATTCCTCCTATGCTTCCATGGAACGCAAAGACCAATGCCCAAGTGAGCTTGTCTCGTTTGAAGGTCTTCCTGAACAGAACAACGTCTAGAATGATGTATTTTATTGACTCGACGATATCGAGTTTGGGAAGGTGGTGGTCCTTTGGAGCGCTGAGCCATCTCTGTATTCTCAACGCCATACCAAGAGTGAAAACCGCTATTGTGATGTATGGCAGTTTCTCAACCCAAAACGCGTACATGGTTGATATGAAGGGGTTCATTTAATTTCCAATGATTCTTGTGTCACATGTTTTTATAGTTATGCTGAGCATGAAAATTTAACATTTTGTTCATTTAGTCTTTTAGTAAGGTTTAACGGTATACTACTGCTATCTCCGCGAAGAACTGGTTTATTTATTACGGAAAATGATGATATTAATTTCTTTTTTCCTTTTTTCCACATACTTTATTATGTTCAAAATAGGTGTGACAATACCTTATTGCTCAATTAGACACGTTGTACATTTTTTCACTATAGTTAGTTTACTATATGCATTATTCGGTAGTTATTTATGCAACATGTGAGAGTATTTGCAACTAGTGATATCATCGATGAAACAAAGTCACAGATATCTACTACTGCTATGTGCGCTAATGGCCACTATGATGACAGTAAGTTTTGCTTCAGCTCAAGAGTACAAGGGAGCCGAGTACTGTGGAATGTGCCACGCCGCGGAATACGAGGGATGGTTAGAAACGTCCCACGCAAACGCAGCGGGTATGACCGCAGAAGGAACATTCTGGGTCGCCGATCCAGATGATCCTGCCCGTAACCAAGGAGACCTTGCCGCTTGGAAGGACGGCTGTGCAAATTGTCACGTATTGAACTGGGATGCTGAGGCAAAGACCTTCGCTTTCTCAGAGACCGAGCCCGAGAAAGGCTTGAACATTCAATGTGAGAACTGTCACGGTGCCTATGTGCCACACAGTGCAGATAACCCAGCCATGGACTTGGATTATACGCACGAGTCATGTGTTGAATGCCACAGTGGTCGTCAAGTTGAGGACCACCTAAACAGCCGACACAGTCAGACTTGGGAGGATCTAGAGCCTCTTCCTTATGCCGGAGACAACTGTCTCCACTGCATGACCACTCAGGGTGCAATTGCGGGAGCCGGTGAAGTATCTATTGAGGATGAAGGACTAGTGTCTCTATCATGTGTAGCGTGTCACGACATGCACAGTGAGGAGAATCCTAATCAGTTGAGAGCAGAGACTGCTGATGATCTATGTGCAAAATGTCACATAGGTTCACATCACCCTCAATCCGAGGAGGTAGTCTATCCCTCTGGTCCTCACGCAAAAGCTGACGTTGAGTGTGTTGAATGCCACGGACTTGGAGAGCACTTTGCTCACGGACACGTAAGTGCCTGGTTCAACCACACATTCTGGATCTATGATACATATTGGCCATACAACGATACGAGGCCAATGGTGTGTGGCAAATGCCATGAACTTGAGTGGGCAACCGAGCAGCTTGAGGTTATCGAGCATACCACAGAAACTATGACTCATGCAGCAGAGGAGATCATTGAATCAGCGTACGCCGTAATAGAGGCGGCTGGTCTCAGTGAATCCGAGGCAGCAGAGTATACAGAAGCCGTTGATGCAGCTGCGGATACCGTCCATTACTGGATGGCTGATGCAAGCGGAGGGTTACACAACCCAGAGGGAACATTCGCGGCGATTTCTGCGGCAGCACATGACGCAAACGAAGCAGCAGTGGAGGCGCTCGAAGCATCCAACGCGGATCTAACGAGCGATGTAGGAGCACTAGAAGCAGCTGAAACTACGCTAGAAGCAGCAAAGGCTACACTTGAGTCCGAGGTAGCATCTCTTGTGTCATCCGTCTCTGATCTAGAGGCTGAGATCGAGGAGCTATCCAACCAGGGTATTCCTGGATTCCCAGTGTCATCAATAGCACTTGGACTACTCATGAGCGCAGCAGCAGTGTTCTATATCTCAAAGCCAAAACAAATAATCTAATCTAAACATTATTTCTTTTTTTTATTTTAAAATGGTTATTGTCGATTTTTTATACTATTTTTAAATACCGCCATCACAGACACTGACTATGTCTCGGGATAAAATTCCTTACCTTCTCTCCATCCTAATTTTACTGGCAAGCTCCGTGTTTCTTTATCAAAATGATGGTACCATATCCGGATTGGAAAAAGAAATAGATCAGTTAACCCAAGATATCAGTGTTCAAACTCAGGAGGTCCAGGCTCTCACTGATCAAGTTCTCCAGATAAGTGAAACAGCCGAGCTTCTCAATAATTCGTTAACCACCACTTTGGAATCCATTGAGGCTGAAAAAGAGCTTGATCGCAGTACATACGCGCAGGTTCTCTCAGTTGAGAGAATAATCTACGCCTACATGTTTGATGAGAAAGTAAACTGTACTTTTTCGGTTCACTACAGTTTCCCTGAACCCACTGAGACTGTTTTTCTTGTCCTAGACACTGACAAGATAACGGTGCTTGGGCACGAGGAACTCAATCTTGAAGGAATTGGAATTGCGACCGTTGACGTTGAGATAACACTTCCTGAGGAATCTGGGAAATGGAAAGTCTCCCCATCTGTATACTGGATGAGTGATGGAGCCCCCAAATACAGTGATACCCAATGGAGGCTGGAAACATCATTCGAGGTACTAGACGTTGATCCAGGCCATAGTCA
>JABIBQ010000038.1 GCA_018652685.1 Candidatus Bathyarchaeota archaeon
GGGGAATATAACACCTTAAACCTGAACTTTGAAAACACTGGTGTGTACAAGATTTTCGATGTGCAGGCTTTCCTGACTTCTTCGGTCCCGGGTATTACAATACTCACAGATCAGCACAAGGTTTTGAAAGACATTGCGGCTGAGAAAAGCAAGTCATACCAACCAGAGATTTACGTGGATGAATCCGTATCTCTCGGTGCCTATGCACTGACCTTGACTTTCTCGTACAAGGCAACATCGGCAGCCCAGACAACAGCTCCAATTACCGTCATGGTCGGAGTTGTCGTTGACGAGAGTTACGTTCCAAAGATCAGTTTCACTCCTATGCAGGAGAGCATCAAGGTGAAAGCTGGGATGGAGAACGACATCGAGTATCTATTCACAAGCAACTGGAACGAGACATTGTCTGACATCCAATTCCTATTATCATCGTCTAGTAGCAATATCGCTGTTACGGAGAACGTGAACTCTCTAATTGAAGATTTACCCTCAGGCAGATCGATAACCATTGCGCCTGTAGTCTCCGTTACGGAAGGCACACTCCTTGGGACTTATACCATCTCGGCTACAGCTTCCTATCAGGATCTTGGTGGCCGAAATTACCAGCAGGAGTTCTTGCTTCCTGTCACCGTTGATTCAGCCGTAGCGGCTAGGAACACCATCATAACCATTGACTCCATGGAAGTTTTACAGGAGTCCATCCAACCAGGAGACATCTTCACTATAGATCTGACCATAGAGTGCAGTGGATCTGACTCGTATAGCCTACTAAGTAGTTTATCGTTCGGGACCATGAGTTCTATCTCCCCAATCAGCCCAACAACCGTCAGCTTGGGTGACCTTGAGACAGACAACATTGTATCCACCAGCTATCAGCTTCTTGCTGCAGGAGACATATCCGCTGGACAGTATCCTGTTACTACGACCGTTACCTACACCGATACAAAGGGCATTATCGGCTCCCTCACAGAGACCTTCACCATACTGGTTGACGGCCTCATCGAGTTTAGCCTACTTGATGTGCCCACGGAGAAAGTCCCCGTGGGTGAGACATCAGAGCTGGAGGCGGACCTCCTTCTGATAGGGACTGAGAGTGTCCAGTTCGTCGCCATAGGCGTAGTCGAGGACGGTGTTATCGAGCGGGTTTCGGGAAGCGAAGAGTACATCGGCGCGGTTGATCCTGACAGCCCAATCCCCTTCGACATCAAATACAAGGTGAGGGATGACGCACCCGAGGGCAACCACGAGCTAACTCTTAGCGTCCAGTACAGAGACCATCTGAACAAGGAACACGTCGAGGAGATGAGTCTGGACATTGAGATCGGGGAAGTCATCGAGGATCTCCCGGAGCCAGAGCAGGGCGGAATCTGGGCCTGGATCAGGCGTCTACTAGGACTGGGTCCATAGGAGCGTAGATTTGAACCCTCTGGATATCTTTCTGTTATCCATCGACGGGCTGAGCGAGAGAAAATTCCGTTTTGCCCTTAACCTGGTAGGTATTCTCATCGGGTGCGCCGCAATCACTGGTCTCATCAGCATGACTCAAGGGCTTCAATCTAACGTGGCGGGACAGCTTGACATGTTCGGCCCAACAAACCTCATGGTTATCCCGGGGGAGATGGGCGGCGGCCCTCCCATGCAGGGTGGAATCAAGTTCAACTGGAGGGACGTCGAGATTATATCGAAACTCCTGGACGTGAAGGATGCAACTCCCATAATTTCAAACGTTTTCGCAGAGTACACCATCGAGGGTCGCTTCTTTAGGACGGATATTTACGGGGTCACCCCCAAATACAAGGAGCTGAACGCAAATACCCAGCTGGCCTCCGGACGGAACTTTAAGCAATCCGATTCCGCCGTGGTCGTCGTGGGAGCCAACGTGGCCCACCCAAAGGACCTGGACGAGCCCATTGTTGAGCTGGGTGACAGGATAAAAATTCTGGCTAGGGTGAATGGCGAGGAGAAGACGCTGACCCTGAGAGTTATCGGGATACTTGAGGAAACGGGGGGTAACGTAGGGGCAAATCTGGATGACTCCCTCTCAATACCCCTGCACACGGCGCAGACGCTGTACGAGGTGGGCGGTGATTTTGACTTCATCCTGGCACAGGCCGACAGCATAGACGTCGTTGACCCCGCTGCCGAGCGCATTGAGGACAAGATGGGAGACAGGGCGTCCGTGGTTACTGCTGCTTCCGCAC
>JABIBQ010000005.1 GCA_018652685.1 Candidatus Bathyarchaeota archaeon
ATCGTGGAGGTCAGGCTCGGTGCAACGAAATCTGAGGGGGGGACAAGGTCAGTTTCATATACCTTGGGTGGACAGACTGCCCCGGCATTCTACAACTTCCAGGCGCCTCCCAAGAACAAGCCAATAATAGCACTCGACGTTTTTGACTGGGCCAAGGTGCCCCTGAGCAAGGCCGTCAAGATGCATTTCAGGGAGTACCTACAGGATACAGGTGAATGGGCTCGCGTATGCGTCGAAAAGTACGGTGCAGAGATGATTAACCTGCACCTACTGACCATCGATCCACTGATCGATGACGCATCACCTAAGTCAGCTGTCAAGATTGTTGAGGATGTCTTACAGGCGGTCGACGTACCAATAAGCATCGGAGGATGCGGAGACCCACAGAAGGACCTGGCGGTATTCACGGCTATCTCCGAGCAAATCGAGGGAGAACGCTTACTCATCAACTCGGTCACACTCGACATGGACATCGAAAAGTCTGCAAAGCTCATCAACGACCATGACAACGTTGTCGTCGCGTTCACATCAATGGACGTGAACAAGGCGAGGGAGCTCAACAGGAAGCTATACGACCACGTCGACAAGAGCCAGATAGTCATGGACACAACCACAGCGGCTCTAGGCTACGGCCTAGACTATGCGTTCACCGTAATGGAAAGGTGTAGGTTAGCCGCGCTCAAGGGAGACCCCGAACTCAACCACCCAATGTCCAGCGGGACCACCAACGCGTGGGCCGCAAGGGAGGCGTGGATGAAGATGGGTCCCGAGTTCGCCCCGAGGGAGCTAAGAGGACCAATATGGGAGACAATCACGGGTCAGACGCTCCTGCTCACTGGTGTCGATTACTTCATGATGATGCACCCAGCTGCGGTGAACGCGTTGAAGCAGACGATCGACAACCTCATGAAAGGTAAAAACCCCACCGAGACCACGAACTGGGTCACGGTGACGGTTGGAGGTAATTAAGATGCCAGCTAAAGAACTGAGCCCAATCCAGATCTATAAGCTCCTACCGGGTACCAACTGCGTCGAGTGCGGTGAGACCAACTGCATGGCCTTCGCGGCAAAGCTGGTGAACAGGGAGGCACTTCTTGATGAGTGCACGCCGCTACTGGCTACCGAGTACACTGAAGCGTTCGCGGAGCTCTGGGGCCTACTGAAGCCAGCTGTAAAGGCTGTAGAGGTCGGCACAGGCGAGAACGCGTTGACATTGGGAGGTGAGTATGTCCTCTACAGGCACGATTTCACCTACTTCAATGAACCGGCTATCGCCATCGATGTCAGCGACGATATGGAGGACGAGGAATTTGAGACAAGGGTTCACGTACTGAACGATTTCACCTACAACTACATCGGAATGGATCTTACCCTCGACATGCTGTCGATAAGGTCCACGAGTGGAGACCCTGTAAAGTTTGCGGAGGCCGTGAAGAAGGCAAATGACCTGACAAGGAAGCCGCTGATGCTCTGCTCCCACGACCCAAAAGTCATGGAAAAGGGGCTTGAGTTGGTAGCCGATAAACGACCGCTCATCCACGGAGCAACCAAGGACAACTGGAGTGAGATGGCTGAGCTAGCCCTAAAATATGGTTGCCCAATAGTTGCCTATTCCCCAGGGGACCTTGACACGCTCAAAAGTATTGCTCTAACCTTAGAGGAGTACGGCTTAGAGGACATTGTACTTGACCCAGGCACACAGCCAATCGAGCACATGTCAACAAACCTCGATATATTCACGACTCTCAGATGGGACTCGATAAACGAGGAAGAGGAAGGACTGGGCTATCCCTTACTAGGTGCACCAATGGTTGCCTGGGGGGTAGCCGAGGAGGACCCTGTCCTGAACGAGTGGAACGAGGCCCAACTAGCTGGGGCTCTCATCACCAGGTTCACGGACATGATAGTTGTACACGGTATAAGCGGCTGGTCGATACTACCACAGATATTCCTGAGATCGAACCTGTACACCGACCCGCGGAAACCCGTCGCAGTTGAGGCTGAAGTGATCACCATTGGTTCGCCAACCGAGGATTCACCGGTGCTTATGACCACCAACTTCGCACTGACCTACTATACAGTGGCCAATGATATCGAGAACGCCAAGGTTGACAGCTACTTACTTGTGGTTGACAGCGAAGGCATGAGCGTCGAGAGCGCCGTGGCTGGCAGGAAGATGACAGCCGACACGGTCGCCGAGGCCATCAAGGAGTTCAAGTTGGAGGAGAAGGTGAAGCACAGGAACATCATCATCCCCGGCAGATCCGCACGCCTCAGCGGCGAGATCCAGGAAGCTTCAGGGTGGAGTGTATCCGTCGGGCCTCTCGACTCCAGTGGCATAGCCAAGTACGTCGAGGAGAAATGGAACCCCTACCCCGAGTAGGTCAAACCCATTTTATGTAACTGTCAGGGGAGCCCGCACCACCTACTAAAACTCGGTTGCGGGGGGTACGACCCTTTATTTCTTCAAGAATACCTTTGAACTGGATTCTATCCCCTACCTCGAATAGACTACCGTATAATCCCTCGAAAGAAACTACCTCAGAGACCTCGTCTGCGCCCTCAACCCTGTAAACCGCTGGTAGATAAATGGAATCCCTGTTATCGCTGACAGTAGCGGTACCTTCCACCACTTTCTTTCTGTGGTACGTGTTATCGCCATAATGCTCGGTTATCTCTTCATCTGTTCTTATCGGGTGGACTGAGAAATACGTGTCCTCAAAGTACCCATAGTTCCACCTTTTCTCGGCGATGTTCCTCATGTCATCGATGCTTAGCGGGAACTTTTCAGCTCGATTCCTCACCCACTTCTCTTTTTCCTCGGGCGTAACGGATTTCAAGAGGTCAGCCTCTTCTATCAACTCCCCTAATACTTCAATGAGTTTCCTTGACGCATCGTATCCGTGGACTGTGAGATCAATATCGCTGAAAGAGGGGTTGTGGGACCCAGTCAGGATACTTCCCGTCACACCGAGACTGTTTTTTATTCCGGTTTTTTCCTCAAGGACCGTTGATAGATCTAATAGTTTTCGTTCAAGGGAGTCCTTTGCTCCCCTCCCCTTGATTTCCTGGAGCTTCTCCCTCGCGCTGTAGTATTGTTTCACATGATTCTTGGGTACCCAGGAAATCGATATATTTCGAACATGGCAATCGAACAGGTATTGAGAGTAATTCTCTTTGAGATACCTGTACGTGTTCTCGACCTGGCCTACGTGGTAAAAGGGAAGCGTCCTGCTGTACCTCTGTCCGTCCCTCTCCCATTTCCCATCGAGTGATGGCACATACTTCAGGTATGCTGTGTAGCCGTCTGGAGGGTGAAGATAACCAACCACGCAGAACAGGTGGTCATCCACAGTCTGGATAAAATCCCTGTCTTTCGGCTTCACGGTGTACAACTCTACCTGAGCTTAGTCATCACGTGGTCTATTAGAGCCTCTGTTATGTCAAGCTCCGTGACGGATTGGAGTCCTTCCCATCCTGGAGTGCTGTTGAGCTCAATGACGTAGGCTTCGTCTTCCGTCTCGATGATATCGACGCCTGTGTACATCAACCCAAGTTTCTTTGACGCTTTCTGACTCATCTCGATTGCCTCATCGCTGGGGGTGTACGGGGCGGCTTTCCCGCCGCTGCTGATGTTGGTCTTCCAGTCATCAGAGACTCTTTGCATCGACGCGACAACCTGGTCCCCGATGATGAAGACCCTGATGTCCTTTCCCCCGTGGGGGATAAATTCCTGAATATAGTACACACTCTTTGTCATCTCAAGTGCCCGGAAGACTCGGTATGCCACATCCTCGTTGGATATCCTTGTAATCCCCATACCGAGTGACCCGAACAGGGGCTTCACCACAACATCTTCTCCCAGCTCTTTGAACGCCTTCATGGCCTCGCTGAAGCTCTCCGTGACAATGGTTCGCGGGGTGTTGATCCCCTCTTCCTCAAGAAGAGCGGAGGTATAGTACTTGTCCACGGCTTTCTCGATGCTTCTGGCTGGGTTGATGACCTTGACTCCCATGTCCTCGATGCGCCTCAGGGCGTCCATCCTGTAGAAGACCTGTTCAGCAGTCCCACCGGGCACCCTCCTGACAATTACTGTATCATATTCGTCGACCCCGAACCCTCTAACCGAGATTCTAGGCGTTCCACCGATCCTTGCAATTAATTTTGTGACGGGAAGGAGGTGGGACTCTACTCCCCTATTCTCGAAGCCCTTCAAGAGCCGGGAAATGTGCCATTCTTTCCTGTCCGAGCCGATGATGCCTACCTTCACGTATTACGCCTTCTCAGCTACCAGTATTTCGGCTTTTCCGCCTACAGCTAGGTCGCCTCGGTAACGCCTCATCGGCATGTCGAGGTATCGTGCAGTGTCTATGCCGAGGTTATTCGATAGCTGCCTGATGTATAGCCTCATGAATGTGGGTGTATAGGTAGTGTCGTACTTGTATGTTGGAAGCAGTTCAGTTACGCCTCCGAAACAGGCTATGAAGCCTCCATTTCCTTTGGCTTGAGCTCCCAGTCTCTTCCCAGCCTTCCCGAAGATCAGTATCTCTCCTCCGTTCATGTGGACCCCAGTGAAGGGTCCAGTGTCTCCGGAGATAACGATCATCCCTCTCCTCATGAAAGAACCGATCTCAGACCCAGCGTTACCGTTGACTTGGATACATCCGCCGGTCATCCCCTCTGCGCTGCCCCTATAGGCCGCACCGACCAGGTTGCCTGCGTTCCCGAGGACCCTGATTAGCCCTCCCTTCATCTCCGCACCACACCAGTCACCGACATCTCCAGCAATTGTTAAGTCTCCGCCAGTCATCTGGGCGCCCGTGTGCATCCCAGCATCTCCCTGGATGACGATTCGCCCCGCTGTCATGCATTCCCCAATATGCTTGATGTGGCGGGCATCGCCGTCTATCACAATCAACTGCTTATCGGGTGTCTCGGCTACCTTACCCTGGGCGTGGATGTATTCTTTCATTGGGTAGATTTTGTTTCCGTAGTAGATTTCCATCTCCCTGATCTCAGAGATCGTCTTTCCCGCGAATCTATCAGGTGAGATTACATCTGCCTCGATTGGGATCATACTGAAGCCCCTCGGGGTTAGCACTATTTTCTTCAACTCAGGCACTCTCCACACTCTCCTTCAAACTCATCTGGAATTTCCCAAGCTTACCGTCAAAGTTGACCGCGGTAATCCATTTAATGCCCTCAAATTTGGTGGCAGCTTTCACAGCAACTCCCATGGCTTTCATCACCGATGCCTCGTCAAGACCGTTGATAACAATTTCAAGCACAGAATTTACCCCGTCGGGTACCTTGCTGTCCTTGAAGCTGTGCTTGATCGCTGGGCAGAAGGGCGTGTTCGTGCTCGCCTTTAGGAAAGCATACGTCGATCCAACTCTGCTTCCGCTCCTGCAAAGCCCTCCTGGGAACGGAGTGACTACTCCATTTATTTCATGAATCGCGTCAATGGCAGCCTCGGACGCCTTTAGCGTGATATCCTCAGTATCACCCATAATCAACAGGTTTCCACCGGCGACAGCCTTCTTTGCCCCTATCTTTTCCTCGATGAGGAACTCGCCTTCCATTACGGGTATCCTCCAGAAGCGTTTCCTGCTCTGCCAACCATCGCCCATCCGCATCTTCACCTGGTACCCATCCCCGAAGAAGCGGATACTCTTACCGATGTCCAGCATCGTGTCTGCGTCCTTCTCTGGTAAACCATTGAACACGGCCGTGCTGGGGCAGGTAAGAACACATTGTCCTAGCCTGCTTAACATGGACGCGGCCAACTTTTTCTTCGAAAAACCATAGACCATCACCGCTGTTCCTGGTCTGCCGTCTGGTGACTCGTCTGCTGGAATTTCTTTCTCGATCGCAGCCTCGCAATCACAGGCAATGACGCTAGTCGCGAAGCCTGACATGGAAGTGGCTGCGATATTAGCCCATTTCTGGGTCGCCGCAGTGATTATCAACCTGCTTCCCCACATGGAGAAGCCCTCTGCGAACGTGTCTTCGACCTGAACGCCGTTAACTAAAAAGCTCATTTCCATTCACCCCCCGCTTTATGCACCTTCTGAACCGGTAGATACTCGTCCTCTACCTGGTAGTTACGAAGGCTCACGGTGTAGTACTGATTGAAGTCCCTCTCAAGGTCCTTCATGAGGTCAGCCTCAATAGCCTCTGGGATCTTGGCGTCCACCCAGTGGGTTGCCCCCATTGGAGTCGCCTTCACTTCGCCGTTCTTCACGACGACCTGACCGCCCTTTATCGTGTAGGCTGCCTTTGCGAACGCTTTTTCAAGCTCCTTGTACTTGCTTGGTCTCCACTCCGTGGGGTCAAGGTCATACATCGCCAGATCGGCGTCTGCCCCTACTCCCAGATGTCCCTTATCCTTTAACCCGAGGGCCTGGGCTGTCCCCGCTCTTGTGGCCACCGCCAACTCGTTGAAGGTGTACTCGCGGTAGTTGCTCGCGAGTCCCGTGCGCTTGAGGACGGCCTTGTTGAGCTCCCTCATGGTGTCGGTTCGCGCCTGCCTGCTCATGAGCCAAGCCATGACCTTTGGGTAGTACGTGAAAGGACCACCGTTGGGATGATCCGTCGTCATGTATACCTTCCAAGGGTCTTTGATGAGCAAGGCTAGTTCCAGGCCTATGCCCCACTGGACAGTGTTTGCTGGGTTATTCTTCTTGAACTCATATGGCACGACTCCCGCGCCTGCCTCCATCTCGACGTCGCTGTTGACCCACTTGTTTCCCGTCATGTTCCAGAGGGCGAATTGCCATGGGCCGTCCCCGGTCATGGTTGTGGTATTCGTAAAGATTAGCTGGCCAAGGTCAAGTGTAACGTGCTCGTTCGCGTTCACATACTTTGAGACGTGATGTGCACCTGATTTGACGTTCCTCCAGTTATCCCCCGCGAGGGCATTGAACTGGCAGTGTACCACGTGAATGGTGGTCTTACGGCCTGTCTTTGGCTTGATCTTTTTGGCCACCTCCATGGTCTCGACCGTTGTCTTGTAGTTTCCAGGCATCCCCAGGTTGTTGCAGTGCAAGTGGATCGTGTGAGGTAGCTCAAGCTCCTCGTTCGCCTTGGCGAGGGCAGTAACAATCTGTCGGGGGGTGATATCATAATCCTCGACCTTTCCGTCCAGCCCGAAGACGTTTCGTCCCCACTTCCAGTTCTGGACCCCCCCTGGGTTGACTATTTTCACTGCATAGCCCCTTGTGGCTCGCAGCAACCAGGCCATGTATGCCTTTAGTTTATCGAAATCTCCATCCCTGATGTACTTCATGACGAAGTAGTTGTTCCCAAGGAGGGTGAAAGCCGCCTTGTCAATGATGGGGGTATCATTGAGTTCCTCGTGGACATGCCTCGCGCCAATAGGGGGCATTGCGGCCTCCATGACGCTGGTGTACCCCATCTCTGCGTATCTGTATCCTGTCACGAATGTTGATGGACAGCTGTATCCAACACCGCTTCTCGTGACGCTGCTCTTTTTGACGACATCCTTTCTATGGTCCTCTGGTCGCATGAGGCGGCCGATGTTTATCTTGCTCCCAGCGATGTGGCTATGAACGTCCACTCCACCGGGCATCACTATTTTCCCTGAGGCGTCGATTACTATTGCGTTCTTCTCCCTGACTGACTCGACGATCTTACCTTTGCTCATGGAAATGTCCAATATCTCGCCGTCAATCGCGTTCAGCGGGTCGAAAACGTAGCCATTCTTGATGATTATATCCTTCATTGTGCTGCCTCCTTGAGCCCTCTGAGAATCATATCCAGTATGTGTTCGTCTGAGTAGACCCCCTCTGGTGGGTCCACTATCTTGGACAGTCTTAGCGCGATGCCGTCCATCCTGTAAGCAGTTCCCTCTGTCTCAACTCCCGCTGTCGCTACCGGGATTACGATCTTACTTAGCATTGTTGTAGGGGTTATCTTCTGTTCAAGCGTAATCACCGGTATCTTGGTCAGATGCTTTGCCGCGTCGGCTGGGAATGTTGCTCCCGGGTCTGATCCGATAATTATCGCAGCATCAACCTCTCCCGAAGCCATCAAGTCGACGGCCGTGAACTCGCCTGGGTTGTACCGTGGATACCCCTTGCTGAAATCGATGGCGTAGGGGTAACCCGTCTGCCATGTCGCAACGGTGTTTGCACCTGCGACATTGTAGTGTCCCCTCATGGGGGTCAGGACGAACTTTGTCTTTCGGTTTAACTCCGCCACGAGGCCAACAGCCGCGTCAATGTTCATATGCCTCCCCTCGCTCTGGGTCAACCCCAGTCCGAAGAAAACTACGCCGTACTTTGCCTTTGCCATCTCGGCTGCAAGGGCCTTGATGTCCTCCATCTTGATCCCTGCAACCTCGGTTGCCTCAAGTTCCTCTCCCCTGACTATTGCTCTCAGAGTCTGGAGTAGCTCGTAGTCGCTGTTTGGCTCCACCTGTACGAACTTGTCGGCGAACCTGGCCGTCCCAGTCTTCCTGACATCGACGGCAATGACTTTCCTCCCTTTTCTTCCTTCGACGTACATCCCCTTGGGCATCACTGAGTAACGGGTGATGTGCCTGAGGTGGGCCGCCGTTGGATTCGCACCCCAGAAAACTACGAGGTCTGCCCTATTCATGATATCTCCCAGCGATGCCTTGGACTCTCCGACTTGTTGCAGGGCTAGGATTGTAGGACCGTGACATACTGATGCCGTATTGTCCACTATTCCTCCCGTTACCTCCGCTATCTCGATTGCCTTGCTTATCGCACCGCACTCGGTTGAGCTGAGCCCATAGATCAGCGGGCGTTTTGCATGCGATAGAATATCTATTGCTGCTTGAACTGAATCCTCGATTGAAACCGGTTCATTGTCAATGAAAGCGGATTCAACCCTGTGCTTGCCGTGGTTCAGGAACTTTGACCTTGATACAGCACACGCGTTCTTTAGCCCGGTGATGTGCCCGTCTTCGACGGATGCTTCTAGGTCGTCGCATAGACAGCCACAGAAGGGGCACACGATATCTGTTTGCTCCATCAGGCGTCCTCCCTGAGTGTGTTGACAACTTCCTCCAGTGTCAGCACCTTTCCTTTCCCCTTTTCAACTATCGCGGCTATCCCCTTCATCACTGGCATACCCGTGCTCCCCGTCCCAGACCCATACACTTGATTGGCCCATGGGCCATAAGGGAAGAATACCAATCCCGGGTCAAGATTCTTGTCCGTGACCCAGTTGACGGTTACTTTTCCAGTTGCCGTGGTGACTCGGACGCGGTCCTTTTCCTTGATCCCTAGCGTTTCGACGTCATCAGGGCTCAGCATTATATGGTTGACGCTGTCGAAGTAGCTGTCTGAGGATTTTCCCTCCTCCAGCCCGATGCCCTGTTTTGCCGTCCTCCCCGAGATGAGGATGACCTCAATCTTTGTCATCGAAGGAACTCCCTAAGCACACGATCTCTTGATTATCTCGTTGTTTATACTGCCGTGGGTAAAGGTGGCGCCCGTCCCCGCGCACGTCAGTGATATGGCAGCGGGGGCGAACAGGGCCGGGTCTATCTTCGTGAAATCGAAGTCAACGGCCTTGTAAATCTCGTAGCTGGATTTACCATAGTCCTTGCAGTTAGTGCTCGGTGCCTTCTCCGCTATCTCCCTGAGGACGTCCTCTTCCTCGTCGACCACGTAGCTTGTGACCCCGCCGTAGGTCAAGGCGTCCTCCGCCCTGCCCATTGCGATGCCCTCGTCGGGGTGAACGGGCATGACGGGCGCGTAACCCGCCCCGTACTTGACCTTCTTCGGGTCTAGACCAAGGATATCCAGCCTGAAAAGCCCTGTCTCGACTATCCTACCAGAGATCTGGACCATTCCTGCCATGCTGGTGGTGGATGTCAGGACCATTGTGACGTTCTCTGGCTCAACGTTTGCCCTCTCGGCGATGTAGTAGGCCGCTGAGTCTGGCGGCATCTTCTCCGTCTCTAGGAGAAGGACCGCTACGTCCGCCTCGTCCCTGTACTCGATCTTCTTGAACACCGCTTTTGGCTTGTTCGCTAACGCCCTTGCCGGTCCGGAACCATCAGCCCGGTACCCCTCCGGCTTGATCTTCCATCCCGCTAGCTGTGCACCGAATAGGGCTACTGCCGGGTGATCAGTTGAAACGACCACTGACGGTAGCTGTAACCCTCCATAATCAGCGTACTGCAACTCGGCTTTCCCTAATCCCCCCATTGCTATGCGGGTAACCATTAGCCCGGCGTCGTATCCACCGTGGGCCTCAACACCAGTATCGATTACTGTTGCCCCCGATGGGAGCTCCGTGACCCCGACCCGGTAGTACTCCGGGTTGTTGATGAGCTTCTTTGCCAGGCCGTCTGCGAGTTTATTGATACTCAACATTTTTAGAACAATCTGAATCTGTTTATGTTATCTATACCTTTTACGGTCGGTGTACAAAATGCAGGGCTGTTTTAGTCAACGTTGCCATTCTCTGGGGTGGGGCGCGGTACCTACTGGTGATTTTTCTGGAATATTTTTTTATTGCTATTAGGTAGGAAAGGATGACACTGATTTTACTTGTCTAGGTAGTCCACGACTAGTCCCTCCTGGGTGAGGGTGTACGTGGCTCCCTCCTCCTCAACACAGTAGCCATCCATGAGGACCCTGATATGCCAGCCCACGGTTTTCTCGTCTATCCCAGTGTCAGCTGATATTGATGAGAGTTCGTTGTTGCCGTCCTTTATCGACCTGAGTATCCCCCTGCGGGCTGGGTTGTTGATGGCCCTGAGGTACCTCCTGTGGCGGTCCCTGGTCTCCTCCATGGTGTCCCCGACTGTCTTGCTGGGCATGGTTAAGGAAATGGCGGTGGGGATAAAAATTAGATGAGGGGTGAGGCGATGATCTGTTTGATCGACAGATGTTTCACGGGGTCAGTTACCAGCTCAGCAGCCGGATGGACTGTGTCAATGACCAGTACGGTGTCCAGCTTCTTTCCGCCCGCGACGGCAATGAATTCGCCTTCCACTAGTCCCTTCTGCTTCGCGATAGCAGCAACTTCCAACGCGGCCTTGACTCCGAGTCCGAACATGAGGAGCGTCTCGTTCATCTCTCGATTGTCCTGAATCACCAGGTCAGCCTCCTCGACGGCGGCCATCTTGAGCTTTTTCATCTTCTTCTTCACGTCGGCGCTGTAGGAGAACTCGGTGACGCTGATGACGTGCACTGCTTTACCCACTGCTTCCGCGACCTTCAGTGCTGATTTCCCTCCCCTGCTCGCCACGACTATCATTGATATGCCCCGTGCTTCCACGGCTTTCTTTAAACCCTCAGTTGTACCCTTTTCCGGAGTCAAGAATCATCGGGTAACGATAACAGAAATTTGGCTTTAACATTTTCCTGTTGGGGGCTGTCTACTTGATCAGTCCTGCGCCGGTTGTTTCATTTATTGTTCAGTTTTCGCCCATGAAAATTAAATAAATGGGTATGCCAATGTTGTACATGGAAGTGGTCTGAAATGAGCAAGGAATACAGTGAGTTCTGCACTCTGCCATGCAAGGTACTGATGAACAAGGCCCCGCCTATCGCACAGGCTAAAGAGAACTTGGTGGGCCTCACAAACAGGCTGCTTGATATTGATTACAAGGTCGTCGTGGTCTATGAGGACGGCGAGCCAATAGGGCTCGTCACATTAAAAGACATCATGAAGTGGCTTGTACGGTCCGAAGACAAGGAAGGTATCCTCAAGGATCTAATCACCGTGCCGTTGATCATGGTCAGCCAAGATTCGCCGCTCGAAGACGCTTTGAATCTCATGGACAAATACGACATTAAACACATCGGGGTTCACGAGGACAAGGTGCTGAAAGGGTTAGTGACGCAGAACAGCGTCAAGGAGATGTGCGAGTTGTACCCACATTACCTGAGGCAGTACATCGTTACCTGATTCACGGTCTCCACCCGGTGAGCAGTATAAGGAACAGTGAGGCAGCCGTGAGATCAGCCGTTGTCCCGGGGTTCAACGAACCGTTTTCCTTTCTCAGTTCATCGTCAAGCTCCCAGATCATTGTCATGCCAATCTCCGTGGATGCTCCCCCTGCTTGAATGATCTCCTTGGCATTCACGCTCACTGCTATTGCATCCTTCTTTCCTAACTTCCTCTGGATCAGTGAGTCTGGGTGTTCCGATAATATCTTGAGGAAAGTATCAACCGTTGCTTCGTTGATACTTGCTCCCGCATCAAGCCTCTTCCTGAGGAACGGGTACCCCTCTGTGAACGTGACGTTGAATCCCGTGGCCCACTCTTTGCAGATGGCGTCCCTCGCCTGACATTCCCTGAAGATGTCCAGCGGGGTCAACCCCTCAGCAAGTATCTTGTCGAGGGATGACGTGTCCTTAACATCAAGCTGATCCACAGCTCCAAGGTTCTCCTTCGACATCGCCTCGTCAATTGCCCTGTAGATGTTCACGGCGTCAATCGGGATCGCTCCGCTGATAACTTCGTTAAGGGCACCTCTCAGTTCTTCGAGGTCAACAACGCCCTCCTTCATCACGGATCCTGCCGCTGCTGCCAATGGGGAGAAGAGAAGGATGATTCCAAGGTGAACGTTACCACCGCTCTGCCAGTCCATCATGTCTTTCGTTGAAGCGAGAATGCTTTCTCCCACACCCAACTCAGTCCATTCTCGGTCCTCGTTTCTAATTCTAAGACTCTTTTCAGCGAGTTCCCTCATTCTGGGATACAACGAAACGCTACCCGCAAGGAAATGCTCATATTTTGTATTGGGGCTGTCTCTCAACCTGTGAACATTTCCGGGCTTGGGGTAAGCAGAGACCTCCAGAAGGGCAGCGAGAGAGGTGCATTTTCCAACAATGTCTCCGGTCCTAGTGGTCATCTCAGTTTCACTTTCCTCTTCGATAATTATCTTATAAGGTCGACAATTAACCGTATAACGTCATGGGTCACTTGGGAGGGTACAACGAGGGTGACTATATCCAGACCACCAACGGGTTGTTCTTTGCAGTTAAAGGGAGCCTCCATCCTCCGGGTCTTGTGATCGGAATCCTTCGATACCTTCCTTACCCAAACGGGGACCGAGTTTTAGACGGAGCAAGGTACAAACGATTCTATGATATCGGCTCCACGACTGATTATCTGAGAGAGAACCACCCTGAATACGTCAATTACATTCCTCGGATAGGAGTAGAGCTTCAATCCGTCCCAGTCAGCAAAATTACCAGATATTATGAACCCAGAGAACTGCTTGATGAGATACTATCTACCCCAGAGACAGAGACCGAGCGTATCCTTGCCGATTTCGTGAACGCTTTATCATGGAAAAGCGGGGCATCCAGCACTAGTTTTGGAGTATCCGGGTCATTATTGATAGGGCTCCAGAAAGAGGGCTCCGATATCGATATCAACGTTTACGGGCAGGACGAGGCACGTCTGGTCTATGACTCGTTGAGTGAGTTAAGGAAGACCCTTGACTGGATCAAGCCACTTGAAGGAGAATTATTTGATTCTGTGTTGAAATCCCGCTGGGACGATACCGGGTTATCCCTCGACCTTTTTTCAAAGATAGAGTCATCGAAAGTGCTACACGGGACAGTTCAGGGTCGAGAGTACTTCATCAGGTTACTGATTGCAGATGACGACTATGTCTCGGAACCTATCAAGCGGGCTACCCTCAGGGCAAGGGTCTCTGATGCCTCGAAATCAATCTTCAACCCATGTATCTACAGGGTAACGCAGATGTCGGGTGATACCGAGCACCAGGTCACTGAATTCAAAAGTTACAGGGGAAAGTTCACTGAGCAGGTTCACGAGAGCGACATGGTGGAGGCGCGAGGAACCATTGAAAAAGTTCAGGGAAAATCCGGCGTATACTACCGCCTGATGCTGGGAGGCAGCGGTGACTATCTCCTGCCCCTCGAATCCAAAGATACTTATTTGTAAAACTTTGACGATTCATATCCACCCGCTGTTGATGTAGATGAACGAGGCCCAAGTAATCGATTCATTAGAGAGGCTAGGTTTCCCCGAAAAGTGCATTGTCGAGACGATATTAATCACGAGGAACAAGGACGGGAGCTACAGTGCAGCCCCAATGGGAGTAACCCGAAACGGCTCAACCCTGATTGTGCGACCATTCAAGAGCACTCAGACATTCACGAACCTGTCCCATGGAGGATCAGCGTCCATCAACCTGAGCGACAACTCCCGTCTTTTCCTGGCAACCGCTTTCAAAGAGGACGTGGAGGAACAGCCCAGCGTTGATGAAAGTGGGCTGGAGGGAGCTGATGCTACTATTCAGACTGAAACCGGAGAGATGTTCAACAAATCCGAACTTCGCGCATCGTTCTCCCTCACACCGTGGGACATCAAGATTAAGTCGCCGCACCCTACCGTTTTCAGCAGGGGCAGGTCCGAGGCGATTGAAGCTATAATACACGCCACTAGAATCCAGGTATTCAACGAGGAAGGCCGAGACTCCGAGGTGCAGACATTGATAGGCAAGGTAAGGGACAACATAGACGTGATTAAGAAGGTGTCCTCCGAGGGGTCACGAGAATATATTGTGGCCGAAAAGCTCCTGTCATTGATCAAGAAATGGGGCGTACCGATATGAGGTTGAGAATCAGCACCCCATCCCGGCTCCATTTCGGCATTATTGACATGCGCGGAGACCTAGGGCGGCTACACGGGAGCGCGGGAGTCGCAATCAAGACCCCGAGATTAACTCTACAGATAGAAGAAGCCGATGAAATCATCATCACAGGAACCAGGTCTGATAGGGCCCAACAGATCATCGAGCAGGTGCTAAGCGACCACAAGGTGGAGGGCGGCGTACACCTCGACATCCAGAGTGATATCCCTGAACACATGGGATTCGGCTCAGGCACCCAGCTCACCATCGCCTTGGGGATCGCTCTCAACAGAATCTTCGGCCTGGGAATGACGTACAAGAACATAGTCGTGGGGCAGGGAAGGAGCCGCAGGTCCGGGATAGGCACACACACCTTCCTACACGGGGGCTTCATCGTAGACGGTGGACACGCCATTAATGCACCTGAAACTATCCCACCCCTCATCCACAGGAGCGACGTGCCTGATGACTGGCTATTCGTCGTGTGCACCCCTGATATCAACTCCGGGTTCAGCGGTGCGAAAGAAACAACCGCGTTCAAGAACCTTGAACCCCCGCCAGTGGAGATGATCGCAAAAGTTTCCCGGCTCGTGCTGATGCAGATGATCCCGTCCATCGTGGAGAGGGACATAACGCTGTTCGGCGACGCCATGACAAAACTGGACACGATATTCGGCGATTACTGGGCTACCATGCAGGGCGGCACCTACTCGCACCCCCGCATCGAGGAATGCGTCAACCACCTGCTTCAGAACGGAGTCTACGGGGCCGGCCAGAGCTCATGGGGCCCCGCGCTGTATGGGCTCGTCGAGGGAAACTCCCAGGCAAGGGAACTGGCCGATGAAATGGATCAGTTCCTCAACGAAGGCCAAAACACAGGCGTCGTGTTCATCACGGGAGCCGACAACAAGGGCGCACAGATATACTGAAGGTGAATTGATGAAGATACTTCTCGTGACTGGAAAGCTCGCGGCCGAGACAATCAAGGAACAGACGAAGGACCTCAACCACGAGATTGACGTAATCTCACTGCCCGTCACCGTTGCCGCCTTCATAACCCCAGCGTACGCGGCCAAACAGCTGGCGAAGATGGAGTTAGCTGATTATGATATGATCCTCCTTCCCGGCATTGTCAACGGGGACGTATCGCTGGTTGAAGACGCAACCGGGATACCGACGTACAAGAGCACGCTACACGCATCTGATTTACACTTGGTGCTCTCCATGGATATCGAGTTCAGCAAGACCATCCCCGCCTCGCTCCTGGTGAGGGACGCCCTCGTGGATCAAGCCGAGAACGAAGTAAAAGATGTCGAGAGTAACTGGAAGGACATCCTGTCCACCCACGGCGGCATGGTCATCGGGGGAAAACTGCCCGTATCAAACGGGTTACCTATGCGCGTTCTAGCCGAGATCGTGAACGCGCCAAACTTATCACTTGATGACATCAGGTCGCGTGCTCTGTACTACGAGTCCCAAGGGGCCGACCTCATCGACATCGGGATGCTGGCGAGCAACCCAAAACCCGAGGCGATCCCCAAGATCATTGACACCATCAGGGAGACCGTGGACCTACCCGTGAGTATCGACTCACTCAACGTCGAGGAGATCAAGTCATCAATCGACGCTGGAATCGACCTGATCCTCAGTCTTGACGCCGGAAACCTAGATGATGTTGCCCCACACATCAACGCCGAGGTCGTTGTAATTCTCCCAACAAACATGAAAGAAGGGTACCTGCCAAAGACCGCAGAGAAAAGAGTTTCATTCATCTCAAAAATCATCGACGACGCTCGCGACATCGGGGTCAACAACATCATCGCAGACCTAGTCGTTGAGCCCCTGCTGAGACCCGGTCTCCTTGAGGGCTTGAAATCTTACGACCTGTTCCACCGGAGATACCCCGAGACCCTCCTCTTGTTCGGTATCGGTAACGCCGTCGAGCTCATCGATGCCGACAGCCCCGGAGTCATAGCTTCGTTATCCGCGCTAGCCCGTGAGGCAGGGTCAAACATGCTCCACATACCGGAGTACAGCGTCAAGGCGAGCGGGAGCGTGAGGCACGCACTACGCGCCTCGCGTATGATGTTCTTGTCCGAGAGACGCGGCACCGTGCTCAAGGACCTGGGCATGGACCTCCTTGAATTGAAGGAGAAACGTTGGTCCGAGCAAATGTATAACCCGGACGAGGCCCTGGACGTCCTTCCGGGGATAGGTGAGACAGTTTACAAGCCCGATAAGACCGGCTGGTTCAACGTCCACGTCGACAGGGGCGAGAACAAGATTGTGGCAGTTTTCTACCCAACTGGAGGTAAGGAGCCAAGCAAGGTCATCAAGGGGGACGACGCCCGGGTCGTGTACCAGACCATAATACGTGAGAAACTCATCACAAAGCTGGACCACGCCGCCTACCTAGGCAAGGAGCTTCAGAAGGCGACCATCGCCCTAAAACTGGGGCGGTCATACGTCCAGGACGAGCCGCTATTCTAGCCTCATCAGCGTGACCGGGAAATGGTCCACTTTATCCAGCATCTCCCAGGTGACACCCGTGTACGAGGTCTCCATGTTGCTGGACATGCTCCACACGGTCCTCCCTGCCCCATCACCGCAGAGCCTGTGGAAGAGTTTCGCGTACCAGAGAGCCCTATCTGGGTTGATTTGCTCACCTGATATGGCGATGGGTGTTTGCCTTGCCTTGAACCCGAAAAGCCTGCCAATGATGAACGTCATGACGCCGCCGAAGTGGACAAGACCTGGTGTGTCAACCACCCGGGGCGCGAGGTGAAGGTTCCGCCATGAATGGGTGGTATCTCCGTCCATGATCATCACCGTGACCTTCGTTCCGGTCCGCTTGAGAACTGATTCCCTTATCTTATCTGCAACATAAATGGGCTTGCCTAGCGGAAGACTCACGTAGGAATATGGGAGGTTGCTGGCGTCAATCCCGCCTTCACTGTAATGCCTCAGCGACTGGAGCAGCCCAACGTGCCACAGCGCCGCCTGTTTATGGGCGGCACCCTCCTCGACTGGATATTTTTTCAGGTTATCGAGGGTCTGTGCCTTCAACCCAGTTATCAATCCCAGCGGACCTGCCCAGAGTCTTCTGGTCCAGGAATCAGCCAGGAATCTGGCAACAAGACCTGGTTTAACCCCTGCCTCGTCGTAGATGTTTCCAGAAGCTGTCGAGACTGCCTTCTCGCTGACCGCGATAATATCCCCGTCCCTCAGATGGGGCGAGGTGATTCTGATTATCTCAGAGACGTAATCCGTTCCAGGTCGCCAAAAACTCGTCCTGAATGTGATGGAGCGGAGTCTCATATGAGCCCCTCATGGTGTATACCGGTCTACGAGGTACTCTTCCAGCTTTTTCACGGCCAGGACAGCGGGGGCGTTCTCGTTGTAATCAATCACAGGAACACCTTCCATGTCCGCATCCGCCACTTCCTGGTCGTATGGGATGATTGAGATCACCGGGACTCCTAGCTCTCCCATCTTCTCCATGATAAAAGCCTCGTCCTTAGGCCGTAGAACCTTGTTGCCCACGGCGAGCACAGTCTCGACCTCGATCTCCTCGGCCATCTTCAGTATCCGCCTCACGGTGTCAACTGATTTCATCCTCGGCTCGATGACCACCAGCATCGCGTCCATCCTACGGGCCGTCCCTCTCCCGAGATGCTCAAGCCCTGCCACCATGTCCATGACAAGGACTTCACCGCGCTGGATGAGCATATGCTGGAGCAAGACACGTAGCAGGGCATTCGCGCCACACATACAACCCGAACCCCCTCCCTTGACAGTACCCATTACCAGAAGCTTCACGTCATCGGGGGTATTAACTGCGAACCTGTCAACTATATCCTTGACCGGGGGGTTCATGTTGAACATGTTTCCCAGCGCCTCTTCTGGTGCGACCCCAGTTTTTTCCTTAACCAACTCGTTGTTGTCCGACAGGGGGGTGATGTTCGACTCCTCGTAACCCAGGCCCAGGCTGTACCCAAGGTTCAGATTTGGGTCGGCGTCCACTGCCAGTACCTCGTAGCCATCCCTGGCGAGAAGCCTTGAAAGGGTCGCGGAGACGAATGTCTTGCCCACGCCCCCCTTGCCCGCGATAGCGATTTTCATTTCTAGTAACCCGCCTTCTCAAGTATGCGCTTGACTGATTGGTATGTGGGCGAGTTCAGGGGCAGGTCCAGGAGAGATTTGCCCTCGATGTTGTACTCTGATATCCGTGGGTCGCCTTCTATGCGCCCCAGGAACGTGAACGGCTGGTCCTCCGCCTGTTTCTCCAGGCTCTCCGGGAATCTATACCCACCCACGATGTAGAAGTTATCGAAGTCAACATGCACCTCCTGCATGATCCTGTGGGAGCGTATCGCGTTGTCAAAGCTCTTCTTGGAGGGGTCTAGGATGCTGAAAACGTCCTTTACTTTCTTGGTTATCCTCCTGTTGAGATGCTCAACACCCGCCGGGCTGTCAACCACCACGTATTGATAGTTCTTGCCCCACCTGTCCATGATCTGTCCAAGAGATCTATCAGGCAGACAGTAGCAGCCCTCGATCCACTTGGTGCCGATGCCGATGAAGTCATAGAATCTGCGCCCCTCCCATAGGCTCTCCTGGAAGATGTACGGCTCGATCTTCTCCGTGGGTGTCATGCCGCTCATGGTGGTCATCTTCCTGGTCTCAAGTATCTCCGAGAGGACATCAGCGATGCTCCTCTTGCCTTCCACGGCCAGGTCAATCCCCAGCATCTCGGCTAGGCTCTCATCCGGGTCAGAGTCAACCATCAGGACCGGCTCCACGCCCTTCTCACCGAAATACCTGGCCAGCATTGAGGTGAACGTGCTCTTGCCAGTTCCGCCCCTTCCCGTTACAACAATCGTGCCCTTGTGGTCTACCATGGATTATCTAATCTATCTTGATTCCGTGGTTTTTCAGGGTTTACCTAAAGAGGGGAAGTACTCCTTGTCGCCCGGTATATACAGCGCCTTACTGTACTCCTCGATGAACTCCAGGTCAACCAGGAGGTCGATGTAGACCATGTTCCTGGCGACTTCAGCCGCCTCCTTCCGCTTGTCCATTGATAGGAGGGTAGCGTATGCCCCCGAAAGCGAGCCGTTGCCAAGAGGGTGGTACTTCCCGTTGGGGAACTCCGGGAATATGCCCAGCGTTGTTGCGCTGCCCATGTCAGTATAGGTTCCGAACGCCCCTGCCAGGTAGATGTTCTTTGTATCCTCGACGCCGATCCTGAGCTTCTTCATGAGCACGGTTATGGCCCCGCATGATGCGGCTTTCGAGTCGATGACATAGTCAAGGTCAGCCTGCGTCAGCACGATGTCCTTGTCCACGCTGGTCTCCCCCGCTGGTACCACGAGGTATTCTAGCCCCCACTTTCCCTCCCGGATATACGGCAAGTCTGGGACGAACTTACCCGAGAAATCCATTATTTCAGTCCTGTAGACCTCGGCGATTAGATCTATCAGCCCCGAGCCGCAGATTCCCTTGGCCGGAGCGTCCCCTATCGTTGAAACCTGAGCCTTCTTGGTGTCAGGATCGATTTTGACGTGGTCGATCCCGCCCACCGCGGCCCTCATTCCGTGGCGTACTCCTTCCCCCTCGAAGGCGGGGCCACTTGCGCAGCTGCACGAGAACAGCCACTTGTTGTTGCCGAACACGATCTCCCCGTTCGTGCCCAAGTCCACCATCAGGCTCATGTCCTCGCTCATGTGCATGCCCGAGGCTATCACGTCCCCCACGGCGTCACCACCGAGGAACCTGCTCACGTTTGGCACGCAGTAGATGTAGCTCTCGGGGTTTACTGCCAAACCTACCATCTTTGATTTGATTACAATCGGGTCCCTTGACACCTCGATGTTGGCGATCTCAAGGTAGCCCGATTCTAGGCCTGCGAACAGGTGGTTCATCACCGTGTTCCCTCCGACGGAAATGTCGTTCACCTCGTCAGGCGAGACCTCCGCATCCTCAAGCATTCCAAGGATGACCCCGTTCAGTGAATCGACCACAGTCTTCTGGAGCCTCTTCAAGCCCTCCTGCTTGCGCGCGATGGCCGTCCTGGTTACCAAGTCCTCCCCGTAGGTAATCTGGCTGTTCATTGCCGAGTTCCTGCCAATGATCTCCCCTTTATTCAGGTCCACCAAGATGGTGACCAGCGTTGTCGTGCCGATATCAATGGCGATTCCATAGTTCTTGTCCCTGGTATCCCCCGCCTCGGCGTTGATTATCTCAGGGAAACCGTTGGTCCTGGAAACCGTCACGGTAACCTGGTCGCCCAGTTTGGAAATCCTGCCATAGATCTCATCAGAAATCCTTGGAGCCGTTCCCGTGTAATCTATTAAATCCAGTTTTCGGTAGCTCAGAAGCAGGCTATTACCAGATTTTACCTTTGGTTTCAGGAGGTACTTTGTCACCGCCGGGGACGGGTTAGCTATCTCCAGCTCCGTGTTGATGAGTATCTTGGGGTTCTCTATCCTGCTTTCCGCCGGTATCGTGAAAATACAATCCTCGACCAGCCTCACCATGCATGCCAGGTAGTACCCATTGTCTAGCTCCTCCTCAGAGAGCATCTTGTCCGGTATGGTCGACTTTTTCTCGACCTTTCCATTCTCAAGAATAACCTTACATTTCCCGCAGAAACCCTTGCCACCACATATCGCCTCGATGTGGATATTCTCTTCCCTCATGCGATCAAGCAGTGTATCTCCTTTCTTCGCGAATAACTCCCTGTTGATTGAGTTGAAAAAGACCCTGATGGACAATGTGTTCACCTCCAATGATGTTTTGTTGTTTAAAAACTGTGACCGAAAATGGGGTAACTGATATACATTCCCGGGCAGACCATTGATTAGATGATTTTAGGGGTTTCAGGCAGTCCAAGGAATCAGGCTACCGAGAATGTCCTGCGAAAGGCACTCGACCAGCTAGAACTAGCCGGGTACGAGACCGCGTTCTGGGGAGTCAGGGGTAAGAAAATTGGCTTCTGCACCCACTGCGACTACTGCCTCAAGGGTGAGGGATGTGCAATCAATGACGATATGAGTGAGCTCGTTACACTACTTGAGAACGCCCAAGCCTACGTATTCGCGACCCCCGTGTACAACGGTGGCATAAGCGGGCAGCTCAAGACTGTGATGGACAGGTCACGTGCCCTTTTCGCGTCAAACAACAAGTGGCTGAGGTACAAGCCAGGTATCGCGATAGCCGTCGGAGGGGACAGGGCCGGTGGTCAGGAGCACGCCATACAGCAGATACTGAACTATTACACCATGAGCGGGGCAGTACCCGTAAGCGGCGGCTTCTTCGGAGCCAACCTGGGTGCCACTTTCTGGTCAAAGGACACATTAGAGAGGGTAAAAGAGGACGGGGATGGTTTCAGTGCCCTCGATAAAACGCTGAAAAAATTAATCAAGTACATGGAGAGAGAAAAATGAGGGTAGCCTGGGGGTTGACGGGAAGTGGGGACAAGTTTAGGGAAACATACGAGGTCATGAGGGCGCTGAAACAGGAGCAAGGGGATGAACTCAAGATAGACCTGTACCTTTCCAGGGCGGCGGAGCAGGTCTCCAAGTTCTACAAGCTCGAATCTCAGCTCAAAGCGGGATTCGACAAATACTTCGTGGAGAGGGACGCTAACACTCCCTTCATCTCGGGCATGCTCCAGACCGGGAAATACGATCTCCTCCTCATAGCACCTGTTACCGGGAACACGGTGGCAAAGATCGCAATCGGGATAGCGGATACCTTGATCTCCAACGCGGCTATACAGGCGGTCAAGGGGTTTGTGCCCGTCTATATCATGCCCGTTGACTTCAGGGAGGGCGTGATAACCACGACGTTACCCAACGGCGACTCGTTGAAACTCAGGGTGCGAAAGGAGGACGCCGAAAATGTTAGAAGGCTTGAAAAAATGGAGGGGTTCCACGTGTTCGAGAACCCCGATGATATCCCATCGATAATTAAGATGAGTTAAACCACGGATTTACCGGCCAGCTTCTCAACAGCCTTGACGACCGCCTGGGTGCCGTTGTCAAGCATACCCTCTGCCTGGCAGTGCCTGTACATCTGGAGGACCAAGCTTGTCGCTGGTAGAGGCATCTTGTTGGCGTCAGCCGTCTCCATGATTATTCCCAGGTCCTTGAGATAGTCCTTAATCTTGAACCCCGGACTCATGTCCCCCTTCAGGACCCTTCCTCCGTTGTTGGTGAGCTGCCAACCACCCGCTGCTCCACCTGAGACCGCCTGATGTACCTTCGCTACGTCAACGCCAGCCTTGGCCGCGAACACAAGTGCCTCAGCAACGCCCAGCATGGCCGTTCCCACCAGGATCTGGTTTACAGCTTTGCATACCTGACCATCGCCGTTTCCTCCTATGTATGTGATGGTCTTGCCCATGGCCTCAAGGATTGGTTTGCACTCCTCGTAAACCTCGGGTTTTCCACCGACCATGATGCTCAACGCACCATTGTTGGCGCCGATGACTCCCCCGCTAACAGGGCCGTCAAGCATCTCGATTCCCTTCTTCGCCAACTTCTCTGCAACCGCCTTGGTAGTGATGGGGCTTATTGTGCTCATGTCGATGAATATATCGCCCTTCTTCGCGCCGTGGATGGCTCCGTTGTCGCCCAGCAGAACCTGCTCCACGTCCTTGCTGCCCGTCACTATGCTGATTACGATGTCACTGTTCTCCGCGACCTCCTTTGGGCTCTTGGCCAGCTTGGCCCCCGCCTCAACGACTGGCTTGGTCTTTGACTCCGTCCTGTTCCAGACCGTCACCTCGTAGCCTGCCTTCAACAGGTTCTTGGACATTCCCGCACCCATAAGACCGATACCTATGAAACCTATCTTTTTCAAGTTAATCCATACAAAGAAGTATCTTGGACTCTAAACGGTTTCGCTGAGTCTAAAGAATTGACTGCTTGATTTGGATTAACGTATAGTTTGACGCGATCCCCGCGAACACCGCTATGATGCCCGCCATTAGCCACCTGTTCGCCCCTGTCGTGTCATATGTGACCTGGGTACTCTTGTGGATCATCCAGAAACCCATGAAGATGAACAGGTTTGTGAGCATTACGACATAGCCTTCAGTTGAGGTTTGGGCGGTGAAGTATGGATGTAGGGAGCTGTAACCGTTCTGGAGTGGGATAATAGATGGAGGGTTCTCAAGAATATTGTAGAAACCGCCGCCGAGGATGAATATACAAAACAAAACCACGCCCGCTTGCAGGTACTTCTTTGGAATCTCGATCTTGCTTCTCGTTTTCCTCTTTCCCCTCTTTGACATTGAAATCCTCTTGCGGGAAATGAATGCTTCTTATCATATAATCCTTTTTCCCCCTGGAAAAAACCAGACTTTATTAATGGAAATCCAGGATAACAAATACTACTGAGGGGAATTAATGCCACAGAGAATTTTATGCAAGGAATGTGACGAGGTTCTATACGAGGGAGACCTTTTGAAATCTCCGCAGGATGTTATCAAGAAACACGAGGGAAAGTGTCCCGAATGTGGAAAGGAACTGGCCTTTGAGACTAACGCCGTGTCCGTCAAACCCAACGGCACGAAAAAGTCCTGACAACAGATTTAAACCTCATTTGGTGGATTAGCATACGGTAATCCCATTGGATTTAAAGAAAACTCATCTATACGAGTATCACGCTGAACATGGAAACGTTGTCGATTTCGGAGGATATGCGATGCCTGTCTGGTACGAGGGTATCCAGGCCGAGCACGGGGCTGTACGAGACTCGTGCGGCATCTTCGATACATGTCACATGGGCAGGACATGGGCCACGGGCCCGGATGTTGAGAGATTCCTCAATTATATAGTCACAAATAATGTCTCTAAACTTGAGCCAAATGGCGGCATGTACACCGTTATGTGCAAGTCATCAGGCGGTATCGTCGATGACCTCATCGTTTACAAGATCAACGACGAAAAATACTGGGTAGTGTACAACGCAAGCGGCAGGGAGAAGGACTTCAAGTGGCTGAAGAAGAACAGCAAGGATTTTAATGTCAAGCTGGAGGACGTCAGCGACACATATGCCATGATCGCAGTTCAGGGCCCAAAGGCGCAGGAGGTCATGCAGAAGATCACCGCGAAGAACCTTGACGAGATCGAGAGGTTCAACTTAGCCGAGCTAACCATCAGCGGCTACGATGTGATAGCTGCACGTACGGGTTACACCGGCGAGGATGGCTTCGAGATATACGTTCCTGACTGCCCAGTTGACAGCCCCGAGAAGGCAATGAAGATCTGGACAGACCTCATCGGTGCAGGTGCTACTCCTTGTGGCCTAGGTGCAAGGGACAGCCTCAGGCTTGAGGCAGGTCTCTGGCTCTACGGCAGCGATATCGACGAGAGCATCAACCCCCTGGAGGCAGGGCTAAGGTGGACAGTCAAGCTCAAGAAACCAGGCTACTTCATAGGAAACCGAGCCATCCAGAAAATGAAGGACGAGGGAATCAAGAAGACCCTGGTCGGCATCATGCTAGATGAGCGAGGCATCCCAAGACACGGCTACCCCATCCTCAACATGGAAGAAGAGGAGATAGGCGTCGTAACCAGCGGAGGCCACAGCCCAACACTGGGCGTGGGCATAGCCATGGCATACGTCCCACCTGAGTACAAGAAAAAGGGGACAGAGTTATACGTCAAAGTTCGCAAGAGAAACTTGAAGGGAAAGATAGTTAAGCACAGACCTTTCTATGATGATTCCGTATACGGGTGGAAGAGGGACAAATAATGGCTGACGAATACAAAATTGATGAAAGTGTATACTATACAAAGGAGCACGAATGGGCGAAGAAGAACGAGGACGGAACAGTCTCCGTCGGCGTCGACGACTATGCCCAGGGGCAGCTCCACGAGATAGTCTACGTTGAGCTCCCAGAGATGAACGCAGAGGTAGCACAGGCAGAGGCGCTCGGCGCGGTCGAGTCAGTCAAGGCAGTTAGCGACATGTACAGCCCGATTGGTGGAAAGGTAGTTGCCATCAACGAGGAGCTTCTTGACAGTCCTGACAAGATTAACACTGACCCGTACGGTGAGGGCTGGATCGCGAAGATCGAGCCAACGAACCTTGAAGGCGACCTAGCTAATCTGATGGACGCAGCGGCGTACACGGAATACTTAAAAACGCTTTAACCTTTACCATTTTTCTCTATGCGGGGGTTCCCGAGTGGCCAAAGGGGTCAGGTTCAGGTCCTGATGGACTAGTCCTCCGTGGGTTCGAGTCCCACCCTCCGCACCAAAACTGAACCCCAGACATTACTGTTCGATTATCTTGTTGATTTTGAAAAGTTTCTGAGAAGTAAGCGGACGAAGAAAGGGTATCTTCTCGCTGATTCAACGGTCAAGTGTAAACTACGTATAGTCAAGTCCATGAACCGGCGAGTGAACCTTTGGGACCTTGACGCTGTTCAACGGTTTCTTGATACAGGTGAATGGACTGAGGGAAGAAAGGAGAACATGGCGTACGCCTACGCTGACTGGTGCACATTCAAGGGATTCCTCTATACTCCTAAGAAGTACAGACGGTCGAAGAAACTCCCATTCGTTCCCCTTGAGAAGGATATTGACCAGTTGATTGGAGGATTCGCGTATAGTAAGTATGGGGCTTTTCTTCAGTTATTAAAGGAAACAGGATTCAGACCGGTGGAGGCGTCAAGAATCAGGCCTATGGACCTTGACTTTACTCGACGCACAGTAACCTTGAACCAACCAGCGAAAGGAAGTAACCCCCGTCAACTACGAATCAGTAAGAAACTGGTCTCAATGTTAACTCCAATAATCGTGAACAAAGAGCATAATGAACGAATCTGGGCGTCTACTAGTCAGCATATTAGTGATAACTTTAGGAAGAAACGCAACAAGCTCTCTCAGTCACTAGGTAATCCTATATTCAAACAAATCACGTTGAGGACCTTCAGACACTTCAAAGGTACCCAAGAGTACGCTAGAACCAAGGATATCCTTCATGTGAAGGCCGTTCTAGGTCATGTGAATATCCAGAATACTCTCATCTATATTCGATTGCTTCAGGAAGAGCCAGATGATTCATTCATTGTTAGGGCGTGTAAGGACCTTGATGAGTTTATTGAATCGTTGGGGAACGGGTTCGAGTATGTGTCAGACTATCAAGACATGAAGATAGTCAGAAAACGTAAGTGAACGTGTCCAGCGCGAGCGTTGGGTTGTAAACCTGACCTCTTTGGCCACTCGGGAACCCCCAGCTCATTATCGGCCATTAACCATTTACTAACAATCACCATCCACCCTGAACCACTTATTCAACATACTCAACGAGGATGAGGGGCAGTCACCATAAAACAAATCGAATATAACCAGTTCAGAAGGGAAGAGAGAATCTTGTTTAGGATTCACGGTGGTGTTTTCAATCCAGTTTACTTAGACACAGGTCCTTAGAACGAAGTCTTTCGCGTATTCATAGTCCTTGTCTCGGTAGACGGCCCCCACCACGGCCTCAAAGACCGTATGTAAGTTAGTCTGGTTGGCTCGACCACCCTCTTTAACCTGTCCTTCAGTGATTCTCAATGCGTGGTCCAAACAGTAATGAACGGCTCGTCCTGCGAGGTACTCTTTGTTAATACGCTTCTCTCTACGATTATGAAGTATCTCAGTCGAGAGGTTCGGCTAATACTCATCTTCACTAACTACCCAGTAGAGCAGGGCGTCTCCAAGCCAAGCGAGTGACTCATTTTTCTTCTTTAACCCCATGTGAGGCTCATTCAAACATGAGGAATGAGTCAACGCTTCAAGCAGATGATCTTGGTCCGCTAACTCGACGTTTAGTCGCATCTGAACTTCACCTAAATCCATGAATAATCAGCTTACCATCAATCATTAAGCAATATCCATAATCCCTACACTTTACAACTTTACAGCCCCTCACAAGAGAACCCACAACCGACTTGGCTTGCATATTGGACCCTGTAAACTTGGAAACCCCATTATGGCGGCAAACCGAACACCGCGGGCCTAGTACTAGCGCCCTTGACAGAGTTAAAGAATAATTGGGCTGGTAAAATGATTACAGTGCACACACATTGAACCAATAAAACTTGAATACTCAGATATCCTCTAAGTAATTCCCGATCTATATGCCTATAATATCCCTTAGCGAACTTGAACAATACTTATGGTCTGCAGCAAATATACTCCGAGGGCCAGTAGAACATTCTGATTTTAAAACTTACATTTTTCCTTTATTGTTTTTTAAGAGGATATCCGATGTTTATGATGAAGAATATCAGCAAGCTCTTGAAGAATCTGGCGAAGATATAGAGTACGCCCATTATGCTGAAAATTACCGTTTCCAGATTCCTGATGGCGCTCACTGGAAAGATGTACGAGAAAAGACTGTGAACGTTGGCCAAGCGTTATCCTATGCTCTGAGAGGCATCGAAAAAGCTAATCCCGACACTCTTTATGGTATTTTTGGGGATGCTCAATGGACAAATAAAGAGAGATTCTCTGATGGTTTACTTTTACAGTTGATCGAACATTTCTCTACCGTTAATCTTTCTAATTCAAATGTAGAACCCGATATGGCTGGTCAAGCTTATGAATATCTTATAAAAAAATTCGCGGATATTTCAAAGAAGAAAGCCGGTGAATTCTATACGCCAAGAAGCGTCGTTAGGCTGATGACCCTTATTCTTGACCCGAATGAAAAAGAAAGTATATACGACCCTGCCTGTGGAACAGGCGGTATGCTTCTTGAAGCGCGCGCGCGTCGGAATAGAGATACGCGAAGAGAAAGGCACTCTCAAATACCACGTCGTTGAACCGAACCTTACCCAAGACGAGCAATCACTTCTAGGCAGGATTAAAGAGCTTCTAATAGACCGGATGGATGTCTCGTTAGAGATTCTGCACGATTCTGAAAAGATAGAGGACTACCTGCGCAATCAAATGCAGCGTATGTTCAGAAAATTCAAACGTGATATCCCAAAAGAATCAGAAGACAAGTTCATGTATTATCTGAAACGGGATTTCCTTGGGTATGGCATGATCGATCTTCTTGTACGCGACGAAAATATAGAAGATATCTCATGTAACGGGGTAAGAACGCCCATATATGTTTGGCATCGTACCTACGAATCCATACCAACGAACATTATCTACCAAACTGAGGACGAGCTTGATAAAACCGTAATACGACTCGCATACAGATCAGGACGTCAGATCAGCATTAGTCATCCAATCATGCAGGGAACACTCCCAGAAGGATTCCGTGTACAAATTACTCTGGAGGAAATCTCGAAGAGAGGTGATACCTTCACTATACGAAAATTCAGAGAAAACCCATTTACAATAGTTGATCTCATTAAGTATGGCACTTTATCTCCTGAAATCGCAGCATATTTTTGGATCTTGGTTGAACACGGTCGCAGTATCATGATTTGTGGCGCAACTGCCTCAGGAAAAACTACCCTATTAAACTCGTTGAGCATGTTCATCAAACCCGAAATGAAGGTTATAACAATCGAGGAAGTCAGGGAACTAAGATTACACGAGAACTGGATCCCAATGGTTCCCCGTCCTAGCTATCAACCGGGTGTAGAAGAGATCACATTGTTCGACTTATTGAAAGCAAGTCTACGTCAGCGACCCGATTACATAGTAGTCGGTGAAGTTAGAGGAGAGGAAGCGTACACCCTATTCCAGGCAATTGCTACAGGGCACGGTGGGCTATGCACGATCCACAGCGATAGCGTCGAATACGCCATAAAGAGACTGCTTAGCAGACCAATGGACATCCCCGCAATGATGATTCCATTAATGAATGTGCTTCTACAGATTCGAAGAGTCAAGATAGGAAACAAGATTGTACGAAGGGCAGATACTGTGACTGAGGTAATTGGCCTGAGCTCAAGTGATGAGGTTCAGATCGAACACAGGTTCAGGTGGGATTCCCATGATGACTCATACCGATTCCTTGAATCAGCTGGAAGGGGCGAATCTATATTTAAACAAATATCCTCTTTACGACACATATCAGAGTACGTACTAGAAGAAGAACTTCAAAAGCGGACAACAATTCTCGAATGGATGGTAAAAGAAAACATTAACTCTCCAGACAAAGTTTCAGAGATAGTACACACCTACTATACTAACCCCGAGGAAATACTGACTAGAGCGAGGTTTGAATTGACGTAATGATCAGTGCCTTCTTGTCTGAGTTCGAAAAGATTTACAGAGTCAGTGGGCTTCAGCGTCCATTAGCGCGCGCGCGCACAGGGGTAACCCTTGCTGTGGCCGCCAAGATACTGGAGAAGGATCCGTGGAACGCGCTCTGTGACCTGATAATCGCGGACCCTGATAGCATGGGTGCCCACACCGATTACAGGGGCATCGAGGCGCAGATGAAGGAGTTCTTCAGGCATCCACGTGGAACCGTTGGCCTCGACGTCGGGATAATCGATGATAGGGGCACAATGAAGATGTACCCACCATATGCGACTCCCTTACCTGACACGTTTAGTGGATACCCCAAGTTCTTCATGAGGTACGTCAGGGATAGCGACTTTCTCACAATGGAAGAGGCCGTGCAGAAGACATCGACAATCCCTGCCAAGACCTACAGGCTCAAGGACAGGGGAACGCTGGTGAAGGGAGTCCACGCCGATATCGTATTAATGGATCAGGACGCCCTCGATCACACTGGTCACCCTGAGCTTACGGTGACCTACCCCAAGGGCATACCTTACGTGCTGGTCAACGGCGAGGTGGTTGTTGACAACGGCGTCCACAACGGGTCAAGGCCGGGTTCTATCCTACGTCGGGCCTGATCACCGCGACAGGTACGCCATCACGGTGAACATTATGTCTCCGTAGACCACCGAGACCATGTAGCCAACAAACAGGGGGACGATGTATGGCAGGGTTGCCGAAACCCAGGCACGCCCCCTCCCATTTTCTTTGAGAATCTTGAATGCTTTGTTTGCCTTATCATCGTCCCAGATGTCAGGTTTCAGTACCAGCTCCCCCATTTCTTCAAGGGGGTACTCGAACGGAGGTCCTCTGATATTCGCGAGTGCCCTGTAATGACCTGTGAACATCAACCCCAGTTTTGTAAACTTCGATGTCTCAGGGTGAGCCTCGAAGAGCGAGACTCTTGTGCTCAATGAAAGGTTTAGCGAAAGCGTGTAGAATGCCGAGAGCAGCCCAGACAGTGCCGAGTTGGCGATAAGAGTGAACGAGAAGAGCAACGGCGGGTAACCCATGAACGGAAAGCTGGGTGTCCTAGGATGGATTATTGATAGAGCTACAAAAGCTAGGAGATCGGCCTCACCGAAAAGCCGGAAGTACCAAAGGACACCTGAAAGAATCGCCATGAAGCCCACGGAGAGGAGTATGTCAGCGATGGATAACATGCCCATGAATAACTCGTACGCTCCAAGGATAGCACCACAAAGTGCAGGTAACAACCAGACATAATCGTGGATCTCTCTGGTCTTAAAGTCCTTGTAGGACGCGTACCCCAGCATGGCGATTGACAGGGCGGTCCGGATGTAATCTATGAGGAGTAAGACCGGAGCCATGACCATTCCATGTCCCACGGGTTTTTAGCTTTTATAGAGCCGTCGTGGAAGAGTAGGTATGCTTTATCACATGACAAGGGGAGACAAGGAGTTCAAAGACCATGAGACAAAGGTAAAGGTGCTGAAATCCGAGAATTATATCACTTTGGCAATGGTTGACGACGGTGCGCCATACCTGGTGCCACTGAGCTTCGCCTATGACGAGGATAAGGACAGAATATACTTCCATATGGCAGGCAAGGGCAGGAAGCTCTCCGTCCTGAAGAAGAACCCCAATGTCTGGGGCATGGCATTGCAGGACCACGGCTACCACACGAAAGAGTGCAGCCACCTCTATGCGTCGATTATGTTCAAAGGGAAGGCGGTGTTCATCGAGGACACCGATGAGAAAAAGCACGCATTCAGGATCATGGCCGATCACCTTGAGGCCGATCTGGAAGCCCGCGAGAGGTTCGCCAACAACGAGAACATCCCGGGCACGGTGGTCGCGTACCTCGATCTCGATGACTGGTCCGGGAAAAAGTCAGAGGAAGTCACCATCTAACCCCCAATTTTGGCATAAATCTGAACAACGCTTAATATTCTATATACAAGATTTCTTGCGAGAGAACCGTTATGCCGTTCTGTGATAAATGTGGGTCCGAGTATGATGAGAGCGATGTCTTCTGCCCGAAATGTGGGATCGAGTTAAGTGAGAGCCACGGCGAGGGATATATTGAACTGGCCACATGGACCCAGAGATTCATAGCCATAGTCATAGACGGAATGATACTGGGCGTCGTCCTGGCAGTACTCAGACTTCCCGGTTACCCCATCATGCAGGGGGTGAACATCAGATTCGGTCTTGATCAGATACTGCAGTTCCTTTACTACATGTTTATGGATCAGTACTACGGCCAGAGCATCGGTAAGATGGTTATGAACCTGAGGATCACCAAGGAGGGTGGGGCGCCTCTATCCTTGGTTGACGCTGCAATCGAGTCGTTTGGGAAAGTGTTCCTGCTACCTATTGACTTCCTAATCGGATTCTTCTTCTACAAGGAGAAGAACCAGAGGCTGTTCAACTACCTGTCAGACACGGTAGTTATTCGAGAAGAATAAGACTAGGGGGTGAACATCTCAGGGTGCCTGAGATGCCAGCTCGTATTTTCCTGGTACATCTTTGCGATGCTAATCACCTTGTTCTCGTCGTATGCCCTGCCCATGAACTGAATCCCCGTAGGAAGCCCCTTTTTGGAGAACCCGTTGGGGACACACTGTGAGGGCATCCCAGCGCCGTTTCCCAGCGCACCCATAATGTCTCTGAACGCCCACGGACGTCTGACAGGGAAGGGCTTATCGATTGGGTGTGCCGTTGAGCCGCTTGTCGGAGCTATTACTGCGTCGTAACCCTCTAGGACATCCTCTGCTATCCTGCACATCTGCTTTCTGAGCCTGAGTGCCCTGAGGAAGTCCTTTGCCAGCGTCATTGAGCGAGCGTAAGGCCCGTACCTGTCCTCGGGTGCCGTAAGCTCGGCTGCCAGCCCCATCTCGCAGAACTCATCAAACGCTGCGGCTGCCTCGCCGTTGAGGATGGTCCTAGTCACCGATTCATAGGGGAACTCGGGAAACTGAATCTCCTCAACTGTCGCGAACTTCTCCAGTTCCTTAACTGATTCCCTGAAGTTTTCGGCGACTGGCTCAATCTTTCCCTCCAATATGTCCTTTGGTACTGCGATCTTCCAGTCCCTTTCCTCGGGTTCGTAACTCCAGGACTCGTTGTCCGTGCTGGGATCTTTGGGGTCGTAGCCTGATATAGCCTCAAGGACGAGGCCACAGTCATCGGCTGTTAGGCACAGAGGTCCAAGCTTGTCAAGAGTCCAACTCAACGCCATCGCCCCATATCTGCTGACCCTCCCGTAAGTGGGTCTAAGCCCGGATACACCACAGTTGTTTGCCGGGCTGAGGATGCTGCCCCACGTCTCGGATCCTATGGCAAATGGTACAAGGCCCGCTGAGACAGATGAACCTGAGCCGCTGCTTGAGCCACCGCTCCAGTGCTTCATGCTCCAGGGGGTCGCGCATGGCCCCGTGAAGCTGGCGTTAGGCTGCCTGTAACCCATGCCCCCTGCCAGCTCGATCATGGAGAGTTTTGCGCAGAGAACTGCCCCCGAATCATCGAGCTTTGAGACAACTGTCGCGTCGTAGTCAAACTGTTGGCTCCTGAGGGGGTACGCGCCCCAGCTGGTAGGAATTCCCCCTGCTGTGGCTAGAAGGTCCTTTCCTCCCCACGGGATTCCATGGAGTGAGCTCCTGATCTTTCCAGCCCGAGCCTCGCTCTCCAGCTCCTTCGCCTGTTTGATGGCCCTCTCTTCTGTGATCGTGACAACGGCGTTGAGGATCGGACCGTGCTCATCCAGCCTGCTCAGGAAAGTTTCGGTGAGTTCTACAGGGGAGATATCCCCTGATACTATCCCTGTTGATAGCTCCTTGATTGTCTTGTAGACCGGCACTACTCCTTCCTCCGGTATGGCCTGAACACATTGAATGGCTCGTCGGAGTTCTCAAGCTGGATCTCCCTGAGAGCTTTCCCAGCATCCATCACGCTCTTCAGGCTTTTCGAGATGTGTTGAAGCTGCTCCTCTGTGAGTCTTTCCCCGTACCTCTCCTTAACGAGCTCCATCAGTATGCTCGTCTCTCTATCAGAATCAGTCATGGAGTAGATTTGGGTTCACGGGCTATAACTTTTCCATGAAAAGGGAATTGATGTAAAAGATCAAAAGTAGGGTTAAGCCGTTGCCTCGTAGAGGCCGGTGTCGTTCACTGCCTTGGTCAGTGTCTCCGCGGAGACATCGCCGCTTACCTCAACAACCGCCACGCCTTTCTTGTGGTCTGGCTTCGCTGAATCAACTCCTGAAACCGCCTCAAGTGCCTTCCTTACCCTCATCTCGCAGTGGGAGCAGGTCATTCCTTTGACTTTGAGTTCGACTTGTGTCATATCTATCGGGCTAGCCTAAGAAACCGTGAATTATAAACTAAATTACCGAAAATGGGTATATATACTGCGGTTTTCGGTATTTACGCGTGAGTTCAAGTAACAACGGGGAATCCAAGACCAAGACAATGGTCATCCCCGTGAAGGGCATGCACTGTGCAACATGTGCGCTGAGCATTTCAAAGGGCCTCTTCAAAAAGGAGGGCGTCTCGAAGGCTGACGTAAACTATGGCACAGAGAAAGCCGTGGTAGAGTACGACCCCGAGAAGATCAGCCTCGATGAGATTGGAGACGTCATAAGGGAACTTGAGTACGAGCCGGTCCTGCCCACTGATGATAAAGAGAGTGAGATAACCCTTCAGATAGTGGGGATGACATGTGCGGCGTGTGTCGCGGCAGTCGAGAAGGCCCTTGAAAGAATCAATGGTGTGAACAATGTCGTCGTAAGCCTCGCTACGGAGAAGGCGTACGTCAAGTATGACGCCAAGCTTGTAAGCATAGTTGAACTCCGAGAAGCTGTTCGAAGCCAGGGCTACGACGTGTCGGACGAGGAGGAGACTGACAACTACATGGAGGAGCTTGGCAAGGTCAAACGAAGGATGCTCACGAGCTGGATGTTCACGGGGCCTATCATACTCTGGATGTTCCCACACATGGTCTTTGGCATCGCTTGGCCGAGCCACTTCATATTCCAAATGGGTATAACCGTGCTCAGTGCGCCTGCTGTCTTCTGGGTAGGGTGGCCAACCATCAGGTCTGCGTGGGCCTCGTTGACTCATGGCTCAGCTAACATGGACGTACTGATCGCCATGGGTACGATAATAGCGTGGCTCACGGGCCCCGCTAGTTTCGTCACTCCCCTGTTCAACTACGCAGGCACCAGCAGCATGATCCTCAGCTTCCACCTCACCGGCAGGTACTACGAAGCACTGGCCAAGGGGCAGAGCAGCCAGGCCATCAGACAGCTGCTTAAGATGGAAGCAAAGTCTGCCTTCATACTTGTGGACGACGAGGAGAAGGAAATTGCCCTGGAACAGATCGAGGTGGGCAACATAATGATCGTAAAGCCCGGCGAGAAGATACCCACAGACGGCGTGGTCGTCAAGGGCGAGTCCAGCGTTGACGAGTCAATGGCCACGGGAGAATCCATGCCCGTAACCAAGGGTGTCGGCGACGAGATGATTGGGGCAACCGTCAACCAGGAGGGTCTCCTGCATATTGAGGCCACCCGAATCGGCAAGGACACATTCCTCTCCCAGATCATCAAGATGGTAGAGGAGGCACAGGGTACAAAGGTACCCATCCAGAAGTTCGCAGACGACGTTATCGCAATATTCGTACCGATAGTCATCGGGGTAGCGTTCCTAACTCTAATCGGTTGGATAGTGGTACCCGTCCCATTCAACGCGGTCCTGAGATGGGGCGCACCCAGCTTACCTTGGGTTGATGTCAACCTTCCTCAGGTCATGCTGGCAATCTCAGCCATGATCTCGGTGCTTGTAATCGCTTGCCCATGCAGCCTTGGGTTGGCTACCCCAACCACACTGATGGTCGGAACCGGCATGGGTGCCAGGAACGGGATACTCATTCGAAGGGGTGAGGCAATACAGACGATGAAGGCGATAAAGGCAGTCATCCTGGACAAGACGGGCACAATCACAAAAGGTCAGCCCGCTATCACTGATGTAGTCAGCAACGGGATGGACGACGATGAGCTATTCCGCTACGCGGCGAGTCTTGAGCAGGGATCGGAGCACCCACTGGCAAAGGCAATTATACGTTCAGCAATGCAGAAAGGCATCAAGCTATCCCAGCCCACGGATTTCAAGGCATTGAGGGGCGAAGGAGTGATAGGCAAGGTTGGCGATGACGAGGTAATCGTCGGAAAGCCCAGCTTGCTGAGCTCCTTTCCTGAGACTCTATTAAATGAGTTTAGCAGGCTCCAGAAGGAGGCCAAAACCGTCATGGCTGTTGGCGTCAACGGTAAGCCCGCTGGAATCATCGCAGTGGCTGACACGTTGAAGGAGGACAGCGTCCCGGCCATTAAGGAGCTTGGGAGGATGGGGTTGAAAACCATCATGCTCACAGGTGACAACAGGGCGACGGCAGAGGCTATCGCCAGACAGGTTGGCATATCAGAGGTTTATCCCGATGTCATGCCTGACGAGAAGGTTAGAGTAGTAATCGAGGCACAGGAGAAGCACGGCATGGTCGCCATGGTCGGTGACGGCATCAACGACGCCCCGGCGCTCGCCCAGGCCAACGTTGGAGTTGCGATTGGTACTGGAACTGACATCGCCATTGAGTCAGGTGACATCATACTGGTAAGGGGGGACCTGACGGGGCTCGTGACTGCTATTAACTTGAGCAAGGCGACCTTTGACAAGATCAGGCAGAACCTATTCTGGGCGTTCTTCTACAACGTCATCAGTATCCCTCTGGCAGTTGTAGGTTTCTTGCATCCCGTTATCGCAGAGTCAGCGATGGCAATGAGTAGCATAACCGTTGTGACAAACGCGAACCTCCTCAGAAGAGCGAGGATTAAGCCCGAGTACGCGGCTTAACCCTCCTTTTTTGATAATTTTAGTAGACCTACAAGCAGTATCCAACACATGCCTATGATTGACACCCTCAAGAAACTCGTGAAAAAGACGAAGCAGGCTTCCACGACCCATGACTGGGAACTCGTTGAGCGCATGTATCATCTCTCCACAATGATTGCGGAACAGGAGGGCGCTGATGTTGACCTGTTCCAGGTGGGGGCAAATCTCCATGACATCGGAAGGGTGATCCGTGAGCCCCATATCCTGAAAGGGCGTGGTTGGGCAAAAGGGTCTTCTCAGTGGCATGAGCTATCCAGAGAAACGAATTGCCCGCGTTCTTACGATCATAGAAAAGCATTCAATGAGTATCTGGGAAAAACTGGGATCATTTGAGGAAAAGGACGTCTGGGATGCCGATAAGGTGGATGAACTCGGCGAGGTTGGGCTGTCCAGGGCGTTTTATATGAGAGGTGAGACTGGGCTTCCCCTGTATGACCTCAACTGATTCAAGGAGGATACCATGCAATGCTTCGAGCGGTTGAACACTGAAACTGCCAAGGAGATTGGAGAGAAACGTATAGCGTTCCTGTCCGTATTCTTCAGGCCCATGGAAGCTGAGATTAATCAGGCGTAATAAAGAAACATTTTAACCGTCTCGTCACGCATTTCCTTGAAATGGATCACATCAAGGGCGTTTTCTTCGACCTCCACGGCACCATCCTGCTATCCGACGATATTGACGGTGCCTGGGATAGGTGGGCGAGGGCTTTCCATGCAGCACTGGAGGAGAAGGGCGCGGAAATCTCCTTTGATGGGTTCAAGGCTGTGCTCCAGAACCTCTTCGAGGGGCCCGTACCTGATATCCACGAGGCGGGGTTCACCCTTTTCATGAAGCGGGTCAAGGTTCTGGGCGAGAGCATTGGGCTAGATCTTCCAAAAGAAGAGGTCAGGCCACTGGTGGACACCATAATCAAAGTATGGCACCAGGGCATGTACCTGGACGAGGAGGCGGTTCCCATCATCGAGAGGCTTAAGGAAAAGTACAAGGTGGGTCTTGTCACCAACTGGGAGCACACGCCCAGGATATACGAACTTCTAGGTGAGCTTGGGGCAGAGGAGCTTTTTGATTGCGTCGTTGTGAGCGATAGCGTAGGCCACGCCAAGCCTGATCCCCGTGTGTTCAATCCTGCTTTCAACCTCACCGATGTGAAGGCGGAGGAATCACTTTACGTGGGGGACATGGACGTTGATATCGAGGGAGCAATCAACGCTGGCATGCAGCCTGTGCTAATCAAGAGGGTTGACGCCAACGGTGACTGGGACCAGTTCAGCGAAAAATCCGTGTGCAGTTACTCAGATGACCAGTACATTCTGATTCAGAGGTTATCGCAGTTACTTGATTTATTGAATTGCTGAAGAAATTAACCCGTTCCGCAGCATCCACCGCGGGCTGGATCGCATCCTGCTGGTGCTGATTCGCCTCCAGTTACTGGGCAGCCCTCGATTCCCTCGACTCCGCAGAATGGCTCGGGTAATAGTTCGGGCTCCAATGCCTCGGCTATCGCTGGGACGACTAGGACAGCTGCAACAAACAGGGCCGCTGTCGCAAGTAGAATTACTGTATTTCTCTTCATGGGCATCACTCTTACCTGATCTGTTTTAACCCCTTCGAATAAGTGCATTAAATAACCAATAAAAACTGCCATCAGATTAGAACTCGCGATACTGTTTAACTTGTTGTGGGTCAAAGGGGCCAGATGATGCCCATGGGGCCAACGGATTCACAAAACAGCTTGTTGCTCTGGGTCATCATCGGGCTGCTGACGCTCATAGTCGCGTATCTCTGGTTTACCGGGAGGAACCGAGTTCAGGCCGAGGTAATGCCCGAGTCCAATCATTACTCTATGAAAACTGACAAGACCTACGTTGCAATGAAGCTCCTGAACCCCAACGAGAGGATGGTGGTTGAGGCGCTCTTAGGATACGGCGGAGACATGCTCCAGAAGGACTACACTATGACCTTGACCTTTGCCGCGTCCAGGCTCACAGGATCGTTCATGCGCTGACACATAGGAACATTGTGACCGTTGAGGACCATTACAACACAAAGAAGGTCAAGCTGTCCGATTGGCTCATGAGCTTGGGTTTTCAATCGACATGCTTGGTTGAGGCAGATCTGGTGGAGATGGATAATATTTTCAATGTATTCCTCATTTAGCCCTGTATGAGTTCAGTCAAGCCTTTCTCGAAAGACGAGTTG
>JABIBQ010000045.1 GCA_018652685.1 Candidatus Bathyarchaeota archaeon
ACAATAATATCATACGTCGGTTTGGGAATCATCGGGTGGAGCCTGGGCTTCGCCGCCGGTGTCATGACCTACATCACTATAGACGAGCTGATACCCGTGGCCCATGAGTTCTGCTCAGTGGACCAGAAACACACGGTCTCGATCGGGCTGCTCATCGGTATGATATTCGCGATGGTCGTGGGACTAGTACTCAACCATTAGACTAGACGAGGCCCTTTTGTCAGCTGCTCGTACCCGTCCTCGGTAACCACTATGTTCTCCTCCAGCCTAACGCCGCCGTACCCAGGAATGTAGATACCGGGCTCTACAGTGAAGAGGTGGCCGGGCCTGAGTACGTCCTTGCTGTTCTTTGACAGCAAGGGCGTGACGAATCCGCTCAACGGATGGCCGAGGCTGTGCATGTAATCTGGGAAGTCGTGCTCCTTCAACACCCTCCTGCTGATTGCGTCAAGCTCGCTGCACTTAACACCGGGCTTAACGTGATCGATGACAGTCTGGACCGACTTGTCCATTGCCTCCAGCATCTTCCCCTTCTTTGAGTCGCTGCCCAGGAGGTACGTGCGCGTCTCATCAGCTGCGTAGCCGCTTATAGTCGGGCCTAGGTCCACGAGGACGAACTCGCCGGGCTTGAGCTTCCTTGGCGTGGGATAGCCGTGGCTGTACGCCGACCTCTCGCCCGTTGATACGATGGTCTCGAAGCTGAACGTCTCTGCCCCTTTTCGCTGCATGGCGTAGTTGGCCTCAGCTGCCAGTTCAGTCTCGGTGATTCCCGGCCTCATGGCCTCCTTGACAGCGGTGCATCCGATGTCGGCGAGCCTGCTGACCGCCCTGTGGAACTTTATCTCGTCGGGATAGAGGCCGAACCACACCTCGGGGATGATGTCACCGGAGATATCAACGAGATCCCCTTTGAGCTCCTTGGAGTAAGCCTTGTAACTGGCGTGGTTGAGTGATCCTAGGTTGACGCCTATTCTGGCACCGTCCTTGATGTACTCGTTGGCGTATCCGGTGATTCTGGGTAGCGCAGCTGACTTGCCCTCAAGTAGCTTCACCGGGAGCCAGCTCTCGTCGATTGTGCTGTTATAGTCCACGCCGTACACGAAGTGGGCCGGGTCGCCGTCGATGGGTATGATGATCCCCGTTCCTGACGTTGAACCCGTCAGCCTCTGGAGCCTGGGGCCCATCCCGGCTCCCCCTGCGAGCCAGACCATGTCCAGCTCGTACTCCTCCATCTGCCTCTTCAGGTGTGCGTACCTCTTCTTGTTGAAATCCATGGGTTCTGACATGGTTAGAGAAAAGCCCGAATATTATAATAAACCACCCAACCCAAAGCTGTTAAACCTCCATAAATTCACATGTGTGCATGAAACGACTGATCAGCATAGGCGGCGGTGAGCCGGAGTACGATACTCCCAAGCACATCGTTGACGCCATGAAGAAGGCAATGGACGAGGGCCAGACCCACTACGGCGATTTTAGGCACATCCTGGAGCTCAGGGAGGCCGTCGCATCCAAGTACCACAAGTACGGGGTTGACGTAGACCCCGAGCACGTCATCATCACACCGGGGAGCACCATGGGAATCTGGATGGTCTTCAGGAAGCTCATGCAGCCAGGTGAGAACTACATCACAATGGACCCCTGCTTCTTCGGTTACTACGGCCCCACAGAGGAGCTGGGAGTCAACGCGGTGCCTGTTCCCCGATACAAGGACGAGAACTGGGACTTCCACCTCAGCGACATCCAGAATGCAACAAATGACAAGACCAAGGGCATACTCATCTGCAGCCCAGACAACCCAACGGGCTCAGTGCTCAGGGACGAGAAGCTCAAGGAGATCGCCGAGTACTCAATCGAGAACAACGTCCCAGTCATCAGCGACGACATCTACGACGAGTTAACCTATGACGGACACAAGTTCAAGAGCATCGCAAGCCTACCCGGGATGAAGGAGAGGACCATCATCCTCAACGGCCTCAGCAAGACCTACGCCATGACGGGATGGAGGGTGGGGTACATCATCGCGCCTGACCAGGAGACCTATGACACGCTGTTCAAGATACAGATGTCCACGTTCCTTGTCATCAACCAGGCCATGCAGCACGCCAGCATCGCGGCGTTAGCGGGACCACAGGACTGCGTCACCGAGATGGTGAAAAAATACCAGGCGAAGCGGAACTATGCCCTTGACAGGTGGGCAGAGGTACCAAACGTCCAGGTCACAAAGCCTGAGGGCGCGTTCTACCTGTTCCCCGACGTGTCTGCGTACGGGAAGACCTCGGCTCAGATGGCCAAGTACCTCAGGGAGGAGGCAAAAGTAGCCATCACACCCGGCCACCTCTTCGGCAAGCAAGGAGAGGGTCACATCAGGAACGCCTACGCCCAGAGCATGGCGGACCTGGAAGAGGGTATGGACCGCATACAGGCGGCCCTGAAGAAACTATAGGGGCTTTTCCCCTAGATTTTTGCCTGGGATTTAGAAACCAGGCTGGTCCACCGCTCCTCGATCTGCTCCTGTAGCTTGTCGATCTCGGAGTCATCAAGGTGCCTGAACCGCCTCTGGAGGCTGGTGTACTCCTTGATTGGGATACGCTCCTTGGGCTCGTATGTGAACTTCAGCTTCCCATTCTCCACCTCGTAGAGTGGGAAAAGGCCCGTCCTCACGGCGTCCCTCGCCAGCCCGACGCTCTTTGCGGGGTCAGAGCCCCAGCCGGTTGGGCACGGGGCAAGCACGTGGATGTACCTGTACCCTTTCATGCCCAGCGCTTTCTTGACCTTGGCCTTAAAGTCCTGTGGGAAAGCGGGTGACACCGTTGCCACGTATGCTGGCCGGTGCATCGCCATGATCATTGGCAGGTCCTTCTTCCACTCGACGTGCCCTGCGGGGCTTGTGGTGGTCGCTGCCCCCCACGGCGTCAACGTGCTCTTCTGGTTCCCAGTATTCATGTACGCCTCGTTATCCATGCAGAAGAAGATCATGTTGTCGTTCCTCTGGGCGCAGGCCGAGACCTGGGCGAAGCTGATATCGGATACTGAGCCGTCGCCGCCGAAGGCCAGTACCGGGATGTCCTCCCTGCCTGTTGCCTTGAGCGCCGCGGCTATTCCTGCCCCGCCCGCCCCTCCTCCTCCGCTGAAGTGGAGGGTCATCTTGGGGATTGGGAGCATGGTCGTGCTGTAGCCGGCACATACGCCTGATCCGTGGATTATAACGTTTGGACCCGTTACCTCGAAGATTAGCTTCTCGGCAAGGCTGCCTCCGCAGCCCCCGCAGGTCTTGTTTCCCTTTAATCTTATGTCCTTCATCATTCCTCCTCCTTTAGCCCCACCCACTCAACCTCGTACTCCACCTTTCCCGTCGCAGCGGTCTTGAGTACCTGGTCGCAGCAGTACCTGATATTATCAGGTACAACGTCTCTGCCACCGAGCCCCGTGATGAAGCTGATGAGTTTCGGGTGCTTGTCCATGTTGACGATGGCGCGTCCCACCTCTAGGGCACCAACGCCGCCCCCGGCCGAGCCGAGGCTGAAGTTCCTGTCGATGACGCCTATTGCCTTGACCTTGCTGGCGATCTCCTGGATCCTCTTGGTCGGGTATGGCCTGAAGCTCCTGATCTTAACTAGGCCGATCTTGTGACCCTTGTTCCTGTACTCGTCGATGACCACCCGGGATGTGCCCGTGATGGCACCCATGGTGAATATTACCGCGTCAGCGCCCTCGGTCCTGTACTCCTCGACGACCCCGCCATAGCTTCGGCCGAACAATCCGGCGTACTCCTTGTCATTGTTGTCAATGATGTCGAGGCAGTCCTGCATAATGTTCTCCATCTGGAGCCTGATCTCAAGCTGCCTACCGCTCTTGGGGCCGGCAACTCCGACTTCTCGGGGGTCGTTGGGGTCAAGGTAGATGTACTTGTGCTTGTACGGCGGCAGGAACCCGTCAACCTTGTCCTGCTCAGGGATGGTTACAGGGGTGGCCGTGTGGCTCGTGGTGTACCCGTCGTAGCAGACCATGACGGGCAGGTAAACCCGCTCGTCCTCCGCTAACTTGTACGCCTGTATCATCATGTCAAGTGCCTCCTGTGGGCTCTCGCAGTAGAGCTGGAGCCATCCGATGTCCCTCTGCTGGAGGCTGTCGCCCTGCTCTGCCTGAAGCGTGCCGGGGGCAGCTAGGCCGCGGTTAACCACCGCCATGACGATTGGGAGCCTGAAACCGGAAGCCATCCAGAGAACCTCGGTCATGTAGGCGATCCCCTGACTGCATGATGCAGTGAATGCCCGTCCACCCGCGGCGGATGCCCCGACACAGTGGCTCATGCTGCTGTGCTCGGACTCCGTTCTCTGGTAGACGCAGTTGCCCAGTTCACTCGCAACGTGCATGTCAGCTAGATGCTCGACTAGCGGTGTCTGTGGCGTGATCGGGAACGCCGCGATGACGTCTGGTCGTGAAAGCTTGACCCCGTACGCCGCGGCGTGGTTTCCCTCTAAGAACTTTACTTCACCCATTTCTATACCTCCCTCTCCATCGCGATTGCGTCGCTGGGGCACTCCTCGGCGCAGATGCCGCAGCCCTTGCAGTAATTCAGATCGAACACGATTTTTCCATCAACCATCTCTACGTACCCATCTGGGCAGTAAGTAACACACAGCCCGCACTTGGTACAACCGTCATGGTCAACGACGGGCCTGATGGCCCTCCACATACCTGTGTTTGCCCCCTTGATCGACGGGTCGTCATTGAAGGTGGCCGGTGGCAGGTTTCCCCATTTTTTCCTGTACATGTTATCGCCTTGTTCTTTACTCATTGGTTGATTACGTATAAAAAACGACTCATATACACATTTACCTGTACCTATTCTAGGCACACGGGTGGTTTGGAGCTCGTCCACTATCCACTTAGCTAGTGTTTTATACTCAAGTGCTCAGTAAGAGTCGGATACCTCATGATGGAAATAAGGATTCATGGACGAGGAGGCCAGGGTGCAGTCACAGCAGCCAAGATTATTGGCGAGGCCGCGATCACCGAGGGAAAATGGGCGTGGAAGTCTGCCCTCTACGGAGGGGAGAGGAGAGGCGCACCAGTTCAGGCCTTCGTCAGGATCGCCGATGAGCCCATTAGGGAGACTCATCAGGTGATTGAGCCTGATTGCCTGCTAATCATAGACCCGACCCTGCCAGATGTCGTCAACGTGACCTCTGGCCTGAAGGACCCGGGCACGATAATCTACAATACCACCAAGAAAAAGGATGAAATCGAGTTCGCGAAGGGAGCCAAGCTGGCCACCCTGGACGCCTTGACCATAAGCAACGAGTTGTTCGGGGCAAGGTCGATACCCATAGTGAACACGCCCATGCTCGGTGCTCTTACCAAAGTCACCGGTTACCTGAAGCTTGAGAGCCTGTTTGAGCCCATAATGAAGGCATGGCCGGGTAGCAGGGGAGAGAAGAACATCCAGGCAGCAAAGCTGGGGTACGAGTACGTCCTGTAAGGACAACCGTCACCCCGATTGCTAGCAGGACTACCCCCGGTATCAATCAGGACACAGTCCTGGATACTTTTTTTTCTCGTCCAACAGATAATTAATACTTTTTTGTCTATATGAAGGGAAGCAGGATGATCAACGCTCCCATCCCAATCATTAGGAGAAAGTAGCCCACGCCAAGTATTACCGCCAAAATGATGAGCCGCTTGACCCACTTCCACCAGTCCATGGAGGTTATGGGTTGTTGTAGGATAAGATACCTACTTGGATGCTTCAACGAACGCGCTGAACAGCTTGTTCATCTCGCCCTTGTGCATGTGCTCGGGGTGCCACTGGACGCATAGCCTGTAGTAAGGAGAGTCAATCTCAAGGACCTCGATGACACCATCAGGTGCCCATCCAGTTGCCTTGAACCCCGGTGCGGAGGCCTTACATGCCTGGTGGTGGAACGAGTTGACCTTGACTTGTTCTTTTCCGAAGATCCCGTGAACCACCGAATCTGGCTCAAGCTTGACGTGGTGCGTTCCGTACCATGCCTCGGTCTCCTGCCTATGCTTGATTGGCTTGTCCACCTGGCTCGGGATGTCCTGTATCAGCGTACCACCGGCGGCTACATTGAGCGTCTGGAGTCCCCTGCAGATACCGAAGATGGGCTTCTTGCCTGCAAGAGCCTTCTTTGCAAGGCTGATCTCGAATGTGTCCCTGAGGATGTCGATACCACCCTGCTTGGGCAACGGCTGCTCGCCGTAGAGCATGGGGTCAACGTCAGGCCCACCCGTGAATATGATGCCGTCGATCATCCCAAGGAGCTGCTCCTGGTCTATGTCGTAGAGAGGTGGGAGGATGATGGGTGTTCCCCCGTTGCGCTGGATCGCCTTGGTATAGGCGTCTGGAAGGTTGTAGTGCTTTTTATCGTTCAAGTAGCGAGAGGTTATCCCGATCACTGGTCGCATAGCCAAACGGATATGGGTGGTCGCTTATATGTTTACAGTTCGCGTATGAAATCTTATAACCGTTGGAGTACGCCTTGTTCGTGATTCATATGTCCAAGATATTCAAGGCTACTGATGCGGCCACGTACGTTAACGAGGGAGTCTACACCATGTACAGGCTCGCTGGAAAGGATGTGGGGGCGAAGAACTTTACCACAGTCATGTATGACTACGCTCCAAACTGGAGCACAAAGAGGAGGCACACCCACGATTCAAGGGAGAGTATATACATCATCCTTGAGGGATTGGCAAAGGTCCACCTCAACGGTGAGGACCACGAGCTGGGACCGGGGATGGTTGTGTACCTTTCGCCAGGCGACATGCACGGTGTTACAGGGTCAGGACCAGAGGGCCTCAAGATGATCGAGGTCTGGGCGCCACAAGACCCGGACGTCACTTACTACGAGGACGGAAAGGTCGTCGAGTAACTCATTCTATTTTCGCATTCTTTTTACTCGACCATCTGTGATATGCTGTTATTCAGGCGGATGATTCAATGGCGATACGAACGATAGTTGACCAACTGGGGAAATCTCTGAAACATACAGGCAAGAAGAACAACGGCCCCAATAGGGTCCCGTATATGGTTGTCTGGAATTTCACCAACATGTGTAATCTCAGGTGCAAGCACTGCTACCAGGACGCCAAGGAGATGTGTGACCCGGACGAGCTGACCCTTGAGGAGAAGCTCACGTTCGTCGACACAATGGACGCGGCTGGCGTCAAGGTGCCTGTCATATCAGGAGGTGAACCGCTCATCCACCCAGATTTCTTCCCAGTACTAGATTACATGGTTGAGAAGAAGATGCACGTGGCTGCCGCCAGTAACGCCACAATGATCACAAAGGACTTCGCCAAGAAGCTCAAGGACCACGGCCTCGCATATATCGAGATCAGTCTCGACAGCGTCAACCCCGAGAAACACGACGAGTTCAGGGGTCAGAAGGGGTGTTGGGACCTCACAGTCCAGGGCATCAAGAACTGCCTTGAGGTAGGAATCTTTGTCGCCATCGCCACCGTATTTACAAAGAACACAATCGACGAGGTTGATCCGATGCTTGACCTGGCTGCAGAGCTTGGAGTCCAGCGTTTCATACACTTCAACTTCGTGCCAGCGGGCAGGGGCCCAGAGATAGCTGATCAGGACCTGAGCCCGGAGGAGAGGGAGGAGCTCCTCAGCAAGCTGTTCAAGCGCAGGAGGACAATCGGGCTTGAGATACTGAGCACGGCCCCACAGTACGGCAGGGCTTGTCTTGAGGGAAGCCTCGGCAGGTACCTCGACCCTGACAGGCTCTATGTCGAGACCAAAGCCCAGAAGAGCGAGCAGTTCTACGTCCAGAGCCCAACACATTACAACACGGTCACGGACAAGATGAACGCGGTGCCCATGGAGTCACTCCAGGGATGTGGGGCGGGACGCCAGTTCATCTGCATCCAGCCCAACGGCGATATCTGCCCGTGCATGTTCATATCGGACTGGGTCGAGGGAAACATCAGGGAGGAGCCCTTCTGGGACATCTGGATGCGGTTCGAGAAAATCGCGGTGTTCACGGACAGGGACGCCCTAGAGGGAGAGTGCGGTTCATGCCAGTTCAGGTATCTATGTGGGGGTTGTAGGGCACGCGCCATAAACTACATCGGAAACCCCATGGCGGCCGACTCTGGCTGTATCAAGAATAAGGAAAAATGGCTGATAGAGCAGGGAAAAGCCTAGTTTTCTTCCCTGTCCAACAGCATCATGGGCATACGAGCCCTGTCAGGCGTGCAGACCAGGTCGTGGAGCAGCTCGGGCGTCTGGTCGTCCATGAGTTTCCTCATCTCCTCGGCACAGCCACGTACCTCTTCTCCCGTCATTCTCCTGACGTTTGGCTCAAGGACCGGCCCTGTCCTTCCGCAGGCCGGACATTCTTCTAACAGGGTGACCATGTCGCCTGTAATCATTGCGCCAGGGTAGCTGTTAGCCATGTGGTCGATGAACGCGAACCGCCCCGTCTCGCCCCAGTCCATCTTGTTATGGTTCTCGTCAAGGACCATTGGGTAGACCAGGGTTGGTGGCAGGTGTAGGTAGTGCCCCTCAGGACACTGTAGTGCGTGCCAGTTGCTTTCAACCATGGTGTAGAGGTCGACGTTGTTTTCGTGGGGGATGCCCAGGGTCTTTTCCGCCAGGTCCCTGAACTCCTTAAGGGGCATCTCCTCGGTATCGTGGAGCTTCCAGCCGCCGCCGGTGATGATTGCTCCCTTCTCGCCGAAGTCAAACGTCCTGTCCTGTTTCTCAAGCTCGTCCATGACGCGCCGCATGATGAACGGTGCCTCGGCGATGAACACCCTGTCGCCTGCCTTCTCGCGCTCTTCAAGCCAGTTGATGACGTTGCCGGTGATCTTCTTGGATGTGCCCATGAGCTGCATGGCCGCTGCCATGACCGCGTCGCTGAGGCCACGGATGTCCCCGTTGCTGACGCGCATTAATTGAGTTGTAATCTGCCTGTCGATGGCGTACTGGACGTCCTCGTAGACATCGTCCATGAGTTTCACCACTTTCCCGACCCACATATTGGTCTTTGATGGGTTTGGCCCGCAGAGGTACGCGTACGCCGAGTCATCGTACCAGTGCTCAAGCATCTCGCTGATGCCCATCTTGCCCAAGGCGTACTGGCTCCTCATGAAAGTGGTCTGGTCCTTGGGGATGAAGCTGAACCTGCCGCTTGTACCGCTACTGTACACGGCCATGATGCCCTTGTCGGCGAACACGTCGATGAGGTCGTCCATAGTGGGGTTCTGCTTCTTGATCTTGGGTCGGTCAACCTTGTTGATGCTGATGTTCATGAGCCAATTGACGAACTCCTGTCCCTCAAGGTACGCCTTAAAGAACCGGTGGCTGATGAGCGGCACCTTGTCCAAGTCACCATACGTCTTGAGGCTGGTGGGGGAGAAATCGAACTCGTTGCAGTACATGTGGTACCACTTGCTCTCCTCGTACCAGTAGTTGAAGGCGTGCTTGATGGCGTTGAAACGTAACTCGTCAGTCTTCTCCTTTGGGAGCCTGAACAGCGTATCCACCCCGTACAGGGCCTCGTCAATGGGCGTCCATGTCTCTTTGGGGGGCACGTAACCGATATCGTGCATCTTCTGCGTTGCCTTGCTGACCATACTGATGACCGAGGGATACGTATGAGCACTGAATAAAAAGGTAAGCTATCCAGATGGACGTAACCGCTAAAACGGTAAAGGACTGATAGAGCATCATGAAGATTCTAGTCGTCTCAAAGGGGCTTGCACAGAGGATCAAGGAGCGTCTCCCCGATGACATTGATGTAATTTACCCGGAGGTTGGCACTGACGAGGAGCTTGTTGAGCTGTCCAGGGATGTTGAGGTCATTGTGAGCACGAGGCTCAGCCCGATAGTGGCCGAGAGCGCATCAAAGCTCAAGCTGCTCCAGAAGACGGGGGCCGGCGTGGACGACATGCCGTTTGACGCCCTCAAGGAGCACGCGTACATGGCGAACACCAGCGGATCAAACCCAGTCCCGATGGCGGAGGGTGCCATAGCCCTCGTCTGGGCGTTAGCGAAAAGGATAGTGCCCAGGCATATCAATTTCAAAGCCGGAAGGGACAAACCAAGAGGCGTCCTGTTGAAGGGAAAGACGGCAGGCATCCTCGGTATGGGAGCCATTGGCTCTGAGGTCGCTAAAAGACTCCAAGCCATGGGCATGAAGGTCATGGGGCTCAGGAGGGAGAGGAACGAGGAGCTCAGAAAGGAGCTGGGAATAGAGTGGCTCGGCGGAGTTGAGGAACTGGATCACCTGATGGGAGAATCAGATTTTCTCATAGTAACGGTGCCGCTGACCCCCGACACCGAGGGGATGTTGGGGGACCACGAATTCAGCCTCATGAAGGACGGATCATACGTGGTTAACATCGCCAGGGCAGCTATAATTCAGGAAAAACCGCTCTACGATGCGCTGAAATCGGGCAAGCTAGCCGGAGCTGCAAGCGACGTCTGGTGGCAGCCACACTTCTGGGACCCGCTGTGGAACGTAGAAGACAGGCCCGCCTCCAAGTACCCGTACTGGGAGCTTGACAACGTCATCTGCATCGCTCACCAGATCGGCGCAACGGACAGCCAGTCAGACGCCTCGCTGAAGATAATGGTTGAAAATATAATCAGGACCAGGGATGGGAAACCACCCATCAACCAGGTCGATAAAAAGTTGAGGTACTAGGCGTGGCTCTGGACGAATTTCTCAATTCTGTCCATTGCATCCTCTAGCATCATACCCTCTTTGTGCTCAAACCAACTGGGCAGCTTTGTGTTGCTCATCGGCCTGATCATGCTGAACCTAACGCTTCCTGACCCCGCTCCCTTGCCATAGCCACCGCCGGGTACGGCCCTGACTTTGACTTCCTTCTGGAGCCCTGCGACGAAATCAGTGCAGGACATTCCTGTTCCTGTTACGTCGGCGAATGGGTAGAATGCTCCCTCTGGCTTGGGGCACTTTACGCCAGGTATATCGTTTAGGCGCTTGACGGCGTAGTCGATACGCTCCTCATACTCCTTCCGCATCTCCTGGACGAATGGGTACCCGTCACGCAGACCCACTAGGCATGCGCGCTGGATTGGCCAGCTAGCTCCTGCTCCCGGTGCCCTCTGGACGTATGGTGCAAGCTCTGGGCCTGCGATGACCCATCCAGTCCTCATACCAGCCCAGGCGAACATCTTTGTCATCGCCTGAGCGACGATGGTCCTGTTCTCCATCCCGGGTAGAGTGATTATGGGGAAGTGGTCCTCTCCAGTCCATATGTACTCGGTGTAGGTCTCGTCGCTGAACACGATAAAGTCGTGGTCGTTTGCCAGGTCCGCTATGACCTTGCACTCCTTCTTGCCGTACACTTTTCCGCTGGGGTTGCCCGGGTTCTCAACGTAGAGCCCCTTGGTCTTTGAGCTGATGGCGTTCTTCAGCGCCTCCTCGTCAAAGTCGAAGAAACCGTCGTCCCGCTTCTTGAGGTTCGCGTAAACGGTCTTTGCCCCGAAGTAGGCCGGAGCCATGGTGCCGCCGCTGTAGGCGGGGTCAAACGCGATGACCTCGTCACCGTCGTCAAGGACCGCCGCGTAGCTCTTGAAAATGCTCTCGCTTCCACCGGCCGTGATTGACACCTGGCCGGGGGTTGTCTCGTAACCGTACTTTGAGTAGTACTTTGCGATCTCCGCCTTTAGCTCAGGGTCGCCCCCGAAGCAGTAATGGGTCTGACCGATCTTGATGGCGTGGTTGACGGCGTCTGCGATATAGTCTGGGAGGAGGAAGTTTGGATCTCCTGCCGCCAGGCTTATCATCTCAGGGTCCGCTGGGCCTGAGAGCCTTGTCCCAGAGCGCCTACCGGGACCGTGAAGCTGTTTTCTAACGAGTCTTTCGATGGACATGTGGTAAGGGTTGCTACAATTTTATAAAAATCTATGGAGAGCAAAGTCTATGTTTTCTGATTTGTTGACTAATAAATGCGAATATTTTTGGCAAACACGCAGTGAATCATGCTATGTTTACCTCATCTGGGTACCATTTCCGAGCCCAGTCATGGATGATTTCAACGACTCGCTCAGACCCGTTAGATGGATATGGTTCACATTTATATCCTACTTCAATATGTAAGATAACCCTATAATCGAGGGGTACCGATTGAGTGAAAAAAAGCAGAGCATAACAGAGCTAGTGAAAGGCTGGGCGGGATTCCTGCAGAGGCAGGAGAGCCCTTTCAAGGTCAACATCATGAGAAACCTTGTCAAGAACCTCGCGGTGAACCTGACATTCCAGTATCAACCCATTTACATGACGAGCCTGGGGGCAACTCCGTTGATCCTGGGCTACCTCAATAGCATCAGCGGAGCGGTGAACACGGTTCTCAGCATCCCGACGGGAATCCTCGCCGACAAGGTAGGGATAAAACGTGTGCTCCTGTTGACTCTGGGCATCTCAATACTGAGCACATTAGTGTTTGGAGTCGCCAACACGTGGCAGGTCGCGGCCGTTGGGCTGATCCTGTCCGCCGTCGCGTTCATCCTCGACAGGACATCGTGCCCCATGATATGCGGCTCAACGCTGGGCACCGAGGAACGCGTCACGGGGATGGGTATCTGTGACACCGTTACGTTTTTCCCCCAGATGATTGCCCCCATAATCGGGGCTACCCTGATCACGTATTTCGGTGGCATGAACGCCCAGGGCATCAAGCCCCTTTACTGGATACAGGTCGTAGGTCTAGTAGTCTCGTTCATCATCGTGTGGGCAAAGTTCACGAACCCTCGTCAATTAACCGTCGGAGAAAAGAGCAGTGTCTTCAGCAACATCTCCAACGTCTTCAAGGAGGGGACCATGGTGAAGCGGTGGATTCTCCTGACCATGGTTTCATCGTTCTGGTGGCAGGTGGCGTTCTATATCCCACTCTACGCGGCTGACATCAAAGGGGCGGGCCAGTTCATCGTGGGAGGAATGAGCGCGGCGTCAACGGTCGTCTTCGTTTTACTTGCCATACCCCTGGGCCATCTGGCGGATACCTGGGGCAGGAAGAAAATGATCACGGTCGCAGGGGGGCTCATTGTGCTTCCATATATCTCGCTGATATACGCGCCAAACGACCTCGTGCTGATATTATCGGGGTTCCTGAGCGGGTTCGCTATGACGGTCGGCCAGACACAGATGGCAATCGCCGTTGACCTGGTACCCAAGAAGTACATGGGCAGCTGGTTCGGGCTGCTGGGGTTCTTCAGAGGACTTGTGAGCATCATCTCACCAATCGTCTGCGGATACCTATGGTCCAACGTGAGCCCGGAGAGCGTGTTCTGGCTCATCATACTGACTCAGATCGGGAACATCGGCATGCTGTACACGGTGCCGACTAGTATAACCAGATAATCAGGTTGGAAAGGGCTAATCCCCCCAACTTTTTTCCCTGAGAGGGCGTTCTATTCAGGGATTCTAATGAAGACCATACTACCAGGTGAGCATCCCACACTTGAGACCGTGCCGGGAAGGTTCGGCGAGATAATCATAGTGGGCGAGAACGCCATGATGATGAGGCTGACGGTGCAGCCAAACGTCTCCACCCCACCACACAGTCATCCTCACGAGCAGATGGGCATAGTCATAGAGGGAGAGGGCGAGATGTACATCGACGGCGAGATCAAGCTCATCAAGAAGGGCACCAGCTTCTACGTTCCACCCAACGCCATGCACAACTTTGACGCCACTGGCGACAAGCCGGCAATGCTCCTTGAGTGCTTCACGCCTCCACGTGAGGACTACCTCAAGATAATCGCCGACCGCGAGTAGAAGATGCCCCCCAGACGAGTCCACGTAGTAGGCACAAGCGGCTCCGGCAAGACAACGGTTGCCAGGGCCATAGCGGACAAGCTGGGGATCAGGCACATCGAGCTGGATGCCATCAACTGGCAGCCTGGGTGGACCGAGTTACCCAAGGACCAGTTTTACGAGCGTGTCAGGGAGGAAACCAAGCACGGCGACTGGACCATCGACGGTAACTACAGTGCTGTCAGGGATATAATCTGGGACAGGGTTGACACCATCGTCTGGCTCGACATGCCGTTCATCCCGGTGTTTCTCAGGATTGTCTGGAGGACAATCAGGCGGATTCTCACCCAGGAGGAGCTCTGGAACACCAACACAGAGAAATTAGACGCCCTGGTGGGCAAGTACGGCATGCCCCTCTGGGTCATCCAGACCCATGAGAAGAGGCGAAAGGAATACCCGCCGTTACTGGCGAACCCAAAACTGAGCCACGTTGATATCAAGGTCTTCAAGTCACTCAGGGAAGTGAACGCGTGGATCGAGTCACTCGGGGACTAGCTCGATCTCGAACACGTTGGGCCAGAGTTTTCCAGTGACCAGCAACCGTCCTGTCTCAGTGTTGTAAGCGATGCCGTTGAGGACATTGATCCCCTCCGTCGAGTCCAGGTGTTCCTCGATCCCATAAAGGTCTATCCAACCGATAACTGCCCCGTCAACGGGGTCAATCATGACGATCTGGTCGGTCTTCCAGACATTAGCGTAGACAACCCCGTCAACGTACTCCAGCTCGTTGAGGTCGGGCACGGATGTATCGTTGTAGTTGACATCAACGGTTCTCATAACCTGGAACGTCTCTGGGTCAAGGAAGCTCAGGGTTGACGAGCCGTTGCTGAGAATCAGGCTGGCCCCGTCGTGGGTGAGCCCCCAGCCCTCGCCGCTATAGGTGAATGACTGAACCTGGGTCAGGTCATCAACCGAGTAGACGAAACCAGTGTTCTCCTTCCATGTGACTTGGTAGACGAGCCCATCGAGGATGGTTATCCCTTCCCCGAAGTACTCGTGGGGTAGATCCACCTGTTCAATGACATGCCCTGTAGATTCCTCGGTAATCCGAAGCGAGGACCGACCGTATCTGCCAGTGCCCTCATAGAACAGCCCGTCGTGGTAGACGAGTCCTTGAGTGAATGCAGCCTCAGAGTGGGGATATGTTGCTACAACCTCTATCGAGTAATGAGAAGGATCGTCACCATTCAAAGACTGGTACGCGAACTGGAGAAACAGTAAAAACAAGACTAGAGATGCAAGCATCAACGCCCTGTTCCTCCCCTTGTCGTCCATGGGGGAGATAGGTGGCTGGTTGTATTAGGGGGTTACCGAAGCTACGGTATGACTTCCTTGGCGAAGACTTTACATTGATGTCAACGTTCTCGAATGGGACAACCGATGAGCGATTTCCCTATTATCCACACCGAGAGACTCACCCTCAGGAAGCCCACATATGACGATGTCGCTCCGCTGCTTGAACTCACCCAGGACGAAGAGGTTATGCTGTACTACGGAATGGAGCCGTTCAAGGAGGAGAAACAGTCAAGGGAAGAAATCGACTGGTTTCTCAAGATATGGAAAGAGGGGACTGGCACACGCTGGGTCATCACTTTGAAGGGCGAGGACGATTTCATCGGAGAAATCGGCTTCTTCGAGTATGAAAAGAAGCACAGGAGGGCCGAGATAGGGTACAAGCTATCAAGGGCTTACTGGAGGAAGGGATACATGACCGAGGCACTCGTGGGAATGCTTGACTACATGTACGAAAACATCGACCTCAACAGGGTACAGGCACTCGTTGATCCCAGGAACGATGGGTCATTGAGGCTGATAGAGAAGCAGGGGTTTCAGAGGGACGGCCTGTTGCGGTCATACGAGTACGAGAGGGGAGCATACGTAGACCTCTACATGCTGTCACATCTACGAGAGGACTGGGAAGCTAGGGACTAGAGCGGATTCTCCTTCATATCCCTCAGGTAGGACTCGTTCTTTGACCTGAGCTTGCTATGCAGGTTTATCACCCAGTCAGTCTCCTCGACCTCTCCCTCTGATGCCCGCTGGATTCTTGAGTACATGTAGAGGTTGTGGAATCTGATGAACACGGGGATGCGCTCGAGCTCCCCGTCTGTTATTTCTTTGATCTCTCTGTATCCTTTGATAAATGATATGAAATGTGGATCGACTGGGTCGAAATCAGACATCTTGTCACCGTGGAGGTCTCTCAACGCGAACGCGATATCGGCGGCGTACCAGTGGTAGCAGAAATCATCGAAATCCATGAAACCTGGTAATTCGTCCACCCATTTGATGTTGTCCATCTCGAAATCAAAGGGGATCAGCCCGTAATTTCCTGTCTGATCGTAACCACCAAGGATCTGTTCGATTTTTTCTACCTCGGATAGGAGAACCGGGTTATCCTGTGCAATGGACCTGATGGAGTCCAGATGATTATACCAGCTCGGGACACAGCTGATCTCTTGGCCCTCGCCCGTCTCATGGACCCTCGCGAGGGCTGTTCCCCACAGCTTGAAGCCGTTGGTGTCAAGGTCATCAGACTCGATGTGAACGCCGGGTACCTCTTCGAACATGACGGAGTGGAAGACGCCTAAACCCGTGTCAACGCTCTCGACGAGGTTCCCCGATAGAGAATGGACAGGGACGTTCGCGTTGATTCCACGGTCAATTAACCTGTGGATGTATCTCAGCTCAGCCTCTATGTGCCCGATGCTCCGCTCCGTATCGTGGTTGAACCTGAGGAAGTAGGTTGAGCCCTCGCTGACCACTCTTGCTACGAAATTCGCGCTGGCTCGATACATCTGTGTCTCACTTGTCTCAAACCATCTTCTGGATATCTCGTCCAGTACTGGGCTACGCCTATCCTCGACGGTATCATAGAACCGTTTCATCAGGGAGAGCTTCATCATATTGGGGATAAGTGGTCTAAACCGCTTTATAACTTGGAGAACATGCCTATCCATGAATATCTCCAGGGTCAGGAAGGATTTCCCGGTTCTCGAATCACAGGCGTACCTCAACTCGGCGGCAACAGGCCCCCTCCTATCACACGTCAAGAAAGCGGTTGTTGACTGGTGGGACGCTCGTGAGGGGCTCCAGTACGTTGACCTGCCCAACGCCAGGGGAGAAGTCGCCAAGCTTATTCACTGCCAGGAGGAAAGCGTTGCACTTGTCCACAGGGCATCCCAGGGCGTGAACATTGTTTCGGGTCTCGTCCAGCCGGGGAAGGGGGAGAACATCGTTCTTACCGATCTCTCGTACCCGTCGTCAGTGTACCCGTGGATCGGGTACCAGGGGCAGGGGACGGAGATCAGGAGGATTAGGAACAGGGACGGAGTGATTAACCTCTCGGACTTTGAGGATGCGATTGATGATAAAACCAAGATTGTTTGCCTCAACAGGGTCGAGTGGACCAGCGGGCTGAGGCACGACGTCAGGGCCATTACGGAGATCGCTCACGAGCACGCCGCACTTGTACTTGACGACGCGTTCCAGGCTGTTGGAGCGGTTGATGTAGATGTTTCCAAGGAGGACGTTGATTTTCTTGTGTTCGGCGGTGAGAAATGGATGTGCTCGTCGGGGAGGGCCGCTGCGCTGTACGTAAACCCCAGACATATGGAGGAGTACGAGCCGTCGTACAGGTTCTACTGGCGGGTCTACG
>JABIBQ010000054.1 GCA_018652685.1 Candidatus Bathyarchaeota archaeon
ATCGCAGATCTTCTCAAACAAACTCCAGTTCTCCGGCGAGACCTCGGCAAAAACCGCGATAGGCTCAAGGCCCACTGCGAATGGGCTGACCGTGGCGGAGACCCCCAGTAATATTTTCTGCGAGTAGAGTTGATCGAGCCTGTTTTTCAGCGACTGTGAGGAGATGCCCACGTCTTTACATAATGACTGATTCGTCCCCGTGGGATTCTTGCCAAGGGCGGCTAAAATCTTGAGGTTTTCATCTGTCAATGTCATGTTAATTCAGTTCAACTCAGATTATCTCGGTTTTGCGGTGATGAAAAAAGTTAGGATTGGCATGAGTTAATATTCTGGTGGTCCGCCACCGCCACCTGGAGGATCCCATTTGAAATCCGCCGAGCCAGTCAGATCACCTATACTTGTTACGGTGACGTAGTACATTCCTTTTACAGAAGCAAAGTCATAGAATGTCGCATCATAGGTAAGAAGAGTATTTCCGTGCTCTGATGCCTCATATTCTAAGCTCAACTCCTGAGTTTCATGCTTTCCGTCTGGTCCAATTAGCACGATTTGGAGGTTTACATTGATTGTATCCTCCTCGGTAGCGATGATAATGTTCCCTTTGACCGCTATGTCGTTCTTAACAGAGCCGCTATCGGCATTAACTGCCTTTGCGTGAACATTCATGTTATAATCATCAGATATAGCGTAGATTGGGACGACAACTGTTGCCATTAATACAAGTATGAAAACTAGTAAGATTCCATTTTTACGATTCATTTACAATCAAGTAAGTTTACACTGTTATTGAGTATTTATAATTTATGTGAAAACTGCAATAATAATTAAGAAATAGCTTCTTATTCTTCGTTTTATTGCATTATGTCGCAATATTTCAGCATTAATTGATCCATTGAATTATTGTCTGTTTTTTAATCGGGATTTAAAATGATTCCAGTCTCAGTAAGGGAAAAAAGTTCATGCTTGTCGTGAACACGATTTTTTCTTCAGTCAAATCAGAATAATCATCAATTGACTGGAAATTGGTCCCGCCCGCAGGAGTTGAACCTGCAACCCTCCGGTGTCTGCTCATGGTCTGATTGCCACTGCCCCTCGGGGCGATGACTACAGCCGGATGCTCTGCCATTGAGCTAGGGCGGGCGGGACAACTCCAATGGATACTTTACATTAATTTAAGCGATTTGGTCATGTCTTTCTACCCATTTAGGATACAGATTAGAGTTATCAACCTAAAGGCAGATTCAGACTTCCATAAAGGATAATCCCCCTTACAACATAGTGAGTACAGTTGGTCTGTAAGAGACATAGATGCCAAGAAGATAGGAGTTATGGACATGAGTAAATCAGTCAGATCAGCATCAAGCTTGATCAGCTACTTCAAAATGGACAGCCTGCTTGTCACACGGCACCTACCTAGTCGGCATCGTCACCAAGGGAGACATTGAGAAGGGGAAGACCGCCCTGGACATGGTTGACGTAGGCTCGATAAAGTCAGAAACACTCATCTGGACAAAGTACAACAATACTCAAACAAAGGTAGCGGAGACCATGGAGTTTGAGAACATCAAGAGGCTCCCCATCTTCGGGAACCTGCCAAGCGGCCCCATCATGCTCGGGATGCAACTCCACGAAAAAGCAGCAGAGCCCAGAGAGTTAGAGCCAGGCCAGGACTAGGTCCCTGCGTATTTATTGCCCGGGGGAATACCTGGCGACGCGAAAAGCGAGTAAAAGGCCTCAATGAATGGCCGCTGTATCAAGCCGTGCTCTGTTATGAACCCATCTATGAACTTTGCAGGGGTCACATCGAAAGCCGGGTTTCTAGCGTTTGTCCCTACCCCGGCGATACTGATGGTTGTGGGCTCGCCTGCATCGTTGAGCCCCCACATCTTTGTTACCTCCTCTGGATCCCTCTCCTCAATCTCAATGTTGTCACCGGTCTTTGTCTGTAGGTCAATAGTCATCCCCGGCGCTGCAACCCAAAACGGAATCTTGTTCTCGAAAGCAACAACCGCCTTCTCGTATGTACCTATCTTGTTCGCGGTGTCGCCATTGGCCGCTATCCTGTCAGCACCCACGATGACCATATCAACCTCGCCCCGCTGCATGTAGTAACCAGCCGCGTTGTCAGCTATCAGCGCATAAGGGATTCCCTCCTGTTCCAACTCCCATGCGGTAATTCTTGCGCCCTGACCCCTTGGCCTGGTCTCGTCAACCCACACGAAGACATTCTTGCCGTCCCTGTGGGCCTGCCTGATGGGGGCCAGCGCAGTACCCAGGCCAATATATGCCAAAGCACCTGCGTTACAGTGGGTGAGAATCTTGAAACCGTCTTTGATGAGCCTGCCCCCGGCCTTAGCTATCTCCTCGGTCGCCTTGATATCATCATTCAGGATATACTCGGCCGCCTTGACGATGTTCTCGACCTTGATTGATACCTTGCCCCAATCAGCAGCCTCAAGGCACTTGTCAACTGCCTTGAACAGGTTAGCAGCTGTGGGCCGTGTGGCCCGTATCGTATCCGCGGCGTCGTTGAGGTACACCATGAAATCCTTGTCAGGCAAATAAGCTGCTTCCAGTGCCGCCTGCGCCATGCCGAATCCGGCCGCGCAACCGATGCTTCCCGCCCCGCGGGTGACCATGACCTTGATGGCCCACGCCGTCTCCTTGTGGTCTTTTAAATCGATGATCTCGAAGCTATGGGGCAGCTTCCTCTGATCCACCATCTTGACGACGCTTCCCTCGCGCCAGACGGCAAGGACATCCATTTCCACTCCGTCCATCTTGACATTCATGGGAAAACAAGGTGACGCACCCACATTTATTGTCTACTCACAAGGGGGGCGGGACAAGGTTTGATTATCGGGATTTTAAGCCCTTAATCGCGCCCTCTACCATGTTGTGGAACGCCCTGATTGATGCACCCTCGGGGTCACCCTCCGTTGGCATACTGGCGACTCCCAAGCAAGCCACGTTTTGGTAGCTGCACATCACCTCAAGGCAATCAGCCAACTCCTCGCTTGTGAAGCCGTTGGGCTCGGGCGTGGTATGTCCCGGCATCTCACCTGGGTTCAGCACATCTGTGTCGATGTGGATGTAGATGAGGTCAGTAACACTTGACAGCCTATCCATCTGCTCCCTGATCGTGCTTGACATGGTCTTGACATCATCTACAGTGATATACTCAATATCGCTGTTGTCCAGTATCTCGTACTCAAGGGCGTCAACCTCGCGCACACCGACATAGGTGACGTACTTAGTTGCTAGCGGCACCTCAAGCCCTGCCTGCCTCCTGAGCCTGTGGAAGCACAGCCCGATAGATGAAGCCACTGGCATTCCGCCCATCAGGCCACTGCGAGTGGTCTCTGGTGTGTTGATATCGGCGTGGGCATCAAAGTAGAGGAGCCCAACTCGTAGAGGCTGACCGTCGCCTGACTTCTGGACGCCGCCGAGGACCCCCATGAGACCGATGCAATTGGATATCAAGGCTAGACTGAAATCGTTACGCCTGATCTGGGAGGAGACTATCTCGGACATGTGACCGCTGGCAAGGCCCAGCCTGTAAATTGTGCCGTACTCCTTCTCATCATCCTCGGTCAGTGTTGCCGTCCTGGTCTCAGTAACCTCTACACCCATCTCGTCCAGTAAACCATAGAGGCCGTTGTTCTCCATGATGTCCGGCCCCACGTCGAACTCGGCTCTCGCGAAGTTGCCGTCGTGGATGAACTTGGCGATCCCTACCTTGACTTTGTCTCCCATTGAACTCACAGGGAAGGGCTGTCTCATTGTATATTAGGTGATGCGTAGAGTGCCTACTTGAGGACCTTACCGGTCTTCCTGTACCACATGTAGAGGTCAAGCTCTCCGGGGTCAAGCTGCAGTTTCTCGGCCACCACATCAAGCATCTCCTCTATGGTCAGGTACCGCTTCCTCGTAAGCCCCTTCATACCATCCTCGTCCAGCAAATCGAACTCCCTGAGGTTGTTAAGTATATGTCTGTCGATGATGGCCAGGTCAAAGTAACCGATGTTCCTCAGGTAGTGACTCCCCTCCTTCCAGCCAATGCCCTTGACGTTCTTGACAAGCCACGCCCTGGCTTCCTTGCTGTCATCAAATCTCAGTATGGTCTCCTTGATTGATGGTGCTAGGGCCCTCGTGTTGAAGATGTACTCAGATCGCTTGTTTGGGAACCTGTGGCCAGTCTCCACAAGGACCAGCCTAATGTCCTCCTCGGAACCTTCAAGGAGAACGTTGTCATTGCAGAGGGCGTCAACGCATTTCTGCCCCATGGCGGCGCTGGCGTAGGCAGTGAGGAGGCAATAGACCAGCTCCTCATACCACTTGAAAGTGTCCATTTCGTGGACCTGACGGAACTCTTCCATCCTGTCCTCCACCATTTTCTTGACACGTGGGACACGCCTGAGCTCGTTGACGCGTTCAACTAATCCAATAATTCCTTCAAGATTATCGAGATTGAGCTTCACAGTCCAAAGAGGAGAGGGCGCGATTTAAGATACTCTCAACTCCAGAAAAAATAGCATTTATAAGAATGTCACAAGAAAATGGGACAACATGAGCCGGCAGCCCAGCCTAGAGCATGAGAATAATATTGTACGTTGTAAGGCGTTGAGGAACATACCCGAGGTGGTTATTGTCGGGTACAAGTTCGACGCGGTCGAGGAGAAACGGGATTTCACCACATACTACTGGGTAGCTAGACAGCTCATCCAGAACGGGCTGGCTGAACTCGTTGATGAGACATTATCAACGAACGAGTGGACTCAGATCCATTTCAAGGAGAGGATAAATCCAGCCGGACCACCGGGCCCGCTCCCGGACGATTTCTACGAGAAAGCGTACCAGTCCTTCACATCGGCCAGGGACAACAACGAGCCCGATAACCTGCAGAACAGGATGAAGGCCCGTTTCAGGGACATCCTTGAGTCAAGGATCAACAGGATCACGCGGCAGGCGACAGCACAGGCAGATTCACTTACCAGGGTACTACAGCCGAGTGAGACTGCCCTATATACTGACGTTCACCGTATTACCTCGAAGTGGCGTGACACATTGCTGGAGCTGGGTGAAGAATAGTGGCTAGACAGGAATCTATGGAAGGGTCGTTCACGCGGTTCATCGAGGACCACGAGGACGACAAAGGGGAGCTTGTCTACGAACTCGCAATCAGCGAGATGGTGGTCAAAGGCGAAAAGAGCCTCGTAATCAACTTCACTGACCTCTACGGCTTCGATGCCGAGCTGGCGCGAATGGTCCTGGACGATCCCGAGACATACTCAGCTATGTTCGGCTCCGTTGTGAGGAGCAAGCTCAGGACAAGGGACCCCATCTTCGCGGAGAGCCTTGACAGGATCAACATTAGGTACAGGAACCTCCCCGCTGAGACCCAGTTGAGAAAGATAGGCTCAGTCCATATCAGTCACCTTGTCATGGTCCACGGGATCATAGTCAGGGCATCATCCGTAACCCCGCTTGTTACCAGGGCAACTTTCAGGTGCTCACTCTGTGGCGATATGAACCACCTTGAGCAGAGCGGACAGACCATAATGAAGCCACAGAAATGCATCTCATGTGACAACAGGAAGGGCTTTGAATTAGTTCCAAGGGAGTCCGTGTTCATCGACTCACAGAAGGTAACAATCCAGGAGCGGCCGGAAGATCTCCCACCAGGTCAGCTCCCACGGTCAGTCAACATAGAGCTGAAGGACGACATCGTTGATATCGCCCGTCCAGGCGACAGGATCACGCTCACAGGTTACATCAAGCTCCTGCCACGGTACGGTAGAGGAGGGGAGTTACGAACGTTCGACCTCAACATCGACGCCAGCTACGTAGACGTAGCCGGGAGGGATGCAGAGCTCATGGACCTCACACCTGAAGAAGAAGAGGAGATGAGGGCGATAGCGGCAGATCCGTTCGTACACGAGACCCTTCTCAAGAGCGTCGCGCCCAGCATCTACGGCAACGATTACATCAAGCAGGCAGTCCTATATCTGCTCCTAGGAGGGGTGAGCAGACAGCGAGATGACGTCAGAATCAGGGGAGACATCAATGTGCTCCTTGTTGGGGACCCTGGTACTGCAAAGAGCCAGATGCTAAACTACGCAGCAAAGGTAGCTCCACGTGGCCTCATGACCACCGGTAGGGGAAGCACCGCCGCTGGACTCACAGCGGCCGTCGTCAAGGAGGGCGGTACTGGAAACTTTGTCCTTGAGGCAGGGGCGCTAGTCCTCGCAGACAAGGGAATCTGCTGTATCGACGAGATGGACAAGATGAGGGATGAGGACAGAGGAGCAATACACCCAGCCATGGAGCAACAGATCGTCCCCATCGCAAAGGGAGGTATTGTGGCTACACTGAACGCCCGCTGCAGCATACTAGCAGCGGCAAACCCCACCCTGGGGAGGTACAACCCCTACCAGACCATCGGGCAAAACATCACGCTCCCGGTCACTCTGCTCAGCAGGTTCGATATCATATTCGTACTCAGGGACACCCCTGACAACCAGTTGGACACAGCAATCGCCAGCCACATACTCAACCTATCAAGGGACGAGACCTTGCTATCGCCGCCGCTAGACATGGCGACCATGAAAAAGTACATCAGTTTCGCAAAGTCTATTGACCCCGTTCTGACCCAGAAGGTCATTGACAGGTTCCAGGACTATTACGTCAGGATGAGGAACGCTAGCGTCGATGGAGGAGAGTCATCTGCCATATCAATCACGGCCAGACAGCTGGAGGCACTTGTCAGGCTAGCAGAGGCTAGGGCAAGGGCACACCTGAGGGATACCATCATCATCGAAGACGCAGAGGCAGTAATCAACCTGTTCCAGAAGAGTCTTGAGCAGGTCGGCATCGACATGGCAACGGGACAGATCGACATAGACATCCTATACACCGGCAAGCCAAGGAGCCTACAGAACCAGCTACAGAAGGTACTCCAAGTCATCAGCGAGATGGAGCGCATCAGTGGCTCAGTGAAGGAGAGCGACATGTATGAGACGCTGTCCACGGACCATGGCATCAACAGGAGCGAGGGAGCCAGGTTCATTAGCATGCTGATGAAGGACGGCACAATCTATATGCCGAGACCAGGGTACTATCGGCGCACCGACTAGTTTCACTCATCCCCCACCCATTTTGCCATCATTCATCTTTTTATTCTAAATACCAGTCCTTGAGGTATGGGTATCCACGAGTTCCTCAACTATGACCCGCTTCCCTACCTGGAGTCATCTGAGGAACCGTGGGTCAGGTACAATCTCAAGCTACTATGTGGAGAGGACAGCTCTAAGGAGTTCAAGGAGCTAACGGCTGACCCAAGGATTCAGTTATTGATAGACGAGTGCATCAGGTGGCCCGACCCTCCCATCAAGCGGCACAACGACGCGAAGCACCTCATCCACAAGATAGAGATGCTGGCGGATATGGGGCTTGACATAAGGGACAAGTGGATTAACGCCATCTGCAACCTCATCATGGAGAACAGGACGGAGGACTGTTACTTTGCGTCAAAGGTGGAGATACCCGAGAGGTGGGGTGGCAAGGACACTTGGACAATGGAGTGGATGCAATGCGACTCACCTATCCTGCTCTACGCGCTACTGAAGTTCGGAATCGAGAACGAGTTCACAGACGAGGCAGCCAGGATGATGGTCTGGAATGTTGAGAACAACGGGTGGAGGTGCAGGAGCAGCATACCAAAGTTTAGGGGACCGGGGAGGAAGGATGACTACTGCCCGTACGGTAACCTGATAACGTTGAAGGCGTTGAGCCTGGGAAAGTACCGTGATACAGAGGCGGTTCAGAACGGAATCGACTCACATATCCTTCACTGGGAAAACAGGGGTGGCAAGAAGATCCACATGTTCGGTATAGGCACCACATTCAAGAGGCTAAAGTACCCAAACGTGTGGTTTGACATCCTCCATGTCGTCGATGTCCTGAGCAGGTACCCCTACGCCATGGAACACGGAGAGTTCTGGGAGATGTGGGAGGTCATCAAGAGTAAGCAGCAGCCCGAGGGCGGGTTCGTACCCGAGTCAATGTGGAAGGCTTGGAGCGAGTGGAGCTTCGGCCAGAAAAAGGAGCCCTCGCCCTGGATGACCATGAGGATAGCCCAGATCGCCAGCAGACTGGGATAACCTCAAAACAGTCTAGGATACATCATACTGATTGGTTTTGGTCGAAAAGGACGATGCCGTTTAACGTTAATCTAACCAAGCTCGTGCGTATGAAATCGTCTTGATCAGGGTTTAAAGATCGCGTTATCGGGAGCTGGGGATATATTTATCGAGTTATTGGGTCGCCATTTTATTCAAAGTGTTCAGTTTTCAAAACGAAACAAGTATGTCGTTTGACAGGGTTAACTTAATACATCCTTTTTCGATAGGCTACATATGACAAATGTTAGTGAAGTATATCTCTGTGAAATATGTGGAAACAAAGTGGAAGTTATTGAAGCGGGGCCTGGTCAGTTAGTGTGCTGTGGGAAGCCAATGGAACTAGTAGAATAGGCACATATTTCTCATTTTTTATGTTTCCATCTCTCTTTTCATGGAGAAGTGAGGAATATAATTATAGATCAGGTGTACTTTGAAAAATGGCACGCGCTTTCACCCTCTTTTTTTATCAACGTGCACACTGTTTTTATGGGAAGATAAATTAAGTCCCATCGAATTTTATATTTGATTGAAATGAACACTAATGCTCTCATTGTCTTAACCATGGATGGCATCCTTTTCCTATACGTGATGTCCATATTATATGCAATAATACAAAGCCCAATCAAAACTGAGAAAAAGAAGACAATCATAAGGCCAGAAACCGTTCTCCAACCAGAGTCTGCTCAAGCTACTGACCCAGAACCAGAAAATACTCTCAAACCAACACCTGATGAAGCACCAACTGCATCCACCACATCGAGTTACAAGATTATTGAAATCGAAGGAATTGGCTCCATTTATACAGCCAAACTGAACAACTTCGGAATATATACCACAGAAGAACTCCTTGAAGCAGGCTCAACCCGAAAGAAAAGAAACGAGTTGGCCGTGAAGACAGAGATCTCACCAAAACTCATACTCGAATGGGTGAATCGTTCGGATCTGTTTAGGATCAAGGGTGTGGCTGAGGAGTGGTCGGATTTACTAGAGGAGGCTGGAGTAGATACAGTGCCTGAGCTAGCACAGCGTGTACCAGAGAACCTAATAGCAAAACTTGTGGAGATTAACGATGAGAAAAGCCTTGTACGCAGGACTCCCAGCCTCTCAATGGTGGAGGACTGGATAAGTCAAGCCAAGAAACTTTCAAGAAGAATCGAGTACTAACTTTTTTTCTTTTTTTTACGATAGCTCGGCGCACAGGTTATGGTGATGTAAAGATAAAAACAGCGATTAAATTATAGGTGATAATCGGTTACTCGGGGACATTCCATATTATTATGGATAAAACACACACGCATGAGATGAAGCCCTTATTTGTCTCCAGAATGAAACTTAATCAACATGTATGAAGGTAAGGTCGAAAAGAACCTAGATTTTAGAAGCGACACAGTAACTTGGCCCAGCCCCGAGATGAGGCAGGCGGCAGCAGAAGCCATGGTGGGCGACATGGGATACGGTGAGGACCCCTCGGTGAACGAGTTGGAGAGGTTAGCGGCGGAGAAGCTGGACAAGGAGGCGGGCATGTTCGTTACAAGCGGGCACCAAGGCAACGCGGTTGCGATACTGGCACAAACCGGCAAAGGAGACGAGATCATACTGGAGGCAAGGAGCCACATCTACAGCATGGAGAAGGGGCATTGGGCCGTAATAGGAAGCCTTGTGCCGAGGCTCATCAAAGGAGTTGACGGGTTCCTCCCGTCAGATCAGGTAAGGGCCAACATCCATGGGAGCGTCAATGAAGGTTTCAGGACAAGTCTCCTGTGCAACGAGAACACGAACCTAGCCGCAGGTGGTACGGCCATCCCCGTCAATCAGATGAGGGAGATGTACGACACCGGAAAGGAGTTGGGGCTACAGGTCCACACCGACGGGGCAAGGATATTCAACGCTTCAACGGCCCTGAGCGTGGACGTGAAAGAGATAGCCAGACAGGCAGACACCGTTCAGTTCTGCCTCAGCAAGGGGCTCGCAGCCCCGGTTGGCTCAATGGTAGTCGGGCCCCAGGATGTCATCGACCGTGCCAAGAACTTCAGGAGGATGCTGGGCGGAAACATGAGGCAAGCCGGGATTATAGCCGCACCAGGTATCGTCGCGCTGACAAAGATGGTGGACAGGCTCCAGGAGGACCATGACAACGCTGCGTACCTAGGACAGGGACTTGAGAAGCTAGGCTTTAAGTTGAGCTTCCCAGTGAAGACCAATATGGTTTTCGTTGACCTGACCAGCGTCGGCTGGGGCAAAGAGGAGTGGGTCAGTGCCTGCGCTAAGAGCGGCTTCAAGACGGGAGTCAGAAGCCCTGAGAGAGTTAGACTGGTGACTCACTATGGGATAGAGAGGGAGAACCTCAAGAGGCTCCTTGAGGATTTGGCCTCAATCATCTAACATCAACCCATATTCACATACCGTACAGAGATGGAGATCATGCAGATGGGCGTCTTCGGCAACTCATACAGGTACTGGGACAATGTGCGGAAGATAAATCGGGTGACCCTGTTTTCCTGGCCAACATGTACGGTATCCTTTACGGCCCTTTCAGGGTCCCAGGGAAGCCTAGGATACACCTGGACTCTTACATTTTCATTGATTCAAAGAGAAACTATCCCTCCCAGGTAGAGGTTGAGTGGAGCAGGGTCATGAAGCTTGACAGGGTGTTCAATAAGCTGAGATTCCTGAGGAAAGACCTGCTCTGCAGGCTGACTCCCCCCGAGACCGTGAAGGTGCTTGTGGAGCTTCTGGAGGAGCAGCCCGGAAAACTCATGGCTTGGGCCTAACTGGAAACACTTTTAGGGCAATCGGGGGGAAATGATTCATTCAGGTAAGTGAACCCATGAGCATACGAGTAGCAATCGCAGGCGTAGGAAACTGCGCGTCAGCGCTCATACAGGGCGTTGAGTATTACAAGGACGCTAAACGTGACGAGAAGGTCCCTGGCGTCATGCACGTTTTTTTTGGTGACTACCATATCAGCGATATAGAGTTCGTCGCCGCGTTCGAGGTGAACAAGGAGAAGATCGGTAAAGACCTCAGCGAGGCGATTTGGGCGGCACCAAACAGCTGTGCCAAGTTCTCGGATGTACCTGAGACGGGTGTCATAGTCCAGGCCGCGCCAATTATGGATGGCGTTGCACCACACATGTACGAGAGCTTCCGGGCGGACAAGTCCATCGAGACGGTTGATGTCGCACAGGTGCTCAAGGAAACGAAGGCGGACATGCTCATCAATTACTTACCAGTGGGCAGCAATGATGCATCAAAGATGTACGCCCAGGCGTGCCTTGACGCGGGGTGCGCTTTCCTCAACTGCATCCCGGCGTTCATCGCCAGCAACCCCGAGTGGGCTCAAAAGTTCGTCGAGGCGGGTTTACCCGTTGCAGGAGATGATATCAAGAGCCAGGTCGGTGCCACCATCCTTCACAGAGTCGTCGCTCGGCTGTTTTACGACAGAGGCGTACTGCTCGACTCCACATACCAGCTAAACATTGGCGGCAACACTGATTTCGAGAACATGACCGTTGAGAACAGGCTTCATACTAAGAGAGTTAGCAAGACGGAAGCGGTCCAGAGCCTCATCCCATACGATCTCCCCACAAGGATCGGACCCAGTGACTACGTCCCATTCCTGGAAGATCACAAGATCTGCTATATTAGGATCAACAGCCACAGTTTCGGCAACCTACCAATTACGTTTGACGCAAAATTGGTCGTGAACGACAGTCCCAACAGCGCGGGTGTAGTCATTGACGCTCTCAGAGCCGTAAAGATAGCCCTCGACAGAGGCATTAGCGGTCCACTGCTGGGCATCAGCAGCTACAGCTTCAAGCACCCGCCCAAGCAGGTAACTGACGACAAGGCACATCAGTGGGTAGAAGATTATATCGAGGGGAAGGTAGAGCGTTAAAGCCAGAGCTTTAACTCGGCTTCCGCTTCCTCGGGATTACCTGAGGCGTGGATAAGATTCTCCACGGCACGGTCTTCCTCCGTGCTTTTTGCAATGCTATCAACTCCAAGGTCGCCGCGTACTGTTCCCTTGTCAGCGGTGCTTGGGTCTGTGTAACCTGTAATTCTCCTGACCTCCCTGATGGCGTCCTCACCACCAAGCTTGATGGCTAGAACAGGGGCCCTGCTGAAGTAGCCCCTGAGCGCGGTGAGCACTTTCATGCCGTGCGCCTCAGCGTCTTTGATTGAGGGGACTGCTGCTTGGGCCTTCTTCCCTATGCTGAGGGCCATGGTGTCGGGGTAGTGGATGGTCAACCTCTCCTTGGTCACCTTCTCGTAGAACTTCATGTCAAGGACCTTCAGGCCGGCGTCCTCGTAGTACTTGATTATGCTGCCCGCCATGTTCCTCTCAAGGGTGTCGGGCTTTAGGATGACAAGAGTTTCCTGATACATGGGTGAAACGGGTCAGGTTAACCGTTTAAAGGTTTGGCGAATAAAGGGAGAAGAGGTTGTGTCACTTGGAATAGTCATAGGTGATAGCCCGGAAGAGTATAACAGCAAGTTCCTTGATGGAAACAATCGTCAGATTAACACGGCTAGCCTTGTAGAATTCCTTATGGCCCGCCTCTAAGAAATTGCTAACGGGTCTGATTTCATTAACATATGCACCCTTATGGCACCCGGCCCTAGACGGGTACTGAAATCACACACAGGGCATACGAATCTGTCGATGACGTCCTCGCCTTCAGCGAGAGAACAATACTTTCTCAGTTTCTCGGGGATCTGTGTAGCACTCCACGTTTATAGCTGTATTAAATAAAATTTTACCCCGTCAAAATGGGGTAATCTCAAATGAGATCAGGTTTTACCTGCGCTGCTTAGTACTCCAGGCCTCGGTCCACTTCCATTTTCGTGGATCGCGGCGGAGCACGACTGCGCTGGTCAGGCACTTGCTTCCACAGAATCTTAGTACTCTGCCGTCTCGGCGTACAAAGTTCCTGCCAGTGCCAGGTGCGATTGCGGCGCCGCAGAAGCTGCATTTATGGACTTGTGGCATCACGTTTCACCTATCGGATTTTCCTTGCCTCACGCTCTGTCTCGCGTAGAAGCAATTTATCATCGATCCTGACTGGACCTTTGATATTTCTCGTGATAATTCGTCCCTTGTCTCTGCCGTCCTCAATCCTGACTCTCACCTGCATGACCTCGCCAGTCAGACCGGTTCTACCCAGTATCTGAATTACGGTTGCGGGCGTTAGGAGATCAGAATCTTGGCTCATTTTACTTCACTAACTCTGCTAGTTTTGTGACGATCTCGGCAATGAGACTTTCTGCTTCGCCGACCTCTTCGATGGCGGCTGCGGCTGAACCAACGCTGATTCCCAGTGCTGCACCGATGCCCTCTTTGGTTGGAACGTAGACTATTGGTGCCTTGCGCTCCTCACATAGCAGGGGTAGATGGGCAACGATTTCGGGTGGCTGAACGTCCTCTGCGACGAGGACTAGCTTGGCCTTGCCCCTTTCGATGGACTTTGTGGCCTCGTTGGTGCCTTTTCTGATCTTTCCTGATTCAGTTGCGATTTTTAGTGCTTCGTAAGCCGCTTCCGCGACTTCCTTCGGTACTTCGAACCTTACGTAGAAAGGCTTCGAAGGATCTATATCTCCGGACATTTCATTTCCCTCAGTAGGTGTTATCCCATACCAGTCCGTTGTTTATTAAAGATTTCGCTGATTAACAGAATTGTGCAAAATCGCATATTTATGAAACAGAGGCGGACTGTGCCTCTTTGATCTCGTTGAATTCTCGGAAAATATCCCCGTACATGGCACAGAAGTACTCGCAGGCTTCCATGGAACCCGCTTGACCTGACTCAGTGAGCTTGTATATCTTTTTCCTGCCCTCTTTCTTGGTTTCAACCATCCCCTGTTTCTCAAGCTCCTTGAGAGCCGGGTATAACGTACCTGAGTTGGGCTTCGTGCCTCGCATCCTCTTAAGCTCCTCGGCAACCTCCTGGCCGTACATATCTCTCTTCCTGAGCATCCACATGATGCTAAACGAGAGGTACCCCCTCATATCGCAGCAAGACGGCGGGCAGCATGGCGCACTCAGTTTCTCATCAGTCACAAGACATATTGGACGCCCGATACTTTTATATATTTCAGTTTTTAAGTATTGGATATCCAACAATATGAGGATAAAAAATGTCAAATCAAGAGATTAAGAAGGAAGTCCAGATTAGATATGGACAGCACGCGTTACGTGCCCAGGCCCAGCAGGCTTCGTGTTGCGGCCCACAGACCAAACAGGCGTCATGCTGCGGTTCAGAGGCCCAGAGTAGTGCCTGCGGATGCGGTCCAGGGGTATCATACACCCAGAGCATAGGGTACAGCTCCGGCGAGACTAGCGGATTACCAGGTTCAACAGTCAACGCTGCCGCTGGTTGCGGCAACCCGCACGCCATTGCAGAGTTAAAGGAGGGCGAGAGCCTCTTGGACCTAGGTTCAGGCGGTGGAATAGATGTGTTCATCGCATCAGAGAAGGTTGGACCAACAGGCAGGGCTGTAGGCGTCGATATGACAGAGGAGATGCTGGACCTAGCGCGAAAGAGTGCCCAGGAAATGAGGCTAGAGAACGTGGAGTTCAAGAAAGGGGACATCGAGGACCTTCCGTTCGGCGATTCCGAGTTTGACGTAATCATCAGCAACTGTGTCATCAACCTTGCACCAAACAAGGACAAGGTGTTCAGGGAGGCTTACAGGGTTCTCAAGCCAGGTGGCAGGATAGCTGTGTCAGATATAGTGACCCTGGGAGAGATGCCCGAGGAGATGAGGAAGGATATGGATAGCTGGGCAAGCTGCGTCTCAGGAGCGATTGAAGCAGACCTTTACCTGGACAAGCTCAGGGACGCCGGCTTCACCGATGTGAAGATCGTCTCCCAGAGGGGATCAGGACATGTGTTCAGCGCTGAGGTCGAGGGTCACAAACTCCAATGAGGAAAAAGATTGAAACAATAGCACCAAACTACTGCCATAACGTCGAAGGGGATTGCAAGGAAAAAGATATTGAGGGATTTATGTTAAAATCCAAGAACATATCCAGATCTCCTCCGAATGCAGGAGGCCATGAACTCCATGGAAGGCAGGACATACACCCGAGACCAGGTTATTGAAAGAATAATCGGGTACTACGGGAAATTCGTCCCCTTCTTACCCTATTTATGGGCATAATATGCCTTGAATGGCTTGGATTCTTCCACCCGACAGTAACCGAAACGCTCGAACTGGAACATGTCATCGGGCTTCATATCCTCCACTGATGCCTCGGCGATACCATCCGCGACTGATGCATCAGCCATCACCACTTTTGCTTTCACACCAACATTTATTGGTAGCCAGTTTACGAATGGAGCTTTCTCCTCCCGTGCGATCAGGTGATCCAGTGAATGGAACTCCGCGGTGATCGCGTCACCCACATCAGTAACTTTAACGTTGGCGATGCCCATGAGGCGTACAAGCATCCCGTCTAAGAGCTTTTCCGCGTCAGCTCCGGGGATTACAAGGCTCACCACTCCGTCTTCAGGAGCAAGTGGATATTCCCTTGTTCCTCTGTCCGGGTAATCCGGGTGAACAGGAAGCTTTGCGACAATCGTCTTCTTGACGCTCCTAACATTGAGCACGACCGGGTCACGTATGAACCCGTACCTGTTGCTGGTCTTCTCGATGATCTTCCTGTTGGTGGATGCAAAGTTGTCCCAGCTGATGGAAACGTTGACTGGCTTCGGCCCCACGTGGAGCATTGTCGCCCTGATGGTCTCGGGCTGGATGCCCCTCTTCCTCAGCGCCACCAGTGACCCGAGCCTCGGGTCGTCCCATCCTGTATAGGTGCCGTCCTCAATACCCACACGCATCTTGGACTTGCTCAGGATACCTGCTTCTAACCCCAACCTGCCTACGTTGATGATCTCGGGGTACTGCCATCCAAGGTGCTTCTGAAGCCACCTCTGACGGGTTGTGTTCACGTCGTGCTCCTTGCCTCTGATGATATGGGTTACGCCCATAAGGTGGTCGTCAAGGCCGCAGCTGAAGTTGTAGAGGGGCCAAACACGATACTTTGTGCCCTGCCTCGGGTGGACAGCCGTGCTGATTCTCAGCGCGGGCCAGTCCCTTACAGCGGGGTTTGGGTCCTGTAGGTCCGTCTTGATTCTAACAACCGCGTCCCCTTTCTCATATGTGCCGTCAAGCATCATGTTCCAGCGCCTGAGTTGCTCTTTCGGGTGTAGCTCCCTGCACGGGCATGCCTGTTTTGCCATGTACAGCTCACGGAACTTGTCCACCGCACAGTCGCATACATAGGCGTTGCCGTCCGCAAGGACTTTCTCGGCATACTCGTAGTAGAGCTCGATCCGGTCAGACTGGATGTATTTCTCGTCCACCTTGACCCCAAGCCAACCTAGATCATCAAGGATCTTGTCGTACATCTCAAGGATTGGCGGCTTCACCTCAGCGCTGGTGTCCTCGAACCTGAGAATAAAGTGGCCTTTGTACATCTTGGCGTACTCGTCGCAGAAGATAATTGGCTCAGCTGATCCCAAGTGTAGTGCGCCGTCTGGATTTGGCGCGAACCTGGTTTTGACTATTGGCCATTTGCTTATGTTTTCAAGTGGCGGGAGAACTTTTTCGGCCTCCACGATCTTCTTTTTCTCCAGCAGCTCGGGGTTGTTATCCTCGACATACGTCTGCTGCTGTTCCTGTGTCCACGAGTTTACCTCTCTAATCGTTTTCTGTATGATGGGCATTACTTCCTTGACCCTGGGCTTCAACTCGGGATATTCGGCCAGAATCTTCCCAATGACTGAGCCCGGCTGCGCCTTCCCATCGTGCTGAGAGGCATTGTGGGCGGCAAATTTCGAGGTAGCCGCCTTGATATCATCGTTAGACATGGACACTGTTAGTCCCGATGAATAGAATTGGAATCTCTATTATTCCTTTCTAATACTCGCGCTGGACGAAATAATTAACAAGGTCAACGAGATCCTGCTTGGAAGGACCCTCAGGGATAGCCTTGATGCTCTCAAAGGCGCTCGCTGTGTACTTTTCGGCCTCATCTCTTGCGTACTGGATGGAACCAATCTCACCAAGTGTCTTGACCACGGCATCGATACCAGCCTTTGATGCGCCCTCCACGCCTACTGCCTTCGATAAAACTTGCATCTGCCTCTCATCGGCGTTTGCCAGTGCATGGATCATGATCAGGGTCTTCTTTCCCTCCCTGATATCGCTCCCAACCGGCTTGCCCAGCTTGGACTCGTCCGCAGTGATGCCCAAGATATCGTCAATTATCTGGAACGCCAACCCGGCGTCCCACGCAAAACTACCCAACGCGGTTATCTGGGCCTTCGACGCTCCACCCGCGAGAGCTCCCACCTCGGCGCACGCCATGAACAGGGCGCTGGTCTTGCCGCCGATCATTTGAAGATAGTCGTTCTCTGTCACATCCATGGCCTGAGGGAAGCTTATGTCCAGCGCCTGGCCCTCACAGAGGAGGATGATGGAGTCCGTCATCTTGCCGAGAGCCGAAACGATCTCATCAGATCCCATATGAGCCGGAGCGTGGTCAAGCACCGACTGGTAGACCTTTGCGAAAAGAAGGTCACCCGCCAGGATAGCCATGGGTTCACCGAATTTCGTGTGAACCGTTGGCTTGCCCCTGCGTAGCTCGTCGTTGTCCATGACATCATCATGCACCAGAGTAAAGTTGTGAAGTATCTCAAGGCTTGCCGCGAACGGGATCGCGTACTTTGCCAGCCCACCGACCGACCCACATGATTTAATCACGAGATAAGGCCTCAGCCTTTTTCCACCAGCGGAGATGAGATACCTGCTGGCCTCGTAGAGGCTCTCAGGCTCCCTTGACATCAGTATGCTCTGAATGAATCGGTCAACTGGCTCGGCGTTATTCACCAGTTTCTGTTTGATATCGTCTCCGCGGGACATTGTCGAAAGATAGACCGAATGGAACGAACTTAAATTGTTCTATACGCGGGTGACGTACTCAGCGACATCAAAGCCTCTCCGTTTAAGCCACTCGGCGGTCCTGCCAAGGACCACAACAGGCACATTTCCAAGCTCATGAACGTTCTTGGCGCCCACAAGGAACATTACCACCTTGATCTCCCTGAGGATGTGGTCAATATGATCTGACAGCACCTCCCTACCCTCGACCGCCTTCTCTAAGAACGGCTTCGCCATGCCCCCCAGACTTGCCCCCAAGGCGATAGATTTTACCACCTCAACGCCGGTCCTGAGTCCTCCACTGGCGATGATCTCAAGGTTTGTCTTGTTTGATGTTTCTATAACACTTATAGCGGTGGGTATCCCCCAGTTCCAGAGTGCCTGACCAAGGTACTCCATCTCCTTCTTGCCCACTTCTTTGGCGATGTGGTACTCCACGGCCGACCATGATGTCCCCCCGACACCACTGATCTCAATGCCTGAAGCCCCTGCCTTCTGCATCTTCACGGCGTCCTCCCACGCGATACCAGCCCCAGTCTCCTTCATGATGATTGGTGTCGAGACCTCGCGTGATAACTCCTTGATCTTTGCGTAGACCCCCCTGTAACCTGTATCACCGTCCACCTGCACCGCTTCCTGGAGGGGATTCATGTGAAGTGCAAGCGCATCCGCCTCTACCATGTCAATGCATGTCTGGACCTCCTCGGTCCCCCATCCCAGGCTGAGCTGGGGGGTGCCAACGTTGGCTATGACGAAAGTTGTTGGGGCTTTTTCCCTGACAACTCTGAAGGTGGGAACGGTCTCAGGCTGGTCCACGGCTATTCGCTGGCTGCCGACGCTGATTCCTATCTGCTTTTCCTCGGCTACCTCCGCCAGGACCGCATTGATAATCTTTGCCTCCTCAGTACCACCCGTGATTGCGCTGATAACAAGTGGTGCAGCAAGCTTCTTACCCAGGAAACAGGCATTCAGCGAGACCTCGTCAAGATCGATCTCAGGGAGCGCCCTGTGGATGAGATGAACGTCCTTGAACCCAGTAGAAATATCGGTCTCAACCTCCTCCTCCAGACTGATACGCAAGTGGCGAAGCTTTCTCTTCTCGATTCCGCTCATGGCACTATAGAGTCAGGACCGTGCCAATTACCTTTTCCCCTCTGAGGGCCGACCTGACCCGTCCAGGCACAAAAGCATTTACCATTAATACATCGGCACCGCCCCTGACCGCCTCAGTTGCCTCCGAGAGCTTGCCCAGCATGCCGCCGGTGACATCGGTGTGGGTAGTGGCCCCAACGTTTGCCTCGTGGCTACTGATTGAAACCGTTTCAATTAACATTGCATCAGGGCTCAGTTTTGGATTATCCGTGAAGATACCGTCAACATCAGAGCCGAAGATTACCCTGTCCGCCCCTAGGTTGTTGGACAATTTAGCAATCAATTGGTCACCTGAGAGGATAGCAAAGGTTTGCTGGGAGTCCAGCACCGCGTCTCCGTATAGAACGGGCACCAGCCCCAGCTCAATGAAACCCTTGATCAGCCCAATGTCCAACTCGTTAAGTCTCTTGCTGTCTGTACGTATCATCGAGGAAGGGCTGATAGCGAATGCAGGGACACCCGCCTTTAACAGTAGGTCAACGATTACCTGGTTGAGCTTCACCATGGCCTGATGGGTCTCGCTGAACCCGAAAAACTGGCTCTTATCCACCAATCCGTCGGCAATTCCGTGTTTCTTCGCGACGGGGTGACCGAAGCTGCCTCCTCCATGGACTATGACGATCGGGTATGTATCTGCCTCGGCTATCTCCATCGCCAAGCGTTGAATGTTTCCAGTGTGTGCGGACATGTACTTGTCCTTGTGCGTCACCACGCTACCTCCGAGTTTAAGAATCAGCATAACATAACCTCAATTCAGTTCCAAAGCCTCGACAACCAGTGGGCATCAATAGGAGGATAGAATTAAAAACTTTGATAGGTTAAGGCAAGTTGGTAAGGAAAGATAGCGCCCACATTCAACAGAGGAACAGTTTAGATAGGGGAACACACAGGCGAGCCATCCAGTGAGATCGAAAGGGTATACGATAAAAATACGTAATATTAATTGAAATAAATATGGGGAATCATTTCTTCCTTTTGAAGATCATCCCTATGTCCCCGAAAGTGAACCTTGCCGTGATTATCCGCTCGGTACTGAATATCCTGGCTGCTATGTAGAGTAACGCCACGGTCCAGATGCTGATGAAGAGGATGCTCCTCATGACTACAAAGTACTCTCCTAGGAAGGCGGCCTTTGCCGCGATCATCGTGTGGGTGTACGGTATAGCTAGTAGTATGTACTGGAACGATAGGGGCAACATCTCGATGTCGCTGAACATGAGGACCAACGCTGGTACCATGATGGGTGTAATGAGGACACTAGTGAAACTCTGTGCACTCCTCACGTTGTCAGCGAAGACCGCCACACTCAGCGCCATCGCCAACGCCGCAATTAACGTCACGAAGATTACGATCCCTATGAGCAGGAAACCGAAGGGGGTCATTCCCATGTTCACGTCCGTGAGACTCATACTCTGGGCATCTGGCACGAAGCTGAATGCAGAGTTCATGTAGGAGCCGAACCCGATTAGGTAGCTGACTGATCCGGCGAGGGCGATGACGATGCTCCCGCTTAGCTTTCCTCCCAGTATAGTCATCCTGCTCACTGGCAGAGTCATGAGAATTTCAAGAGTTTTCTGTTCCTTCTCAAGTGCGATGCTTGTTGCTGCCATCTGTATGGCGAACATCACCATCATCATGACCATGATGGGTAACATGATGCTCTGGCTCATTACCAGGCTGAATATCGCCATTGGCGGGATTTCTAGTACGTTTCCCTTGAGTATGCTGGCATAGTCTATGGTTATGGGGTTTCTGTAGCCGAGGGGGGTTCCTGCGGCATCGGCGCTCTCGATGAGGTTTTCTATTTTTTGGATGCTGAAGTAGTAGTTGTACACGTTGATGAGGGATGTGACTATATCGGTGCTCTGTGTCTCCGCCATGTTGAGTTTTCTCAGGTTGGCGTAGATCTTGAGTCTCCCTTGTTGACCTAGGGTGACGTTTTCGTTGTACCCATTCGGTATATAGATGAGTGATGAGCTGTCGGTCTCTGTGAACTGAGATAATGCATCCTCAAGATTGGTGGCCTCAATGGGAACGACAAGATTGTCATTATATAGATAGGTCATCAGGGCATCTGTGACTGAACCGTCATCGTCAGTCCAGATTGCGAAGCTTGCGCCTCGAACTGCGCGCTGTACCGATTCCTGACTTACCTGGATTGCGCTTCCCATGATTGGGAATATGATAATGGGCATCAGAATGACGCCTATGAGTATCTTGGGGTCACGGATTAGCTCCTTAACTTCCTTGACAACTAAGGACCATAGTTTATTCAACATGGGTCACCTCCATGAAAACCTCTTCCAGGTTCTGTTTACCGTACTCCTCGATGAGGCCGCGTGGTGTTCCCTCGGCGACGACGATGCCCTGATTGATTAAAGCCACCTTGTGACACATGTACTCCACTTCAAGCATGTTGTGGCTGCTAAGCAGGATTGAAACGCCTTCTTGGTCTGCGTATTGCTTGATCATATTTCTGACGTTGACACTCTGGATGACATCCAGGCCGCTCGTTGGCTCGTCCAGAATTGCCAGTTTTGGCTTCATCATCAGGGTGCGGGCTATGAGGAGCCTCCTCTTCATCCCTTTGCTGTAACCCTTGACCCGCTCATTGAGCCTGTCGCCGAGGTCGCTGATAATCTTGCCCTGCTCAACGATCTCGGCCATCTCGGGCTTGGATTTTGCGTAGAACCCCGCCATGAACTCCAGGAACTCGATCCCGTTGAGTTGTTCGTAGGCTCCGGCCTCCTCAGGTAGGTAGCTGAGTATCTCGCGTACCTTATGCGGTTGCTTGTCAACGTCGAAGCCAAAGACCTTGGCGGTCCCTGATGTCGCGCTGATAAGTGTGCTCAATATCCTCAAGGTGGTTGTCTTACCTGCACCGTTGTGCCCAATGAGGCCGTATATCTCGTTCTCCTTGACCCTGAAACTCGCGCCCCCAAGTGCCTGAACGTTCCCGAAATCCTTTGTGAGACCTTCGGCCTCGATCGCGTACCCGTCCGCCATGGTGATCGGAAGCAAAAACGTTGGCAGGCTAATAAATTGATCAATCTTTCATTACCGATAAAACTCGTTGGTTAACAAACTGTGACCACCATCTGTGAGTCCGTTTTATATGCTGAACTCTTTCAGTTGTATTATGAAGATACTTGCCTTCAACGGGAGCCCCAGAAAGCAACAGGGAATGACTGCCCACCTCCTTGATCTGTTCCTGGATTCAGCCGAGGCTTCAGGTGCCGAGGTAACCAAACACTATATCACAGAACTGGATATCAAGGGCTGCACTGGATGCTTTTCCTGCTGGTGGAAGACACCAGGCAAGTGTATCCATAGGGATGATATGGACTGGGCGCTGCCCGCGATTCTGGATTCGGACATAACCGTGTTCGCCACCCCGGTCTACCATGACAACATCATCCACTACCTCCAGAGACTGAGGGAACGAACACTGCCACTTGCACTTCCCGAGTTCATTCTCAACAATGGCGAGACGAAACACCCTGGCAGGTACAGGAAAAAGAGAAAAACGGTAATAGTCGCCACTGCCGGGTTCCCCGAATCAAGCGCCTTCGAGGTCACAGAGCGTCTGTTCAGGGACGCCACACATATCTTCCTTCCCAGCAGCGTCTTAATGGTGCAGGGAAAGGAGCTGCCCATCATCCAGGACTTCGTTGATGCGGTGAAAACGGCCGCTGACAAGCTCATAAAGGGTGAGAACTTGGATGATGAGTTGAAAAACAGACTCAAAGTGGACTTTCCCCCAGAGGTCAAGGAGATGCTCATAAAACAGCATAACGAAAGTAGCGAGAACATGAAAGCCTGAGTTTTAATACCATAACGAAGCCACTATCGTTGATATCAATGAAAGTGGACTTGGTTATACGGAATGCTAAGCTCGTCTCTCCCCGCGGCATCATTGAGGCAGGTGTAGCGGTAAAGGATGGAAAGGTCAGTGCAATCGCCCGGGACATTCACCTCCCTGACGGTGACAGGGTTATTGATGCACGGGGGCAGTACATTCTCCCTGGTTTCCTGGACGGCCACGCCCACACGTTCCTGCCACCCGAGTCACCCGCAACGGGTATGATGGCAGCGGCAAAGGGCGGCATCACCACCATGCTAGAGATGCCCGGCACACAATTCGGCTGCTTCAATATCGATGAATACAAGCTGAAGCGGGAGACCATGGAGGATGCAGCGTACGTTGATTTTTGCATCCACGCCGGCTGCGCCAGTGGGTACCCAGGGGAGCTCACAAACATGTGGGACGCAGGGGCAACTGGTTCCAAGTTCTTCATCAGCAGCGCGGGCCCCAAATGGCCGCAGACTTTTGACGGCGAGGTTATCGAGCGGTTCAAGGAGATAGCGTCCTTTGGCGGCCTCGCCCTCATCCACGCCGAGAACGACAGCATCATCAGGGACAACGGGAAGAGGCTCAGGGCCGAGGGCAGGAAGGACTTCGCTGCGCACGTCGAGTGGAGGCCGAAGATCAGTGAAGTGGAGGCTGGAAAACGCATGATCGATTACCTTGAGTCTACCGGCTGCAGGGGGATGATTGTCCACACGGGAGCACCGGAGACAGTGTGGTACGCAGCCGAGGCGAGGATACGGGGGGTCGAGGCGTACATCGAGACGTGCACCCAGTATCTTTACCTGACGGAGGACGACGTGAAGAGGAACGGGCCATGGAATAAGTTCGCTCCACCGCCGCGGGGTAAATCAGACCTTGCGGAGATCAGGCGCATGCTTCAAGATGGCAGGATTCAGACGGTTGCCACTGACCACGCGCCATACGGAATCGATCGTAAAGAGGCTGGCCTTGAGGATATCTTCGAGGCACCTAATGGTATGCCGGGGCTGGAGACATTTTTACCGCTGCTGCTCAACGGGGTGAACGAGGGGTGGCTCTCGCTGCCGAGGCTGGCAGCCATCGCGGCGGAGACTCCGGCAAGGCTCTATGGTATCCTGCCGAGGAAAGGGATCCTGCAGCCCGGTGCCGACGCGGATATGGTTTTCGTTGATATGGACAGGGAGGTCAGGATAACCAACGACGACCAGATCACCGCCTGCGGCTGGACGCCCTACGACGGGTTGAAGGTCAAGGGATGGATGACCAGGAGCATCATCAGGGGAGAGGTGGTCATGGAGGACGACCAGGTCCTGTCAATGGAAGGCTCGGGCCAGTTCGTCTCTAGGCTCGACGCATAGAACGCTTACCGGGCTTTCTCTTCAGCTCTGTCCCGCATATGGGACAATCGAGCTCCTTCTGTGGACCGTCAAAATACTTGTAACAGCCGGGGCAGTAGTGGACCCACTGGAACCTCTTCTTGATTCCCCGTGTGATCAGGCCCCTGTGTTTGATGCCCAGCTCGTCGCTGAGGTTCTGCACTGAGTAGTCGTCGGAGATAACGGTGGTGTCATACTGGGTGCTCATCTGAAGTGCCAGTGCGATGACCGAATGGTCCGTTTCTGAGAGGGCTTTCACCTCTCCCAGCTCTCGTGAGGTGCTCAACACTCTCTGGAGGAATTCGTCGTTGGGGTTGGTGACCTTGATCTTGCCCGTCTTGACCCAGTTCTCAAGTCGTATCTTGGCCATATCGTCCTTGACCTCGTCCATAACGAAGTAGGTGGTGAACAGTTTGGTGGTATTATCGCTGCTATCAAACCCCTGTATGAAGGAGCTGGTATCTAAAACCAGAGCCATCAAGGCATTCACTCGGTCCTGAGGTGGAATATGCGTCGTCTGATTCGCGTATAGAACGGCTTGAACCTGATGAAGTTGGCCCTGTTCTCGCTCACCGTAGCCTCGATGATGCTCAGAGGCTTCAGCGGGATGTAATGTCTGCCGTCAACTATGGCCACCGCGTTGCTCCTGGGCTTTAATAGCTCGATTGTGACCGTTGACTCCGGCGGGACCACTATGCTTTTGAAGTAACTGTAAGGGCAGATGGCCGTAAGGCTGAGCCCTTGTACTCCCGGTGCGACTATCGCGCCCCCAGCGGACATATTGTAGGCCGTGCTCCCTGCGGGTGTGCTGAAGATTATTCCGTCCGTCTGTATGTCGGTGATGTGTTCGTTGTCCACGCTGAGCCTGGTGAGAAGCATTTTGCTTGGCATGCTGCACGCGATAAGCAGCTCGTTCAACGCGTCGGGGAATGCGTCGTCCATGTTGAGGCCCCAGCTCCTGACCTTGAGGTTCTCCTCGATGGTGTACTCTCCCTGTAAATAGCTCTGGATGGCCTCGGAGTACTCGTATGGCTGTATTTCAGCTAGGAACCCCCTGCGGCCCATGTTCACCCCGAATAGCGGGGTCTTGGGGTCTTTCATCTCCATTGCTGTCTTGAGAATCGTACCGTCGCCGCCCACCGTTATGATGAAATCTCCATCAAGATCCTGGAGGTTGGTGTTGTGGTTCTGCAGCTCCAGCGCGAGAGCTGTATCAGTCTCAACTGATACCTCGATCTCCTGGTCTTCAAGGTAAGCTATGATCTCCCTTGTGAGCTCAATGGAACCGTCTGTGTCGGTCCTTGATACGATGCCAGCCCTCATTTATTTCAATCCGTTTAGATGATTCAAGAGATTTAAAGTCTCACTTAACCGGGAAAGCCGTACCTGCCTAGGAGGGGGACGTAGACCACCTTCATCAGGCTCTTCCGGGTTAACCCTATCTCCGTTTTGTGCACCAACAGCAGGTCCTGCCCCTCCATTGACCTCCCTCCCACGGGCGCGATGAGTCTGCCCCCCACGTCGAGTTGGGTGAGCAGCGGTGGGGGAATATCGGGAGTTGACGCCGTGACACTAATGGCGTCATAAGGGGCAAGCTCGGTGTAGCCCAGTGAGCCGTCACCCAGGATCACCTCCACATCATAACCTGCCATCTTCAGGTTTCTCTCTGCAAACGCGTGTGTCTCCTTGTTGATCTCTACGGTGATCACGATGCCATCAGCCTCCACCAGCTCCTTTGCCAGTGCGGCACCGTACCCGGATCCCGCTCCGATCTCAAGTACCTTCATCCCGGGTTCAAGTTTGAGTGGCTCGTATGTAGTTGGGTACATGTATGGAGCACTGATGGTCTGCCTCCCGTCGCCCGGGATGGGAAAAGGCCTGTCGATGTACGCATAGTCCCTGAACCTGGGGTCCATGAACTCCTCCCTTGGCACTACGAGTACGGCCTCCTCCATTTGCTTTGTCTGGATATAGCCCCCTCGTTTGTACCTGTCAACCATGTCTATGCGAGACCGGGAGAAATCTGTCATAATAAGTGTGTACAAAGGGAAAGTTTTGAGTGTATTGATAAAAAGGGGTTATCGGGGCAATGTAATTGCGCCAGCCTTCCTGAGCTCCTCGATCTCCTCATCGGAATAGCCCAGCATCTCGCTGAGGACTTCCTTGGTGTGCTCACCCAGCTGTGGGGCGGGTAACCTGTAAGTAGCGGGGGTCTCGCTGAGCTTAACCGGGAAACCGGGCATCCTCACAGGGCCCGCTGTTGGGTGGTCATATTCGATGATTGATCCCCTTGCCTTAACGTGGGGGTCCTCGATGGCCTCTGCGATGTTGTAGACGTGTGCGACAGGTACACCTACGGAGCCGACCTTGTCAACTACTTCTTGGACCGTCAGGTCATTGAGCCAGTTTTCAAGTACTTCGCTTCCCTCTCCCAGGTCATCGACTTCCATGGCCTTCATGAGCCTACCATGCATCTGGGGGTCAGCCGCCAGGTAGACCCATCCGTCCTTGCACATGAAGTTGCCCCATGTCCTTGGACCGGGCATCCTGTTTGCCTGCCTGACGTGGGGTAGCTGTCCGCTGAGAGTGAACCCTGTGATCTGGACGCCGTTGAGTGCCAGCATAACGTCTAACTGGGATACGTCAATGAGCTGTCCCTTGCCCGTCTTGTCTGCGTGCCTGAGCGCGCCTAAGATGGAGATAACCGCGTACAGGGCTGGGTCCAGGTCACCGTGATAGGAAGCGGGCACTATTGGCTTGCTGTCCGCCTCTATATTGTCAGCCGTGAGCTTCGTCCAGCCGCTGTAGCTCTCCGCGATGGGCGCATAGCTGGTTCTGCTGGAGTATGGGCCGTCAAGGCCGAAACCGCTGAGACTGGCGTAGATGACCTTTGGGTTGATCTTCTTTGCCTCCTCGTAGCTGAGTCCCAGCTTGTCGAGGGTGCCCCTCTTGAAGTTCTCCACGATTATGTCGCACTCGGCGACCAGCTTCTTGATTATCTCAAGTGCCCTCGGGTCCTTCATGTTAAGGGCCACGTCTTTCTTGTTCCGGTCCAGGTAGTGGAATGTGCTGCTGAGGCCGCCATAGAGGTCGGCGCTCATCCTTACCATCTCGCCCCATGGGGGCTCGATTTTTATGACCTCGGCTCCCATATCGGCCATGATCATAGTTGCCATTGGACCGAAGTACACGTGTGTAAAGTCTAGAATCTTTATGTCGTCTAACATACCCATTCTTGAATCGCCATCAGTGGATGGGTGATTACTCTTAAAGTTTATGAGAGCGGAGATTTAGGTTGTTAAAACAGGGAAAACAATAAGCGGCTATATGACTGAAGGTAGCTATGAAACGCAGGTTCGTCAACCCATTCAAAATCCAGGGCAGTTGGTTCAAGGGCAACGTCCACACCCACTCTGTCGCCTCTGACGGTACAAAGACCTCCGAGGAGCTCGTAGAGATGTACCGCGGGGCAGGCTACCATTTCCTATCAATCACAGATCACAGCATCGTTCTAGACATCAGCGAACTAGACGGGAACGGGCTGCTGCTCATACCCGGCGGCGAGATGTGTGTAGGCAGGTCAGAGGTCGGTACAACATACCACATCGTGGCCCTCGGGGTGGTTGAGAACCTTCCGTTCAAGGATTTCGATCACGACGTGGACCCGCAGGATATCATTGACCACACGAACGCGGTCGGTGGAATATCAATAATTGCACACCCGTATTGGTCAGGGCTCAACCATGGCGACCTGATGAAGCTCAGCGGCTATAACGGAGTGGAGATATACAACATGAGCTGCGAGTACGAGAGGAACACAGGGCTATCCGGCTCATATATTGACGGAATGATCGCCGCAGGCAAGGAGCCGTACATCTATGCGGTGGATGACCAGCACGCCGCGGGCAGGGAGCAAGTGCCCATTGACGCCTGCGGTGCCTGGATAAACGTCAAGACCGAGTCGCTTTCTGTCAAGAATATTCTGGACGCTCTTAAGAAGGGTCATTTCTACTCAAGCACTGGGCCCGAGATTAAGGACATAAGCATCGACGGGGACGGCGTGATATCGGTTGAGTGCTCGCCCGTCAGGTACATTAGCTTCGTCTCAACGCCATCCCTGGGTATGAAGTTCCACGCCGAGGGAGAGCCATTGACAAATGCTGTTTACCCAGGTCGCCCCGGTGAGACTTACGTCAGGGTTGAGGTCACGGATTATGAGGGCAGGACCGCGTGGTCCAACCCAATCTACAACTCTTAGACGGGTTTCCTGTAGATGTAGAGGCCCCAGTTCAGGGTGTCCCTTGCCCATTTGAGGTAGACCTCGCGGTACTTTTTCGCGTTTTTTATTATCTCGGCGTTATCAGGGTCATCGGGGTTTGCATCCACGTAATCAGCGGCGGACCACCAGTGGAGTGACTCGTAATAGTCCCAGTCCTCGTGGTCGCTGGTCAATGTGTAGCCGCACGTGAGACCGAACTCATCGCCCATCAACACGTTCTCCATGTGGGTGTGGAAGGTATCCCGCTCCATCTCGTCAGCCTTCAGGTACTCGGGCGATGGCTCCTTGAGCCAGTAGGGCTCCCCAGCTATGATGAGCCCTCCGGGCTTCGTCATTTTCGTGAGCGCCTCAAGTGTGCCCCTGATGCCGCCGTATATCCAGCTGGCCCCCATGCAGCAAGTAAGGTCGAACCGCTCCTCGGTCTTGTAGTCAGCGGCGTCCATGAACAGATACTCTATATCCGCGTCAGGTGCCCTCGCCTCCTTGTTCGTCTTGCAGTCGCTGACGCAGTAGGGTGACTTGTCGATCCCAATTCCGGTGATAGCGTAGAGCTTGTTCAACCTAAGGAGGAATTCCCCTTTGCCGCATCCAACATCCAGAACCCTTCCTCCCTGGGGCAGGTCAAGCAAATCGATGAAACGGTCGAGCTTTGTGCTCCGCATGGGATTCATGATGAGTTGTCTCTTGTGGACAACGTCCATGAGCTTCCAAAAGTCCATGGAGAATATGATGGGTTGATGAATAAAATAGGTAGGGGTTAGGCCCTCTGGATCTCGCCGCGGACCGTCACGATGAGCTTCTGCGCTGGGATCAGCTTGCCTGACGCCTTCAGTGCTAGCTCGGCGATTCTCTGCAGCCCGCCGCAGCAGGGTACTTCCATGGTTGCTACGGTCATGCTCTTGATATCGTTCTGTTTTAGTATCTCGGTTAGCTTGTCCACATAGTGCTGGCCGTTGTCGAATTTCGGGCACCCGATTGCGATCTTCTTTCCCTTGAGCAGGTTTCCGTGTAGCGTCGGGTATGCAACTGGGACACAGTCGGCCATGATGAGCAGGTCAGCTCCGTTCCAGAACGGTGCCTTGATTGGTACCAGATTTAGCTGGATTGGCCACTGGCCAAGGGTTGAGCCCTGTGGGGCTGCCTCAACTACTGGATCGGATGCACGCTCGTTTTCCGTGCTGAACGCGTGTGTGGTGGAGCAGTTGCACGCCGGAGCTAACTCCTCCTTTTTCATGGCCGCAAGATGCTCGTGTACGGCCTCCTCGTCGAACTCAACGGCCTCTCTCTCGATGATCTCGATGGCGTCCTGCGGGCAGTGCCCCAGGCACGCGCCCAGCCCGTCACAGTACGCGTCTGTCACGATCTTTGCCTTTCCATCTATGATCTTTAGCGCGCCCTCTTCGCAGTTGGGGATGCAATCGCCGCATCCGTTGCACTTTTCCTCGTCAATCTTAACTATTTTTCTCAGTACCATGTTATTCACCATGAAGGTTATTTCATATGATGATTGTATCATACATATATAAAGATATCCCAGTCTCAGGCAATAAAACCTAAAACATGAAAGGTCCAATTAATGCCATGGACATCAAGGCCATCCTGGAGAGTCTTCCCGATACGATCAGGAAAATCCCCGGCGCCTTGAGGAAAGCTATCGTCGATTACCAGGAGAGCTACCACAAGGGCGTGGAAAAGTTCGGTGTATGGTGGACCGTATTCCACCTGAGCATGTGGTCTTTCGTAGCCATCTTCATCATGGCAGCAATACTGATACTGGTCGTTTACCTGCCCAGGTTAGAAATGCTGCTCCTATGAGACGGCTCCCCAGAGCTTGTCCCCCACATAGTGCAGGTTCTTAATCACCTTGCCCTTCTTGGATGCCTCGATATCAGCACTAGACTTGTTAGCGATGCCGATGGCCAACGCCTTGCCGTGGTTTATGTCCCTGATGACCACGAGATCTCCCTCATCGAATGACCCTATCTCAGTTATCCCGGGTGCCATCACGTCCGCGCCGTTGCAGACGAACCGGATCGCACCCATGTCAACAACAACTTTCGGGATACTATCCAAATACGAGCCGCCCAGGAACGGGTAAATCCCGTTCTCGTCCTTGACGAACTCGATTGACTCGTCGAAGAGATAAAGCTCCTTGTCTTCGAACTTAGCGGTCTCCACCTTTCCGGCCTGGAGGTCACTGAATGTACCTGAAAGCCCAGCCAGGAGTTTCTTGGCCGCTTTTCGTTTCATTGATTGGCGTTTGCGGATCAATTTGAGATGAATAGATTTCAGGGTATAAAAATGGGTCTTAGAGGGACTCTGTGAATCGCTTGACGCGGTCCACGACGTCCGTCAGAACAGCGATATCCCTCACAAGGGGCACTCTGATGTAGCCATCCGTGTCAGTGCCGAACCAGCTTCCAGGACTCAACAAGCAGTTTTCCTCCTTGTGGAGTCTGTCAACGAACTCCTGGCTACCCAGTCCTGTGCTCCTTGCGTCGAACCAGGCGTAGAACGCGCCCTCGAACTTGTGGCAAGGGAATCCAAGGTCATCGATTGCCTTGCAGAAATAGTCCCTCCGTCCCTGGTATATCTGCCTCCGCTCCTCAACGTACCCGAAATCGCCCTTCAAGGCTGCCATACCGGCAGCATACACGAAGTGGGCTGGGCGTGGGCCCGTCATCTTGGCGATGCGTTGGGCCTTGTCGAGATACATCTCTGGGACGATATCGTAGCCCAACCTCCACCCAGTCATGCTGAATGTCTTGCTGAAGCTCATGATGTTGATGGTCCTCTCCTTGACTTCCTCGCTAATGCTTGCGGTGCTGATGAACTTTGCGTCGTCGTAGACGTAGTGGAGATATATCTCGTCGCTCAGGATGGCCATGTCGTTCTCGATGGCAAGGTCTGTTACATACCTGAGCTCCTTCTCGTTGAACACGGTGCCTGTGGGGTTGCCTGGGTTGCATATGATGACAGCCTTGGTCTTTGGTGTGACCTTGTCTGCTATCTCGTCCAGCTTCGGTCTGTAATTGTTCTCCGGGTCAAGGGGTGCCAGGTTCATCTTGACGCCCATCTCGTCCAGTATCCACTTGTGACCCGCATAGAATGGGTTCCAGAGGAGCGCCTCGTCGCCCTCCTTCAACACGCTTGCAAGCGCGACGTAAAGTGCCGCGGTGCTGCCCGCAGTGGGGAGTACTTGCTTTGTATCGTACTCGGGTCCGAACTGCTTGTAATAGTCAACTACAACTGCTTTGAACTGCTCCGGGTGGTCCGTCATCTGGGCGTAGTGTGTCCAGTCCCCGCCAGCTTTGATAGCGTTGATAGCCGCGTCTACGGCCCATTTTGGTGCCTCAACATCGGGGTCGCCGCCGCTGAGGTTTATGAAATTCTTGGTCATGACACAAAATGGGTCCGAGCCTGTATATAACAGGTTCAAAAGAAAAATGAGTTTAGAGGGAGGCCATGAACCGCTCTAGCCTCGTGATACCTTCCTCAAGGACCGGCATCTTGGAGCAGAGTGGTACACGAAGCATTCCATCCTGGTTTGGACCGAACGTATGACCCGGGCTGAAGAAAACGTTCTCCGCCTCGGCGAACTTGTCAACGAACTCCTGGCTACCAAGCCCGGTGCTGGTTGCATCGATCCAGGCATAGAAAGCCCCCTCAAATGGGTCGCACTCCAAGCCCTCGATGGCGTTCACTGCCTTGCAGAAATACTTGCGTCTCTCGTCATAGGCAACGCGCCTCTCCTCGACATACTTGAAGTCGCCCCTGAGGGCTGCCTCACCAGCCGCGTAAAGGAATGTGGGTGGTCTGGGTGCGGCCATCCCTGCGATGAGCTTTGCCTTCTCAAGATACATCTCGGGTACAATGTCGTAGCCCAGCCTCCACCCAGTCATGCTGAATGTCTTGCTGAAGCTCATGATGTTGATGGTCCTCTTCTTGATCTCGTCGCTCAGACTCGCCATTGAGGTGAACTTGTTGTCGTCGTACACGAAGTGGAGGTATATCTCGTCCGCGAATATGCCCATGTCGTTGTCAATCGCCAGGTCACCGATGGCTTTCAGCTCAGTTGGAGTGAAAACGGTCCCCGTTGGGTTGTTTGGATTACATACGAGCACCGCCTTAGTCTTGGGGGTGATGGCCTCTGAGATTGAGTCAATGTTGGGGTGGTATGCGTTCTCCTTCTCCAGCTGGATAAGGTTCTGCTTCACGCCCAGCCCGTTGAGGATTGCAAAGTGTCCTCTGTATGTGGGCTCAAACATGAGTATCTCATCGCCCTCGTCAAGGAGAGTCTTGAGCGCGATGTACAGTGCCGCGCTGCTCCCTGCACAGGGGATAACAGCAGATGGGTCGTACTCGACGCCACTTTCCTTCTTGTAGTAGTCTACAACGGCCTGCCTGAATCCAGCTGGCTTGTCGGTCATGTAGCCGTAGTGGGTCCAGTCTCCACCCTCCTTCATCTTGGCGTATGCTGCTTCGAAGACATAGTCTGGGGCCTCTACGTCGGGGTCACCGATGCTTAGAATAATTTTTTCCTTTGACACGTGAGTTTCCTCGTTCTCAGAAATCCCGGTTAATCGTATTTAAAGTTGGACTCGGCGTTTTGATTAAAAAGAATGGAAAAAAGAGTAAATGTAGAATCATTCAGGAACGTTGATGCCGATACGCTTCTCGGGCTCCTTACTATCAACGTCCATGTACCAGTGATAGGATTCCCTGTCACCCCTTGTGGTTGCGCTGATGGTGTTCCCCTCACGGTCGATGGCTATACAGTTCATTCCTCCGGGGGTCTTCAGGTTGTGAATATCTCGCATACACTGGGCTGCTGCTTCCTCCAAGGTCATTCCATTCTCCATGTACCCGACCAAAGTTCTTGCCGTGCTCGCTCTGATAGCCAGCTCACCCCGTCCAGTACAAGCTGCTGCACCGTGTCGATTATCGCAGTAGTTTCCAGCCCCTATGATGGGACTGTCTCCCAGCCTCCCTGGGAACTTTAAAGCGGTTCCACTTGTGGATACCGCAGAAGCCATGTTCCCATCCGAGTCCATAGCCATGATGTTCACTGTACCGTGATGGTCATCAGCTAACCTATCATACCATTTGCGTAGGTTCTGCTTCTGGACGTACTCGATGATATAGGGCTTGAATGCCTCGTCATCTGGTAGCTCCTCAAGAGCATCGTCTAGGAATGCCTGGTAAACCTCCCTGCTGCGGTCTGTGCTCAAATCCCCAAGCTCGCACCCCATGGCTTTGCCGAAGAACTCTGCCCCCGCCCCAACGAGCAACACGTGTGGTGCGACTTCCAGCACTTTCTCGGCCACGGTGATTGGATATCTGAAACCCTTGATGGCTCCAACAGCCCCTGCCTTCAGCGTCTTCCCGCACATTATGGATGCGTCCATCTCCTGCACGCCGAAAATATTAGGTATCCCGCCCATTCCAACGGAGGTGTCCTTTGGGTTTTCCTCTACTTGTTTTGTTGCTGCGACAATTGCATCGATGGCGGTGCCTCCCTCATTCAGTATCTTCTGTCCTGCGTGGAGGAACTCGCCTGAGTTGAATGTCCCAATGATGAATGGTTTTGCCAAATTGTATCAGGGAATAAGAGATGTAATAGTATAAAATAGGGGAGTTTAGAGTCCAGATTTGAACTCTTTGAGCCGCCTAACCACGTCTTTGAGGACTGGGACCGGCCTGATTAGGGGCACGCGGATGTAACCGTCGGCTCCAAACCTATCTCCTGGGCTCAGAAGCAGGTTCTGGTCCGCGTGGAGCTTCTTCAGGAACTCCTGGGAGCCTAGACCCGTGCTCGTGACATCGAACCACGCGTAGAATGCGCCCTCAAACATGTGGCACGGCCACCCCAGGTCGTCCACTGCCTTGCAGAAGTAGTCCCTCCTACCCTTGTACACTGCATGCCTCTCGTCAACATACTTGAAGTCGCCTCTCAGGCAGGATATCCCGGCCTTGAAAACGAATGTGGCTGGCCTCGGGGCCGTAAGCCCTGCGATGAGTTTTGCCTTCTCAAGGTATTTTTCTGGGACTATGTCGTAACCCAGTCTCCACCCGGTCATGCTGAACGTCTTGCTGAAGCTCATGATGTTGATTGTTCTCTCCTTGTACGCCTCGCTGAGGCTCGCGATGGACACAAATTTCTTGTCGTAAACGAAGTGGAGGTAGATCTCGTCCGCGAATATGCCAAGGTCGTGGTCGACCGATACGTCGCCTATCACCTTGCACTCGGCCTCGGTGAAAACTGTCCCCGTGGGGTTGGCTGGGTTACACACGAGGATCGCCTTTGTCTTTGGCGTGACAGCAGCCTTGATATCCTCAGGATCAGGGTGGAACCCCAGCTCCTTTTTCAGCGGGACCATGTTGACCTTGACTCCCATCCCCTCGAATATCCGGGTGTGGCCCATGTAATAGGGCTTGAACAGAACGACCTCGTCGCCCTTCTCAAGGACAGCGGCCAAAGCCGTGTACAGTGCAGCACTGCTTCCTGCTGCGGGTAGCACGTTCTTCGTCTCGTACCTGACGCCTGTGACCTTCTCGTAGTAGTCAACAACTGCCTCGTTGAACTGGTCCGGGATATTGGTGTAGTGCGGGTAGTGGGTGTTTGGCCCACCGTCGATTATGGCTTTCAAAGCTGTATTGATAGCGTACTGTGGGGCCTCGACGTCGGGGTCCCCAGCGTTCAACCTTATCTCTTCTTTTGGCATACTTGGAACACTCTCCCAAGAACAGGATTTCTTCGTATATATAACATTCAGCAACGGAGTGCTTGTAAGATGTAATCGATATTTCCTCCCGAACGGGTTGACTCAATGAAACAGCGCACTTATTCCAGTTGAGCAACTGGGAATTTATGTGGAAGTAGAGACAAAGTACACCAGATCAATGAGACTACTGGATTCTATCAAATGAGGCGAAGGGATCAACGCCGAGAGAAAAAACAACAGGCTAATCGACGACCTGATGAAGAACGACTTCATTATACGCATGTCGGACAGGAGGAACTGGGCTTCAAACAGCTACGATTTAATGATAAAAGCCGAGAAAACACTGGATGAGTACGATAAGATAGGGGAGATTATAGGAGGAAGCCGTCCTTCAGCGGGTCATCGGGGTCGATGACTACCTGCATGAAGCCCGTCACGTAGGCCGTCGCCATAACATCCGGGACGATGGCGTCGTATTTGCCCACCTTCTTCTCCTTAGCAATCTTGCCCACCATCACGGTGCTGATGGTTGACTCGAACTTTACCTCGTCGCCTGGCTTGATCTCACCCTTTCCATACATTGCAGCCATCCTAGCGTTTGTGCATGTCCCCGCCGGGCTCCTGCACGTCTGCTTGGGGCCGAACACGTTCCAGTGCCTGCTGGTGTACTCGTCCTTACTTGGCTTTGTGTAGAATGTGACCAGGTCCAGTATATTCAGCTCCGGGTACTCGGGGTGGTCCACCTTGATCTGGTCAGCGATATAGTTCCTGATCTTCCAACCCAGTGGGATCCAGCGGTCCTTGTTCTCCAGGGTTGGCTTGAGGCCGATACTGTCGGCGTCGATGAATGCGTCCCAGAGCCCGCCGTATGCGATGTCCGCCTCTACTTCACCGACATCAGGGATGTCAAACTTCATGGTCTTCCAGTAGAAGCTGGGCACGCCCTCCATGTATATGCGCTTGGCGTTGCCGTTTTCGACCTCCACCTTGGTCTTGACCAGCCCGGTGACGGTGTCAAAGGTGATGTGGGTGAAGGGCTCGGTGACCTCTACCATGCCCGTGTTGACCAGCGCGGCCGAGCAGCTGTACGTGCTGTCACCGCACGCGCTGAAGTACCCTCCCGTCCAGAGGTAGATGACGCCGATGTCCGCGTCAGGGTGGCATGGCTCAGTGAGGACGCTGCCCAGCATCCCGCTGAAGCCTCTTGGCTCCTGTAGCATGGTTCCGACGAGGTGGTCGTAGTGTTTCTGGAAGTACTTTTGTTTCTCCTGCATGGTCTTGCCCTTGAGCTTGGGCACACCACCCACGAGGATACGAGTCGACTCCCCGCTGCAGTGGGTGTCGATGCACGAAACGTATCGATTGAACTTCATTTATATCGTTCAAGCTATGGGTTAATTCCCTTATACGATTATCGGGAGAGGCAGGAGGACATAATGAGAAAGTGACTGTGACAATCACAGGCTGAATGGCTTGCCTTTTGTCTTGACCTCATCGGGGAGCTTGGATTCCCATTTCTTGAGGAACTCCATGTCTCTTTCCTCCTCGCGCAGGTCATCAGGCATCAATTCGGGGATGGTCTCCACAGCGCTGCCGATTGGATACCACCGGTCACACTTAGGGCACCTGATCAGTCCTTCCTCAACCTCAACGAGGTTTAGGTACCGGTAGAGTATGTCTAAGCCCTCTGGGTACCTTGACAGGAGCTTCTCCTCTGATTTGTAGTCCTCAAGGACCAACCTCTCGATGAACTTATTGACATCAATGTAGAGTTCAGCGGTGGGCATTGAGTCCGTCTGATCCCTGATCTCTTTCAGTGCGTCTAGGCTGATTGTATCGTCTGCTATTTGTTTCGCTAGGTGTCCGTACTGCTTCTTGAAGACGGCGTTTGGATTGCCGGCGTCACTGTTAATCTTTGCCAATTCGTCAGCTGGGGTTTCCCATGAGTAGAAGTAAGCCTCAAGGGGGTGATGCTTGTCAATGGGGCATGCCAGAATGTTCAACAGCCAGGGCTTCAAGGTTATCAGGTTATGTTGAACCCGATGGAATAAAAAATTGGTTATTTGAAAAGTGGATATTTTTTCAGGTTGGGGAAAGCTGATTTGGCGAACTTAAGCCTCTTCTTCGGCTTCTTGTTGATCCACTTGTACATGTGCCAAAAGTTCTTGCCCCATTTTTCTGTGCGCTCCGCAAGGGGCTCGTAACCTATGTTCCTGAGCTCGTTTGTGAAAGCAAGTTCAACAAGATGCTGTCCCCGTCCCTCAATCTTTCCCCGCTCTACAACGTCCTCACCGTATATCTCAAGGAGTGCCTCTGTGGCGACGTTGAGCACGTCCCCGGTGCATATTATGATCTTCTCGTCTTCCCTAAGTTCGAGGCGCTCGATCAGCTCGACGGCAATCCGTTTCGCCTCCACAAGGTGTGTCTTATTCTTGTAGAGTGGCATCTGGAAGTACTTCACGGCTATCATGTCGTAGATAAAATGGTCGTCTTCTGGACGGTAAGCCCCTATGACTGTCCCGTAGAGGATGTCCCCGGTGCCTGCATCGTCGATCTCGATTGTCAAGATGCCCTATCCCTGGAGTTTCTTAACTATCTCTTGGGCCTTGGGGAACCGGATCTCACCTGACTCAACGAGGGCCGCTACAGCTGTGTTGATCATGTCACCGGACGCACCAGCCATGACCACTAGGTTCCTAGCATGGAGCCTCATGTGGCCCTGCTGGATTCCCTCCTGTGTCAATGCCCTGAGCGCACCCAGATTCTGCGCCAGTCCAACGGCACACATAACCATTCCAAGATCAACTGCCTGATTTACCCCTAGGATCTTTCGAGCAACCTGTGCCATTGGGTGGGTCCTTGTCGCCCCGCCTACTAGGCCAACCGCCATCGGCAGGGTCATCTCGCCTGTCAGGTTTCCCTCGGCGTCCTTTCCCCACCTGCTCATACTCTTGTAACGCCCATCCTTGACGGCGTACGCGTGTGCACCGGCTTCGATGGCCCTGTGGTCCTGTGCGAATGCCAGCGCGACGGCCGCGATGCCGTTCATGATGCCCTTGTTGTGGGTTGATGCCCTGTACGGATCCGCATCAGCGAAAGCCCAAGCCGCGATGATGTTGTCAACGGCCTCTGGGCCTCCGATGTCATCCGCCTTGACTATGCATTTTACTGTGATCAGCCTCTTGTCGGCCAGATTGCTGATTATCCTCAGAAGTGGTCTTCCGCCGGTGAGCTCCCCAATAGTTGGCGCGAGCGCCTCCGCCATGGTGTTGACGGCGTTTGCGCCCATTGCGTCCCTGCAATCAACGAGTAGGTGGACGATAAGCATTGGTCCGATCTCGGTCTCAAGGGGCCTGAGCTCGATGTCCTTTGCCCCTCCGCCGAACTTGACCAGCACTGGGTCAAGCTCGTTTGCCGCGGCCAGTAGCTTGTCCTTGCTGTCCTTGACGGCCTTGATGGCCTTGTTCATGTCGGGGATCTCAAGAATCTGGATCTGACCGATCATGATTGGGTCGGTTGTTGTGGCTACTACACCCACACCCTCCCTCATCTTGCGGGCCATGTTGCTAGCAGCTGCCACGACGCTGGGCTCCTCTCCCGCCATGGGGACGAGATAATCCTTGTCGTTGACCCTGAAGTTCACTGCTACGCTGAATGGGTACGCTATGCTGCCGACGACGTTCTCCGTCATCCTGTCGGCTGCCTCGATAGATAGACCACCACTTGATTTGAGCGTGGCTATCTCCTCCTCTGACAGCCCGACTCTCTCTGCTACGATCTTTATGCGTTCATCAACGGGTTTCTTGTAAAATCCTGATATTCTGCTTGATAATTCGGAGGCCATTTGGTTTTCCTCGGGTTGTTAAGGGTGAGGTAACATGGGATTTAATGATTTCGAGTCAGGTCATGCATATATTCGACGCATGTTGATGGTTAAGTGGTCGAAATGGACAAGGCACTGGTCCTGCTGACCCTTGAGCCAAACGTCGGCCCGGGGGTTATCGAGGACATCAGGAAGACCGAGGGCGTCATTGATTCAAACTTTCTATACGGCCCTTACGACGCCTATGTGATGATCGAGGCAGCCGACACCTCTGATCTCCAGAACATTGTCATTGACACGATACGACTGATCGATGGAATCAGATCGACTGTAACATGCTTCGTCTCGGGCTAAACTTCCCCATTTTCTTTTATTTTGTCGAGGTAAAACTTAATTGTCATCAACAGTTCGATACAGCGTTCGAGGCTGGAACCGTGGGAGAAAACAGGCTTGGCTTGATTTCAGTGGGTGGAACATTCGATGTTATGCACAAAGGCCACTGGTTCCTGCTTGAGGAGACATTCAACGCCGGCGAGAAGGCCATCGTGGGCATCACATCTGACGAGTTCGTCGCATCCATGAAGAAGAAGCACGATGTTGAGAGCTACGAGAACAGACTCAGGGACGTAAAAAAGTTCCTTGACGAAAGGGGTTTCCTTGAGAGATCGATTATTGTACCACTCAACGACCCGTTCGGACCCACAATCGACAGCGATGACCTTGAGGGCATAGTGGTTAGCGAGGAAACTGAGGTGGGAGCCGAGGTTATCAACAAGATGAGGGTTGAGAGGGGGAAGAAGCCACTGCTCATCTTCGTCATCACCATGGTGTTGGCTGATGACGGCAAGCCCATCAGCAGCACCCGCGTCAGGAAACAGGAAGTTGACAGGCACGGTCACCTGATAGGGTGACCAGTTTTACCTTTCTCTCCGGTTCAACGAGCTAGCCAACGGTTTTAACGTGTAATCCGACAGCAACCACATGGGTCACACAGGTTCAGCCATGCTTCCTCTTCATGGTGGCAAGGCACCCAGATGGTTGTTCAGCCGCATGGTGAGCCTCAGCGAGTGCATAGTGGACATAATGCTGGACGAGTTCGGACCGCGGGGGCTTCTTGAGCATCTGAGTGACCCATGGTTCTTCCAGTCTCTCAGCTGCGTCCTGGGTTATGACTGGCACAGCAGCGGGACCACCACGGTGACTTGCGGTGCCCTCAAGGTGGCCATGGACAGGCCAAACCTGGGGGTCACGGTGTGCGGAGGCAAGGGCAGGGTCAGCCTCAGGACGCCAAAGGAGATCAAGGAGATGAGCCAGGTCTTCAACATCAGCGACTACAAGACAGAGGGAATGGTCTACGCAAGCAGAATGAGTGCCAAGACTGACAACAGTCTCATCCAGGACAGCTACCAGCTTTACCACCATTGCTTCATATTTACAGAGAACGCCGAGTGGATTGTCATACAGCAGGGAATCAACGAGGAGAGGGCAAACGCAAGGCGTTACCACTGGGGCTTGGACCACAGACAGTTCACAAGGGACCCAAAACAGGACATACTCTGCAAGTCCAGACTGGACGAGGCACTCAACATGACCCACAACGAGAGCGTGGAGAGCCAGAAGACTTGCGTCGACCTGGTCAGGGATAACCCGATGAAGCTCAGGAGGCAGATGGTGAGGCAGGTGCCGGACAACCAGTCAAGAATGGACACCTGGTCTGGGATCCAGAGCAGCGTCATTGAGATGCCCAGGTCGGTGAACTGGGACGCAGTCAGGGCGGCTTACGAGTTCCAGCCAAGGACATTCGAGGAACTTGTCAGCATGAGGGGGATCGGGCCTGGGACGGTGAGGGGGCTCGCCCTAGTGGCTGAGCTCATTTACGGCAACAGGGCCAGCTGGAGGGACCCTGTGAAGTTCAATTTCGCGTTCGGTGGGAAGGACGGCGTACCGTTCCCAGTTGATAGGAGGAGCATGGACAAGGCCGTGGAGGTCCTCAGGGCCGGTATCCAGTCATCAAGTATCAAGGGCAGCGAGCAGGCGAGGGCGCTTAAGAACCTAAGAAAATGTGTCCCTGATGCGGTGCCAGAGAAGCTAAGGTCAGTATATGCTCATTGATCGCGGGCCGATGCCCTGAACATCATGAAGATAGCGACCGCAAGCGCGGAGCCTATAACAAGTATCAGGTATGTCTCGGCTCCCAGCCCGTTTCTGTAGACCTCACCCGCCTCATCGATAATAGTCACGTGGAGGTCACTGGCGATTATCCGCTCGCGTGTGATCACTGTGTCCCCGATGTAAGCCTGCTCTGAGACGTTCAGCGCCTCGATGATGTTGGGGTCATACTCTGGGGAGTTGATAATGTAATCAAGACCTGTGTCCTCGTCTATCAGCGTCAAGTCCACTGGGACCCAGCCCCAAGGCGGGATGTATATCATGACCCAACCATGCCAGCCGATACCGTCGGCATCGTTCTCTAGGTGCCCCTCCCACGAGGTGTCGGAGTCAACGATGTTTGGGTGGATGATGACGCCCACCTTGAGGTACGCTGGTATCCCAAGGCTCCTGGCCATTGATATCAGCAGGATTGACTGGTCGTCACAATCCCCCAGGCTGTCGCTGAGAGTGTCAAGGGGATATCGAGGGGTCTCGAAGTTGCAGTACGTGGTGTTCTGGGTAACATAATCCAGGAGGTTCGCCACAGTTCCCAGGACGGTCTCATCCCCCTTCGCCGCCCTCTTGGCTACATCGGTTATTGTCGGGTCGTCGACAGTGAAGCTCTCGGTGTGGCCAGTGTACTCTGAGACCAGGTCAGGGGGGATCTCATTGAATCCCTCTGCCTCAGCCATGCTAAATGACGGTCTCTCCTGGGGTTTAGACTCTATCAGGTACTCGATGCCAAAAGACAGAGATTCGCCGGGGGCGAGAATGTCGTCGACGTCCATAATGATCCCCAGGTTCCCATCGAGATCGATGACTGCCCTTGTGAAATCGCCTGATCTGTTCAGGATAGTGACAGACTGCCACGTGTTGTTGAGGAAGAGAGGGAGCGTATAATCCTCCTGCTCAAGGGGGAAGTCCTCGTCCCCCATGTTCTCGAATGTATAATCCAGCCTGTAGAAATAGTTGGTCGTATCAGCCGCGCTGACAAGTGGCACGAGGAGCACGGATATGAGGATAAAAGTAAGTATACTCCGGTTTTTCCTCAATACGGTTCAAAACAGAGGTGGACCCCCGATACTAAAATGTATCCAAACCCGACTACCACCAGAAAACAGGGTATCTTCTGCCATTCGGGATGTTGTTCACGATGAGGGAGACGACAAGCAGGATTATGGCACCCAGCGCCACGGGGGTGATGACGTACATATAGCCGAGCGCATGGATATTATCGCTTCCGATCACTGCTATCAGCGCCGTTGCTCCTCCAGGTGGGTGAAGAGTCTTTGTAAGGTGCATCACCGCGATGGCCGTGGCGACGGCAAGGGAGGACGCTAGCCAGGGCTGGGAAATAAGTTTGTAGAATGAGACCCCGACTAGGGCCGAGACGATGTGGCCTCCCACGAAGTTCCTCGGTTGCGCCAATGGGCTCTTGACCGCACCATAGATCAGGACGGCCGATGCGCCGAATGAGCCTATCATCATAACTAGGTCCGTCTTATTCAGGACGTTGTAGTTGAGATAGGAAACTATGGAGATCCCAAGGAAGGCGCCAATCCAGGATATGGCAACCTCAAACCATCCCACACGTTCAGGGCTCTTGCCAGTGCCCTTCATCTTCGAGAAATAACCCTCACCTTTGTCTTGGACCATGAAAATACCTTCTTGAAACAGGTATAGGAAAGGAATTGGGGTATTTATTCCCCGACTATAAACAGGCTAGGTTTTAACCTTGACCTATTTGGCCGCGAACTTTGCTTTTTCTATTAACGTTTGTGCGGCTGCCGTTATGTCAGGTGATGTCAATTTGTGGTGTACCAGCAGCTCGTTGTAAGTCCTCGCGGTCTCGCTGAACGAGTCCTGTACGCCCATCCTATTCATCAAAGTAGGGTAGCTCTCCGAGAGGGTCTCGGCTACCAAACCGCCAAGTCCTCCTGCTACCTGGTGCTGCTCAACTGTGAGCACCGCACCCGTCTTTTTCGCTGACTTGATTATCGCCGCCTCGTCGAATGGCTTGATCGTGTGCACGCTGATGACCTCCGCGTCAACGCCCTGGGAGGCCAGTGCCTCAGCTGCCTGTAATGTGAAATATACCATTGCGCCGGTGGTGACCATTGATACGTCTGATCCTTCCCTCATAACCTCGGCCTTTCCCAGCTTGAAATCATAGTTCTTCTCCAGAATGTGCTCATTCTCACGTCTGAGCCTCATATAGAAGGGCCCATGTCCCTTCATGATGGCATCCAGCGCGTTCTTTGTCTCCTCTGCGTCACATGGAAGAATTACCTGCATGTTGGGTAGAACCCTCATGATGGCCAGCTCCTCCAGTGCCTGATGGCTTGGACCATCCGATGCGCAGCTCAGGCCACCATGGGATGATATCATGGCCACGTTGAGCTTGTCGTGTGCAAGTAGATTTCTTATCTGGTCCCACGCCCTAGCGGTCTCAAAGTATGAGAAGCTAGACGCGAACACCCTCTTTCCTCCCAGGGACAAGCCCGATGAGAAAGCTATGAGGTTCTGCTCAGCAGCACCCACGTCGAAGAATCGTCCGGGGTATTTTGCAGCAAATTGATTTGTCTTTGTTGACGCCGATAGGTCCGCGTCCACGACAACAATATCCTTGTTTTCGCCGTTCTCGGCGAGCCAATCGCCGTAAGCGTTCCTTGTGGATATCATTGAGAGGCCTCCCCGAGCTCGGATAGTGCCTGATGCAGTTGCTCCGTTGATGGTGCCTTACCGTGGAACCCTGCCACGTTCTCCATAAAGCTGACCCCCTTTCCCTTCACGGTGTTCGCTATGATCATGGTGGGTATGTCCTCTGACTCATCCGCTTTCTTGAACGCCGCCAGCAGCTCATCATAGCTGTGCCCGTCTACTTCTATCACGTTCCAGTTGAACGCTCTCCACTTGTCCGCGAAGGGCTCAAGGCACACTACGTCCTCGGTGCAGCCGTCGATCTGAAGCATGTTCCTGTCAACAATGGCGGTCAGGTTATCCAGCTTGCGATGCGGAGCTATCATGGCCGCCTCCCATACAAGTCCCTCGTCGCACTCGCCGTCTCCTAGGAGGCAGTAGACACGGGTCTTCTTGCCATCGATCTTGGCGGCTGCGGCTAGTCCTGCTGCTACGGATAATCCGTTGCCTAGGCTCCCGCTTGATATCTCTACTCCCTTCGTCTTCATTGCGTCGGGGTGCCCCTGGAGGATCCCCCCATACTTCCTCAGGTTGTCCGTGGACTGGGGTATGTAGCCTGCCTCCATTAGAACAGAGTATAGTAGGGGTGCAACGTGTCCCTTGCTGAGGATGAAACGGTCACGCCCTGGGTCTTCAGGGTCTCTGTTCATGATGTTGAAATATAACGATACCATGATCTCGACGCTACTGAGGCTACCACCGGGGTGCCCTGATTTTGCGTCGTGGATCAAACGTAGGATGTTGGCCCGAATCTTTGAAGAAAGACCCTTGAGTTCCTGCACTGTGAGCTTTGGCGTCATTTTTTCACCGGTGTAGAATGCTATACCAGTTACCGCGTGAGTTTAAACCCTTCTTAATCCATCGATTGAAGTTGAAAATGGTGACCGTGTTTATTGACACGTTTGTTTAAAGTTTCAGAATCGACGTAACGAGTATTTTGGGCTATTTTTCGTAAACTATCTCAACTTGGACAACTGCATCTGAGTTCTTCAAAGCAATAACCACGGCTTCAGGTATGTCAACGGAGGTCTTGTCCGAGCCAATCATCAATGTCCTGCCGCATGTGAAGCTACTCCTCCTTGCCACCATGTCAATGGGATCCGTGTACCCCAAATGAGGATGTCCGTATCCCTGTGCTTCAAAGACTAAGTCATCAACGGTCAGCCTGAATGTGATTCGCGTATCATACTCACGAGCCAGTCTCTTTACCTCGTCGGGAATGTCCTTGAGCCCCATCCCGGCCCCAACCACGATGATGCAGTCGCCGCGGGTTGACAGCTCATCCTCAGTGGTGGTCATGAACGTAGTTTTGTGGGTTGACTTTACGTTGGGGTGCCCCCTCGCAGTGAACTTGACAGAGAATGGCATAGCTATATTTCCAGGAGCTTTATGATCTGGAGTTTGATCATACCGGTGATCCCGTGATCCCGGTTCTTTTTGATCTTGTAGAGTTTCAGATCCTCGATGCCCTGCCTGAGGTCATCGTTGATGACGTAAAAGCCGAAGATACCAAAAAGAAAGCCGACGCTGAGGTTGAAGCTCAGAGCGTCCATGAACCTCTGTGAGGCGTACAGAACGGCAATGGCCATCAGTGCTATGTGACTCCTCCTCAGGTTTGATTTGTGTCTGTATAGGAAAGTGAACATCTCGCCCCCCACAAAGCCCGCACCTATTCCCATAAGCATGGGTATGTTCAGTATGAAACCAATTATGGAGAGGACTGAGCTCAGAATTCCACTTGGATACTCCATCTGCCTGTCCAAAGGTATCTCGGTCCGCGTGATGGCCTTCCGCACATACTTGGTCTTGCCCTGCTTCCTGATATGCCAGGATAGGTTCCAGTCCTCAGCCCGCTTGGCCGATGCGTAACCTGGTGATCTTAGGAATGCGTCCTTCCTGTACGCCATGTTGGCGCCCTGGAAGAACCCGAACATGCTCTGCATAATGCTTGAGAGCAGGCAGTAAAAACTGCTGAAATGGTTCACGTTTAGCGGCCTGATGACGCCTCCAACGGCCACGATTTTTGGGTCATCGAATGGCTTGATGAGGCTTGATAGCCAGTTAGATGGAGCTATACAGTCGGCGTCAGTGGTCGCGATGATATCGCCCATCGCCACTCGTGCGCCAAAGTCCCTCATCTCTGCGAGAGTTAGACCTGGTTTGATGTGGACATGGTCAGCTATCCTCTCGGCTATCTCCGGGGTCTTGTCTATGCTACCGTTGTCGATTAGAATAAGCTCGACTGGCACGTCTTGCTGTCGTATCGAGTTTAGGCACTCCTCGATCATTCCCTCTTCGTTCAGTGCAGGAATCACGACGCTAACTTTCATACCACGCCAAGAATTGATTTGCTCATTATATAGTTTTCCAAAAAAACAAAATAATTAAAGAACATTCAATGAGTTATCCGTCATGTCGCATACACCATGGCTTTGTCTCGACGCGGGGGATCATTCTAGGAGTAGTGTAAAACTTTATCTCGGCTCAGTACCGAGGGGTTACCTGTATAGGTGAATGAGATGAAGGCACTGATTATCTACCACTCGCAGCAACATGGGAATACGGGAATGATGGCGGAAGCCGTCGCTGAGGGTTTCGGGAATGGGGCGACAATCTGGAACACAAACGAAAAACGGTTTGACGTAACAAAGGTCCCGGATTACGACTGCATCGCCGTGGGGACACCCGACTATTTCAGCTATATGGCTGGGACCCTGAAAACTTTCATGGATGACATCTACATCGCCGAGAGGAACGGCGTAGAGGGCATATCCGGGAAGCCCGTAGGGCTCTTCCTGAGCCACGGAGGTGGGGGAAAGGCGAAGGAGCCCTTCGAGAAACTGTTCAGTAGGCTAGGCGATGTGGTAGGCGAGACCGTGGAGTCAAGCGGGGCACCCGGGCATAAGACACTTGACGCCTGTAAGGCGCTGGGTAGAACCTTAGCAGCCAGGGTCAAGTAGCACTAGTACCCGACTAGGAAAGGTTTAAGAAATAGATAGACGCATCAAAGGTTTGCCCGGGCTGGTGGTTCAGTGGTAGAATGCTTGGTTGGCAATCAAGAGGTCGGGGGTTCAATTCCCCCCCAGTCCACCACAAACTAATTTTTAAATCATATTTAGCCATGCATTGTCAATTCGTTTCAAAACTAAATTCAAATAGAGTCAAAATCTTTGTTCCAACTTCAATATGAAAATGGAGGAATAATATTTTATATACTGATAATATAGGCTAAATCGTTTAGGAGAATTGACCTAATGGTATATTGTGCAAAATGTGGAACTCAAAATGATGATGACGCGGCTCACTGCACTAAATGTGGAGAACCTCTGAAAACAACTCAACGACATAGTAGAAACTGGGAAGAGGAAATCGAGGTTCGGGCCGAGGAGTTCGGGGAGAAGGCTGAAAGGTTTGGCCGAAGAATGGAGGGACGACACATGGATGATGAGTGCTTTGGGAGCCGCGACAGGTCAACAGGACCCCTTGTGTTTGGAGTTATCATTATTTTGGTTGGCCTGAGTTCTCTTCTCGAGAAAACGTATTCATGGGCCAGGTTTGACAACCTGTGGCCTGTAATCATTATCGGGATAGGGTTACTGACGGTTTATAATGCCACACAGAGACGGAGATAGCATATGCATGCACGACAATGAATACTATCAAAGTTGAGGGAAAAAACAGGAATAACCACGTTCTCCTCTTTACACTGACCTTATGGAAGAGGTGTAAAATGACGAAGGAGTACCTAATTGAACACGACATCGCTTTCGAGTATGTTGACGTAGTTACGGTTTCAGAGGAAGATAGAAGAGAAATCTTTGATACCCTAGTCAGCATGACTATTCCAGTCGGATTCCCAGTTTCAATTATTGATGATACAGTGGTGATCTCAGGTTATCACCCTGATGAACTCAATGACGCTTTAAAAATAGCAAATGTGTAACTCACGCACATTTTTGTCGAATATGTCCAAAACGAGGACGTGAAACTATACCAATCAAACACTAGTCTACTATCCGGACTCCGAATTGGAAGATGGCGAAACCAATGAAGTATATTACCGTGGTTGTCAAGAATATATAGTAGAGACCAAAAGTGTCCGCGATATAGGCGGCTACTAAAGCAGCGATGGGCATCACCACGTTCATGGGGATAGAAGAAAGGGCGAACCCGACGCCCCTCTGCTTTTGTGGTGAGAAACGGGCTGTGAGCGTCATGCCGGCGGGCATACCCAGGATACCGAAGAACCTGTGAGTGACAAAGAGGATAAAGAAGGGCCAGAACCCCTTGACGAAGAAAGCAAGGGCGAAGAAGAGGTAGGACCCTAGTAGTGTGCCAGAAAACCATCTCTTCTCCCCGTACCTGGATGCAAGCTCCCCTCCGAGGGGGCTTGCGATGATACCTATGAGGGAACTGATCCCCAGCATTATCCCGATTTGGCCGATGTTCCATCCCTGTGCCTCGGCAAGCCAGATGCTCAGGAAACCCGTGGTAAGACCTCCGCCGAAACGCCTCACCGTACCGGATAGGAGGAGGAATATCATGTTTGAGTTGAATAGGGTGTCCACTATCTCAGTCTCTTCCCATTTCTCCCTCTCTTCCTTCTCAACAATCTCTGAGGTGGGCTTTACGAAGTAGAGAGCTACAAGGCCCAACAGGATGGGGATTACCCAGAAGCCGTATATCTGCCTCCAGTTGAAGGCGAAGATCCCCATTAGGATTGAAATGCTAAGGGGCCCAAGGCTAACCCCAGTTGTACCTCCGCTGTGCCAAATACCGAGGGCCCTGGATCGGTCCCGTGGACTTGTGATGTCTGAGACGTAACTCTGTGCGGGGGGATGGTAGAGGGTAGAGTTGAATGTGAGGAGTGTGGAAGCGACGATGAACATCCAGGGGGTAGAGGAAACGCTCCCCAGCAGGGCACCAACTGCGGCTATCAGTATGCTTGCGGCGATCAGCTTCTTGGGGCCAAACCTGTCAGAGACCATCCCGCTGGGAACACTGAGGAGGAGTTGACAGAGGCTGGGGATGGCCACTATGAGGCCGATCTGAGGGTTTGTGAGGGCAAACTCTTCCTTGAGGACGGGGAAGAGGGTTGTGCGCATGTTTCCTGCGGCGTGTACCAGCATGTGGGTTAGTACCATTAGGAGAAGACTGCCGCTCATGAGCTTGCCCCAGGTTGACTTTTCGTTATCTACCATGTTAATCATCGACGTTACCAAATTTAGGAACTAACATTAATTTTACGTTTATTGTTGGAACAAGTTGGGAGAGGGTTTCGAGCGTAAAACGATGGCGTAGTTATGCCCCAGTTCACAATCTCAATTTAAGAAATGGTCCAATCTCCATATTTTAATTTGATATTTAATTGTTAGATTGGCGATAGTGTTAACATTACACAAGTCAGACTACTATCGTGGTTTAATTGTCAGACGCAAAAAAGGTCGCACTTGATTGGGTGAAAGAGAACGAGAAAAATCTGGTTGATATCCATCAGGAGATATGGGAGCTGGCCGAGGTTGGGCTTCAGGAGATCAAAACGGCAAAGATACTTACAGACATCCTTGAGAAGAGGGGGTTCAAGGTCGAGAAGGGAGTCGCAGGGATGCCCAGCGCGTTCGTTGCTACATATGGCGAGGGAAAGCCGATAATCGGGATTATGGGAGAACTTGACGCGTTACCAGGAATCAGCAACAAGCCAGTCCCAACAGAGGACCCGCTTGTTGAAGGAGGAGCGGGACACGGTTGTGGCCACAACGGGTACGCAACCACGGCCTTGGGAGGGGCATTAGCTGTCAAAACTGCAATGGACCAGGGACTGGTCAAGGGAACCATCAAGGTATTCGGCTGCCCTGCCGAGGAGACACTGGTGGGCAAAGTGTACATGGTCCGTGACGGAGTATTCGACGGCCTTGACGCCTGTATCGGACACCACCCTAGCACATTCAACGGCGCGACACTCAGGAGCGGCAACGCCATGAACAGTGTCAAATTCGAGTTTTTCGGTGCCGCCAGCCATGCGGCGGGGAGCCCGGAGATGGGTGTAAGCGCCATGGACGCGGTTGAGCTCATGAACATCGGCGTCAACTACATGAGGGAGCACGTTGTGCAGGAGACCCGCATACATTACGTGGTGGAAGATGGTGGTCATGAACCAAATGTCGTCCCACCCTACGCCAGGAGCTGGTACTATGTCAGGGCACCCGAGAGGGAGCTGGTTGACATGTACTACCAGAGGCTCCTTGACATGGCAGACGGTGCCGACAAGATGGTGGGCACGACCCACAAAGTCACATTCCTCAGCGGAGCCCATAACGGGATGGAGAACCGTGTACTTGCCGAGACTGCCATCGCCAACATGAGGGCGATAGGCGCACCCACGTACACGGAGGAAGAGGAGACATTCGCGGCTGAGCTGGCCAAGAGCATCCCAGAGGAGAAGAAGAGGATCGGGCGAATGAAGAGCCCATTGCCCGATGCCAATGAGCTTGCAGGGGTGAACCTGAACACGACGATATACGACCCCGTTGGAGCAGGTACAAAAGGCGGAGGTAGCAGTGACGTTGCAGAGGTGGCATGGAACCTCCCCACGGTCCAGTTCAGGACGGTCTACACAATTGTCAGCGCAGCAGGGCACAGCTGGCAGAATACGGCCTCAAACGGGACCAGCATCGGCCACAAGTCCACTGTCTTCGCCACAAAGGTGATGGCGAGTACTGTCATTGACCTGCTCAGCAATCCAGAGCTAGTCAAGGAAGCGAAAGCAGAGTGGGAACGGCAGATGGACGGGAGGTTGTACAAGTCCCCGATACCTACTGGCGTGAAGCCGCCGCTGGATCAGTTGAAAAAACACTGATTCAGCCTATTTTATTCATGGTAGCACTTTGACGCGATCTTGGTGATCCGTATCAGCGGGTTGTCGTGTATGTGCCTGATCTTGTTCACGGTCTCCCTGACCTCGGGGTCAGCGATTGACTGGATATCCTCTTCAGATATCTCCCTGCACGCGGCCTCAATGCTATGATACCTCTTAACCCTGTCACCGCCACCCACCTTCTTCCATAGTTCCTCAGTGAGCTCGACAATGTTCCTCCACCTCTTGTTGTTGGGCTTGATGTGCTGTGCCTGGAGCCAGAGCACATCCTCCCTCATCTCCGGGCTATCCATCATCTCCAGTACCTTACCGATTACTAGGTTCGTCACCATCTCGCAGTCCTCCAGCAACTCGACCTCGGATGGCTTCAGGCCCATCTCATCTATTACCCTGAGAATCCGGTCTTTTTGTGATTCCTCGCTCAATCTAATGCACGGGAAGAAGTACTCAAGTGACGATATAAGATCAATTCTCCGTATTAGATTAAATGGAAAAGAAAAACTACGATTAAATAGGGGGACTAGAGGGAGCCATGGAGGACTTTGGTTTCCTTTACGAGTTTACCGTCAACCAGTTTCTGAGTGTAAACACCCCATGCAGTTCCGGTGCTCCAGAAAGAGCTGAAATCCTCCTTGTTGATCCTTGGAGCAAACTCGACCTCACTCTTGGTCATGTCGAACTTGAATCCGCTAAGAGAGAGCAACACTCCCCAGCTCGCCATGCTACGTGAATAGTGGTGGCCGCACTCCACCTCGTTCCATGGACTCCGCTTGACTCCGTCCTGCCTGTCGCGGACGGCCTTGACGATCGTCAAACCCTCGTCGACATGGCCCTCCCATATCAAGTGGGCTGCGACGTGGTACTCGATGCCGGGCCAGACCTCGTGGCTGTAGACGAACGGGTAATCAGGCCTGCCCCCGTTGGGCCAAGTACATGCCAGCAGCCCCATCTCGTCGTTTAGCACATATGTCCTCTGGGTATTGTCGTGGTCGTTGAAGTCTGTCTTGAAGTTATGCTTGTAGACGCTGAGCACCGCATCGCGGACATGCTCAGGCGGAAGCATGTACCCGACCCCCATCAAGTGCGAGTTGATCTGGCCCAACAACTGGTCACTCAGGCACCCTACTCCGTGTTGGTACTTATGCTCGTTCACGTCCTCCAGATTCTGAACGTAGTACTCGCCATTCCAAAGAGTCTTGTCCAGATTCACCCTACCCTTCTCGTAGAGGGATAGGTATTTCTCGGCTGACTCATGATCCCCAGCGGCCTCCCCTAACATGTAACCACTCTTGAGGGCGGCCAGAAATAATATCCCGCTCAACGGGTTTGGTCCGTAGAAGGTGATATCGTACGTGTTATGCTGCTTGCCCTCGGGCACGCCATCCCCGTTATGGTCCCACACCTCACATGCGTAATCAAGGGCGCGCTTGGCCCCCGGCCATAATCCTGTCATCCACTCGGTCTTACCGCTGAGCTTCCACTCACGGTATAGGCGCATGACACTGCCGCACTGACCATCAGAGGCGGCCTCTACCACATCCCAGCTGATGGGCCCAGGGAACGCGTTGAACGCCCTGAAACTCATCTTGCCGTCCTCATCGGTTTCATGCAGGAACTCGGTTTCCCTCATGCTACGTTCAAGGCTCGGGAACAGGAATGCCAGTGTCTGGGCATAGTTCCAGACATGTGTGCAATTCCCACTACAGCAGCCGGCGTCATCAAAGCAGCCTTCGTACCCGAAGAAGGAGCCATCCTCAAGCCAGAAACATGTGTTGCTCCTGAGCACGGTGATGTTTGAGGCAACTGCATCAAGCACGTAGCTGGGAAGAGTTGATTCGTACAGTGTCTTGCTGAACTTTCTTGAGAACTTCTCAAGGTGCTCTCTCTTGTCCATGTAGTATTTCGCCACGTCCCAAGCGTTAGAGAACCTCACGGAGTACCTGTTCTTGGCTACCTCCTGGTGGCATCCACAGTCGGATCCGCAGTCTCCCTTCCTCTGGTCCCAGTTCTTGAGGCGGTTTGGGAAGTACCATGCTATGATGAACGTGAAATCCTTTTTCTCACCTGGGTTTATGGATTTTGACGCCGCGACGCTCCCGGCGTCGGGCTTTATCTTGCTTGGTTCAGTGTACCCCAGGTCGGTGAGCCTTCCATCCTTTGAGAAATCGTCCCAGAACTCCCGCAGGTTGTCCCACCAGCGGCTCCTGTGCCAGTAGGGCTTTACGGTCACGTCGGACTCGATGGTGGCGATCACGTGGCTCCCGTGGAACAGACTGGAGTCACCCAGTTTATTGCTTGAATAGTGTATCCCGTTCAGTCCATCCTGGTTAACAAGCGAGTTCACGTTCTGGCCGTAGTAATCATGGGTGACCCAGCCGAAATCGGCTTCACCCGTGAACCCGACGGCATTCAGCATCGAGCCGGCGATGGAGACATCAACTGGCTTATCCCCTGTGTTCTCGACAGTGTATTTGAACACCGCCAAAGGGAGCCCCGAGTCATCAGGCTCGTGCGGGATGAAAGGCGTGTACGCTTCCAGCTCAACTTGTACAGGGTAGCCGTCGTCCAGGAATTCCACTTTGACGAAAGGGTATTCGGATGATAACCTGCTGTCCTTGAACCGGGGCAGCCCGGAGACGCTGCCAGGGTGTAGGCCGTGTGATCCCTTGAATGGAGGAGTGACCTGACTCTCCAGGACTCTAGTCATTACATTTGACCCATCGTTTACGGAGACAGCGAAGAAGGAGTATGGTAGCTTCTGGCCCTTGGCTGATCTGTTCCAGATCTCCCAGTCCCTGAGGTTACCGCGTGACCCGACTGATATATTTCCGGTGCCGATGCCGCCCAGCAGGAACGCGGCCTCGGTGGCTTCCCTGCCATAGGACCTCTGTGGGCCATAATCATGCAACTCGTCTTTCGAGAAAGGCTTGACTGAACTCATACAGGGCTAAATGAGGAATACATTGAAAATATTATCCATTTCCACCAGATCTGCCTCAAACAAGCATGTCGATTGAAAACCCTAGCTCATGAGCCAATCGGACAGCCTGACCTTCTTTGTGTTGTAATGGTCCTCAATGGTCACAATGTTCCTATGTGTCAGCGCATGAACGATCCTGTGAGCCTGGACGCGGC
>JABIBQ010000058.1 GCA_018652685.1 Candidatus Bathyarchaeota archaeon
CCCGCCCCATGACCCTCTCGTACATGCCCTGGATAGAGTCAAACTTGGGCTTGAGCCAGCCCTCCATGGTCTCGTGGTTGATGTTCATAGTGTAGACGTGGGCGTTCCTGATCATGCGTGGGCTCAGTAGCGGGCTCTTGGTGTACTCGTAGCGGGGGAAGACCAGCCGTTCCATGAGGTTCCGCATCATGCCGGGCACCTCGCCGAAGTAGATGGGGGAGCCCATGATGAAGGCGTCAGCCTCCTCGATACGGTTGAGTACGGGGGTCAGGTCGTCGTTGAACCCGCACTTGCCGTAGCTCTTGCCTCCCTTGGTCTTGCAGGCGAAGCAGCTCTGGCAGCCCCGGTAGCTGATGTCGTTGAGGTGGACGTACTCCGTGTCTGCCCCGGCCGAGGCTGCCCCCTCCAGTGCCTTCTTGAGCACCAGGGCGGTGTTCCAGTCCTTCCTTGGGCTTGAGTTTAACGCGATGATCTTCATGCCACAGGTACCGCGGCGGTGTCTAAAATACGGTTTCATGGAGGGAGGGAGTTTTGGAGAGATCTAGTATCAAGGATTTGGACATTATACAGAGAAAATACGCACCGCAAAGTAGTAAACGACCCATATACATCCTTAGTACCATTTGCATAGTACGTGAAAATATGATCGAGACTATTGTGCCTCCACACGAGAAGGCTGATCACTCCTTCTCTAAATACAACTCTCTGTTCCTAACCGTGATCGTAACCGAGTCTATCCCACGGTGTTTGCACACCCTGATTAGTTGAACCCGCAGGGAATCAGCGTCTTTTCCCGTGCCTACCACCTTGACCAATTAATGTTCCGACTCAAGAAATGCTTCAATGATTGAGGCATACTTGCTTGAACCTTGTTTCTTACCCGCGTCCGATACAGGTTTCTTGTCCACGGGAGTTATTTAAAAGTGCATTTTGGATAGAATCGATTTATCTGAACGTATTTAATATTAACGTGCATGTTTTATTAATTACTGATCTATATCGCAAATAGCAATTAATCATTAGTTTAATGCATTTTTTTGTCGAGATTCTCCATATCAGAGAACCCTTGTGATAATCTCACTGATCCTGGAAGTCTTGATACCATTCCTATCTATAGTGAGAACTACTTCCAGCATCAACTCAATAATTTAAATAAAAAAGGGTTATAGAAAATCCTTTCGACCACCGTCAACCAGAAGGATTTTCCCCGTAATATACCTGGATTTGTCGTTCGCGAAGAACAGGACCGCGTTGGCGATGTCCTCCGGAGTACCGTATATCCCTAGAGACGCCCGGTCTATCCTTCCCTGAAGGACCTTCGCGTACTCCTCGTCGCTCCGGCTCCCCTGAAGCATCACCGTGTCAACGGCCCCAGGCGCGACGCAGTTGACGTTGATGCCGTAGGGGCCCAGGTCATAGGCGCAGCTCTTTGTGAGTTGAATCACACCTGCCTTTGATACGGCGTAGCTGGTCTCTCCGTCCATGGCAATGCCGAACCCCGAGTTCGAGGAGATGTTAACGATCTTCCCGTATTTCCTCTCCACCATGAGCCTCGCGGCTATCTGGGAGCAGAGGAAGACGCCCTTGAGATTGACCGCCATCTGTGAATCCCATGACTCATCGGTGGTCTCAAGAATTGACCCCCCCGAGGCGATCCCCGCGTTGTTGACCAGGATATCCACCTTGCCGTACTCGTCAATAACGGCCTTGAACATGGCCTCAACGTCCTCCCTCTTCGAGACATCGCATTGAACCACTATCGCCTTCCCGCCCATCTCCTTGATGGTTTTAACGACCTCGTCCGCCTCATCCCGGCTCTTCCGGTAATTGATAACCAGAGCGCACCCTTCTCGTGCGAAGGCTAACGCGACACCCCTCCCGATGCTGCGGGAAGACCCGGTTACAACCGCTACCTTGTCCTTGAAATCCATACTCAATATCACTTCTCCTAGGGATACTACTGGCCATTGACTATGTAATATTAACGAGATTCAGAAAAAAACAGCCACAAATATAGTTTATTTAATTCTTTTATACGTGGACTCCACCGTTCTCTTGATAGTATTGACCAATAAGATGCGCTTCCTGGACCTCAAGGTCAACGATGCCTACACAAACATGGCGACCGACGAGGTACTCACAAAGTCAAAGGGCGAGGGAGGCCCTGATACCCTCCGTTTCTACAGGTGGACACCATCAGCTGTCACCCTGGGCTACTTCCAGAGCGTCGAGGACGAGGTTGACCTGGATGCACTGGAGAAGTACGGCATCGACCTGAACAGGAGGATCAGCGGCGGAGGGGCCGTGCTCAACAGCGCAGAGGGGGAGATCACGTACAGCATCGTCATGGACGAGGAGGACCCCAGGATCAGCGACGACCCCACCGAGTCGTACAGGTACCTGTGCCACGGGATCATCGAGGGGTTAGCAATTTTAGGGATCAAGGCCGATTTCAAGCCCATCAACGACATCATCGTGGGGCCCAAGAAGATATCGGGGAACGCCCAGATCAGACGGTACGGCGCGGTGCTCCACCATGGGACAATACTTGTTGATTTCGATGCCAAGCAGATGTTCAGCGTCCTGAAGATCAGCGACACCAAGATCAGCGACAAGCTCATCAAGCAGGCCAACGAGCGGGTCACCACCATCAGGCAGGTTCTTGACAGGAAAGTGAGCTTCGAGGAGGTCAGGGCGGCAATGGAGAAGGGTTTCGCCAAGGCATTAGGGGTTGAACTCGTGAAAGGGGAACTATCACCCCACGAAGAAGAGCTTGTAGGCGAGTTCAGGGAAAAGTACGCCTCACGCGAGTGGCGTTTCAGGAGATGACGCGATGAAGCGATGCGAGTACAAGGTGCCCGGCGGGAAACTCCTCTGCGCCAAGATAGAGGTCGAGGGCGGCAAGATCAGTTGGCTCCAGATATCAGGGGATTTCTTCCTCCTCCCGGAGGCGGACCTAGAGGACCTTGAGGGACAGCTTCTTGGGATAGATGCGTCCCCTGAATCAATCAAGGAAAAGGTAGTCAGCTTCTTTGGTGAGAGGAAAACAACTCTAGTGGGCGCATCAGCCGAGGATTTCGCCCACATCATCAACACGGCGATCGCATCATAGCCCACGTTTAGACAGAAAACTGAATAACACGTGACTCAAAGCCTTCTACACGCAATTGGTTGTGTTTTGATGGCGGGAAGTATTCTGGTTATCGGCCTCGGGGACCTTGGGTTCCACATTTTACAGTTTCTGACAAGGGTCACGGGCGTCAGCAAGATCATATCCGCTGATGTCAACGCGGAGTTAGGGCTCGTGAAGACGAGGGACGCCATATTCGGCGCATCCCAGCAGGAGTTCTACCCTGATACAAGCTTCACGCCCATGAACCTGTACGATATCGACGGGACTGTGGAGATATTGCAGAGGGAGAGACCGACGGTCATTTGCAACGTGACGAGCCTCATGTCGTGGTGGGGGCGCCACACGCTGCCAGCCGAGGTCTACAAGAGGCTTAACGTGGCTGGCTCAGGGCCCTGGGTGCCCATGCACCTCTCGCTGACCCACAGCCTCATGCAGGCAGTTAAGAAATCCAAGATCGACACCAGGGTCGTCAACTGCTCTTTCCCCGACGGGGTAAACCCGGTGCTGGGCAAGGCAGGGCTGGCCCCGACTATCGGGGGAGGCAACACGGCGCTGCTCATCCCGCCAATCAAGATGGTAGTGGCCGAGAAGCTCAAGGTGCCAATGCAGACGGTTGACGTGTCCTTTGTGGGACACCACTCCGTTGTGACCACGGGGATGAAGGCACCCTACTGGGTCAGGATCTTCGCAGACAACAAGGACGTGACTGACATGTTCCCCAAGGACAAGCTGGGGCCGCTGGTTATGAAGGCAAGGAGCAGGGGAATGGGGGCGACGGGTTGGACGGGTCCACCGCCACAGCAGGCGACGGCCTCGTGTTTCCTGAGGAACGTGCTTGCCATCTATTTCGACAAACATGAGCTTCTGCACGCGTCAGGTCCACACGGGCTTCAGGGAGGGTATCCTGTGAGGCTCTCGTATGACGACGTTGAAGTGGTGATGCCCGAGGGTTTGACCCTGAAGGAAGCAGAGCAGGTCAACGCTGATGGGGCGAAGTATGACGGCATCGAGGAAATAAAGTCAGACGGAACGCTTGTACTGACCGACGAGGCGGCGAAAATCATGCGCGAGACCCTGGGCTATGATCGCCCCG
>JABIBQ010000033.1 GCA_018652685.1 Candidatus Bathyarchaeota archaeon
AGGAACGGTGTCGGGTTGTGGGCTGTCACCCAGAGGCTCAGCACCGTGGAGAAGACGGTTGTCACCCAGTGCGCAAACAACATCGTTTGCCACGGCCTGGAGGACGTTGACAAGAACAGGGTTGCCGAGATCATGGGCAAGGAGTTCTCCGAACTTATCGGAAACCTGCCACCAGGTGAGGCCATAATCAAGGGCACGGCGTTGAAGTGCAGGTTCCCGTTATGGGTGAAGGTGCTGCCTGAGCTCTACCCCTCCAGCAGCACAAGCACTGCCATGAGCAGGTTCGTGCATATGGAGCTGGCGGGCAGGGGTATGGACTAAGCTTATACCCTCTTTCCCCCATCTTCCAATTATGAGCCGTCAAAGGGAGTACCCGACCAGGCCGATTGCCGGAGTCGGGGTCATGATACGGGACGGCGAACGATATCTTCTCATCAAACGGGCGGCGAACCCCGATAAGGGGCTGTGGTCTGTGCCAGGCGGTCTCGTTGAGGTCGGTGAGCGAATCGAGGACGCAGCAGTTAGGGAGGCGTTGGAGGAGACATGCCTCAACGTTGAGCTGGTTAAACGCCTCGGAGTGGTTGACAAGATCGAGCACGACGAGAAGGGTGAAGTCTATTACCACTTTGTAATTATCCAGTACCTTGCCGTAGTGAAGAGTGGGGATATGTGCCCGATGGATGACGCATTGGAGGCGGAGTGGGTCACGCTTGACCAGTTGAAGGATTATAAGCTGACTAACTCGCTGAAAGATTTCCTGATCGATATCGGGATGTACCCGTCCTAGATCTCGGGTCTCTTGGAGCTGTCCTTGAGGTGTTTATGTAACTCTGCCATCCGCTTCAGGCTGCCAGTGGTCTTCAAATTCAGGTAAACGGGCTTGCCGTCCTCAACGATCATGTGGATCGTGAGCTCGTTGTCTACCTATGCTACCTTCTTGCCGTCGGGTGACTCTTAGAGGTGGAATTCTATACCGAGATCGGTGGTCATGGGTCCCAGCTTTTTCCACTTGCTTAGATCGGGTGTCTTTTGGATTGTCATTTGTCCGCCTCCCGTGAGTTCATACATACTTGCCATGTCAGAAGTTAATGATTGAGATTCCAAATTCGCTATTATAACTTCGAAATCATTCGGTTTTACTACGTTTCCACGGAAGAAAGATAAGTGAATGGTGCCCCTTCCTTTGATACGGTGAGAGATTTGGTTAAGGCAGCAGATTTCAAGAACAAACATTTCATCAGCATGATGGATTACAGTCGGGAGGAGCTCGACTATATCCTCAGCGTAGCGGACAAGATGGTCGATATCTCAAAGGAGAGCAGTGACCTGGCAAAGGGAAAGGTACTGGGCTCGATGTTCTTCGAGCCGAGCACGAGGACTAGGCTGAGCTTCGAGACAGCCATGTTCAGGCTCGGGGGGAACGTCACAACAGTCGCGGATCCCATGACCAGCAGCGCAAAGAAGGGAGAGACCTTCGAGGACACCATCAGCACGATTAGCAACTATGTCGATGTCATCGCCATGAGGCACCCCGATAGCGATGCAGCGCTCAGGGCGAAGAAGGTGGCCAAGGTACCCTACATCAACGGGGGCAGCGGCACGTGGGAGCACCCCACCCAGACGATGCTGGACCTGCACTGTATTAGGTACGCCAAGGGCAAGATCGACGGACTAACCATTGGTTTGGTGGGCGACCTGAAGAATGGAAGGACAGTTCACAGCCTGCTCAAGGCTCTTCGAAACTATAACGTCAAGGTTTACTGCATCGCCCCTGATATTCTTCAGATGAAGGAGGAGGTCCTTGAAGCAGTAAAGGGAAAGGTTGAGGTCATCCAGGTCAGTGACCTGGCCGAGAACATGCCAAATCTGGACCTAGTCTACATGACCCGTGTCCAGAGGGAGCGGTTTGCGACCCAGGAGGACTATGACAAAGTCAAGGACAGCTACGTCATGGATAGGCAGATGATCGAGGAGCACGGCAAGAAGGACGTTGTCATCATGCACCCGTTGCCGAGGATTAACGAGATCAGCACGGATGTCGATGACATGCCCAACGCATGGTACTTCAGGCAGGTAGGTCATGGCATATACGCCAGGATGGCTATCATCGCGCTGGTGCTGGGCCTCTGGAAGGATTAGCCTTCCTATAATCTTTCAAAAAGTTTCTTTATTCTTCCCCACCGATCCTCCGGTGGCGTCTCTTTCTCTTCTTTTTCAGCATATGCCTCTGGTATTCTGTAAATGAACAGCTTATGGACTCCGACTCTCAGTGCCTCTTTTTCAGGTGTTGATTGCGTCCAATCCAATATGGGGAAATCGTGGCTGATGATGCGTGTCCCCGGTTTGAGCTCCACCTTGAACTTTGGCCGCAGCTTGGCATTCCCAGATGTCGTGAGGTATAGTGTGATGATGGTTGCCTCACTGAAATTGGCGTCCATGAAATTACCGCTCTCGATTCTGATCTCGTTACCCAGCCCACGCCTTGCGACGTTGTCCTCCGCTACCTCGTAGAGGTGCTTGTTGAGCTCATACCCGACGGCTTTCTCGACCTTGAAATCTGCCACCGCTGTTATGAGGAACCTACCATCCCCGCAGCCGAGGTCATACAATACATCACCAGGTCCTGCCTCGACTAGCTCAAGCATTTTGTTGACCAGACTCTGTGGCGTGGGTACATAGGGAGCGACGCTGGCCGAACTGTCTCCAAAGCCCAGCTCATAGTCCCATCCGCTGAACCGCTCCGCGAAATCATCGGGCTCCTTATAGCTGTCGTCTCCGTCGCTCATCCTGTAAATCAACTCTTTGGTTCTATTTACACCTCCCGACTGGAATCGTTAACAATGGGGCGAGGAATAATGGGTGTTGTTGAGGGTAGGACCCAAGGAGCATTGAGGATGATGAGGGGATCAAGTGGAGAAAGGCTTTCCTCCGCATGATTGGCTACAAGGCCTAGCCAAGAAGTTTTTTTAGGTGGTCGTGGAGTTCGTCAAAGGGGATTTCCCCGTCCGTATCAACAACCAGGCCCATCTTCTCGTATCTTTCAAGCAGCTGATGTGTAGTCTCTTTGTAAACCAATAATCTGTACCTGATAACTGTCTTCTTGTCATCTTTGCGTAGGATCAGCTTGGCCCCACACTTGTCACATATACCCTCCTTCTTTGGGGGCTTTGAGACCAGATGATAAATCTCGTTGCAGTCTGGGCAGCTCCTTCTCTTGGAGAGCCTCTCGATGATCTCCTTGTCGCTGAGAACTACTGAAAGTACGTGGGTGAGCTCGACGTCCTTTTTCTTGAGTATCTCATCTAGGGCGTCGGCCTGGTTTACACTTCTCGGGAAGCCATCCAGTATGAATCCCTTTGCGAGATCCGGCTTGCCCATTCTATCCTTTACGATACCGTTGACGATACTGTCAGGAACCAGATCACCCCTATCCATGTACACCTTTGCCTCCAGCCCGTACTCAGTTTTCTCTCTCACGGCCCCTCGAAGCATGTCCCCCGTGGTAATGACCGGTATGCCGTATAGCTCCGAGATGATGTGGGCGCGTGTCCCCTTCCCTGACCCCGGTGGGCCCATCATAACAATCCTCATAAGAAACACTAAGACCGCCTCATCACATGTGCAGTTGTTTAAATTATTTACGCCAAAGTAGTGTATATTGTATAAATTATAATGAACAGGTGTTCACCTTTGAGGCCAAATTGGAGGGATCAAAACCCCAGTAAGCAAACTCCAAATTGAAGTTTTCTATTATTTTATTCCGTCTTTCATGCCGACGGCGAGAGGTTTTAAAACTAAGATATGTAACAACAGTCTAATGGCTCATCGACGCGTCATATTGGTTGTAAGGGACGGGTGGGGTTACTCCGAGGCAAATGAGGGCAACGCCGCATATCTGGCGGACACTCCTAATGATGATTTGTACATGAGGGAGTACCCTTGGACCATCCTGAAATGTACTGGAAACGCCGTTGGAGTCCCTGAGGGAACACAGGGAGGCAGCGAGCCTGGTCATCTTATAATGGGAGCCGGGCGCGTCATCTGGCAACCCTTAGAGGTAATCCGCAGAGCCATCGAGAATTCTAGCTTTTACGAGAAAAAAGAGTTCAAGGACACTATCGATTACCTGAAAGAAACGGGCGGAAGTTTACACCTTGGCGGCTTATTCAGCGACCAGGGCATCCATGGGACAACTGACCACCTTTACGCGCTGCTTGAGCTAGCGAGAAGAAACGGACTTGATGAGGTCTTTATCCACTGCTTCATAGACGGCAGGGATGTTCCAGAGAGGAGTGTAAATGGATTCCTAACTGAGCTAAATGAGGTCATCAAGGCGAAAGGCGTCGGAAAAATCGCCTCTATTATAGGCCGATACTACGCCATGGACCGGGATACCAACTGGGGAAGAACCAAGGTTGCATATGAGTTGCTTACCCAGGGAAAGGGGCGACCTGAAACTGACCCTTTCGATGCTCTCGACTATCAGTACGGCAAGAACCCGAGCCTCACTGATTACTACGTTGAACCAATTACTTTAACAGAAAACGGGGAGCCAATCGCGACTATTCAGGACGGAGACGCATTCATCCTGTGGAATTATAGGAGCGACAGATCGAGGCAGATCACATACGCCTTGACTCAGCCCGATTTTACTGGTTTCGAGAGGAAACTCCTTGACATTCGTTACGTCTGCATGAGCGTGTACGACAGGAACCTTGACCTCCCAGTAGTGTTCCCCCAGACCCACGTAACTGACAACCTTGGGGTCACATTGAGCAAGCATGGATTGAGACAGCTTCGGATCTCCGAGACTGAAAAGTACGCCCAGGTCACATTTTTCTTCAACAGTCAGATCGAGGAACCATACCCCGGGGAGGAGAGGATTATGGTTCCCAGCCCGAAAGTGTCAAGCTATGCCGAGATGCCCGAGATGAGTGCCCAAGCCGTCACTGACGCGCTAGTCCCAGAGATCGAGGGAGAGAAATACGATTTCATTCTGGTCAACTATGCCAATGGTGACCTAGTTGGGCACAGCGCCAACCTAGAGGCCGGAATCGAGGCCGCTACAGTTATAGACCGCTGTCTGGGAAGGGTCGTTGATTCAGGGCTGAAACATGGGTATGTTGTCCTCGTCACTGGTGACCATGGAAATATCGAGGACATGTTCTATCCTGATGGTTCCGTGAACCCATCACATGGTATGAATCCTGTTCCCTTCATTTTGATATCAGACAAATCAGACCTTAGATCGGTTATACTTAGGAAAAACGAAGGATTGAGCAGTGTTTCACCCACCATTTTAGAGCTTTTTAGGATTGAAAAGCCGAAAGTTATGAGTGCTAGAAGCTTAATTTCTTAATTCGAAGATGTTATACGCTACCCAACCCCATTTTCCGAATATTATCTAGCATTATCCGGACTAGATGGTAGTATTAAAGAGGAACACAACGTGAAGAAAACTGGATTTGACACACAGAAATATCTCGACGCCCAGGTGGGGCGCATCATGGAGAGAGTCTCCCTCTTCGACAAGCTCTACCTAGAGTTCGGCGGCAAGCTACGCTTTGACAACCACGCCTCCAGGGTTCTCCCGGGGTTCCAGGTTGACACAAAGATCAAAATGCTCAAGGCTTTGGGTGACGACCTTGAGATAATCCACTGCATCAGCGCAAAGGACATCGAGCGCAGGAAGATCAGAAGAGATTTTGGTCTGACATATGAGGACCAGATCCTCAGGGACATCAGCGACCTCGGAGAGGTGGGCATTGACGTATCCGCTGTGGTCATCAACAGGTTCAGCGGGGAGCTTTCCGCCCTCAAGTTCAAGCAGCGTCTCGAGAACCGGGGCATCAGAGTCTTCATGGGCTATGAGATCCCCAATTACCTTGAGGACATCAACCTTGTCGTGAGCGACAAGGGATACGGTAAATCTGATTGGGTTCCAACAGAGAAGAAGATCGTCGTTGTAACCGCGCCTGGACCGAACAGCGGCAAGATGAGCTTTGCCATGAGCCAGGTCTACCATGACAGAAAGCGTGGGATTATGAGTGGCTTCGCAAAATTCGAGACTTTCCCCATTTGGGATCTTCCCGTTGAGCACCCAGTGAACGTAGCGTATGAGGCTGCGACAGCGGATCTTGGTGACTTCAACTGCGTTGACCCGTGGCATCAGAAGGCATACCAGGAAGATTCTACCAACTATAACCGAGATGTCGAGAACTTTGCCATCATGGAGCGTATCATCGAGAAGCTGGTTCCCAAGGGCGATCCTATGGCAAAAATCAAGTCTCCCACCGATATGGGAGTCAACATGGCTAACCAAGGCATTACCGACGATGAAGCCATCCAAGATGCCAGTAGGCAGGAGATCCTCCGACGCTACTACCAGTACAAGCGGGAGTTCGTTGAAGGCAGCACTACTTACGACACAATGGAGCGCATGGAAAAGATCATGGAAAGAGTGGGCGTCAAGCTCGAGGACAGGAAAGTGGCCACCGCCGCCAACAATGCAATGGAATTATCCAAGAAAACCAAGAGCAAAGGGAGCAACGGCTGGTACTCAGGAGCAGCCATCGAGATCTGGGTAGATGAAAAGCCAGTTATCGTAACCGGAAAACGTAGCCCTATTCTTCACAGTGAATCAGCCGCTCTGTTAAACGCGGTAAAGATACTTGCAGGTGTCCCGGACGAGATTGATGTGCTATCCCCTATCATCATCGAAAGCATCACGAAGCTCAAGACAAGTATGGGGTCGATTGATGTCTCCCTTGATGTCAGGGAAGTGCTTGATGCCCTTGCCGTAAGCGGAGTGTTCAACCCTAACGCGACGGAGTGTCTAGACGAGCTTCCCGAGCTAAAGAATTGCGAGTGGCACAGCACCCACATCATGGAACCAGGATGCGAGAAGCCGTTAAAGGAGCTTGGCCTCAACATAACCACTGATGCGATTATCCCGCGCATCAACACCTCCTAACCTAACTATTATTCCTAATTCCTTTTCGCACGCTCTTCAAGAGCAGACCCTTAGCCCCGAGTTCACCCTATTTCGGATTCGTGAAATCCGCCTATGGCGAGAAGATGGGCGAGCCAAAACCCGAATTCTAGATGCATCGATGAGATAACAAAGTTGGGCGTCGAGTTTGGATTATACGAGCCTGGTTAAGCCTCATAGACGATCTTACCGTCCACAATCGTTGTAATCACCTGGACGTTGAGCAGGTCTTCCGGATCGATTGTCAGGATATCCCTATCAAGTACTATGATATCAGCCAGCTTTCCGGACTCGATACTTCCAAGCTTGTCCTCCTCCTTGCTCATGTAGGCACCGTTCCACGTGTAGACCCTGATTGAATCCATGACGTCAATGGCCTCCTCGGGTCCCACGACCTGCCCACTGCTGGACTTTCTTGTCACGGCCGCGTACATCTGGACGAAGGGGCTATAGTATGTGACGGGGCAGTCACTGTTGCCCCCCGCTATAATGCCCATCTCCTTCATGGTCTTGTGGGGGTGCAGCCACCTGCTTCGCTCCTCACCAAAGTTCTCGGCGTACTGGTCACCGAGTCCGTACATGTATCCGATGCTGCTGCTGGGGATAACACTCAGTTCCTTGATCCTCTTGAGCTGTTTTGGTGTGCAGCAGCTGTTATGTTCGAGCCTGTGTCTCATATCAGGAATCGGGTTCCGTTTCTGGGCCTTCTCAATGGCATCAAGAGCCACATCGACACCCCTGTCCCCTATGCTGTGGATGCTCACTCTGAGCCCGGCATCATGTGACTGGAGCACTAGCCTCTCAATCTCTGTCCCGTCGGTCATCATTATACCGAGGCCCATGGTACCCCTGTGCTGGGGCGTGTATACTCCTGCGGTTCCTCCTGCCCCCGAGCCGTCTCCCATTATCTTAGTGGACATGATCTGGAGCCAGTCGTCCCCGAACCCAGACTCAATCCCCGCTATCTCCAGGGAATCAACCACATCTCCGGGCTGGTCGCTGTTGACGCTCACCATGAGCCTCATCCTAACCTGTCTGACTCCAAGACCCAATAGTTGTTTGTACGCTCTGATCCCCGTTTTTCTACTACTGGCGTTGTGGGTGGACGTGATGCCCCACTTGCTGAACTGGTCCACGACCTTCCTGTAGGACTCCCTGACCTCCACCACGGTGTACGGCGGGATGTGTTTCCTGACCTCGCCCATCGCCATCTCGTATATGAGGCCGGTGGGCTCGCCGTTGTCGTCCCTGTCGTACTCGCCGCCTGGTGGGTCCTGTGAGTCCTTCGAGATGCCCGCTATCTCAAGGGCCAAACTATTGACGATACACTGGTGCCCTGTGTCTGATGTTAATATAACCGGGTTATCTGGGGCTACGACATCAATCTCCCACCTGGTCATCTGCCTCCTTTCCTCCAGCTTTGAGTCGTTGTAAGCCGTCCCTTGGACCCATACGCCGGGGTCTACCTCATTGACCTTTGCAGCTACCAAGTCCTGCAAGTCCTTGATGTTCCTCACGGGTGGCGCTCTGCAGTTCACCTTGAGGTATCCCTCCGCGATACCGGTTGGGTGGGTGTGGCTGTCAATGATTCCAGGCATCGCTGTCTTTCCCCCTAGGTCAATGACTTCCGTCTCGGGACCAGCGTACTTTTTCACATCATAGTTTGACCCCACTGCCACGATCCTGTTTCCAAGGACCGCGACAGCCTCGACGATTGAGTCATTGGGGTCGACAGTGATGATCTTGCCGTTCAGCAGAACCTTGTCAGCGTGGATTGAGCCCATAATAATCAGACAAAGAATGATTTCCGTATTATAAAAAATCAGGCACAACCATATTATCGACGCGAGCCAATAACTTGCATATGATTTCCACTGAGGAGACACTGCGTAGGGTGGGCAGGGCCATAGCCACCACCCGTTTCCCTTTCATCGACCAGGAGGATTGGGACATCACTTGGGGCGTCTACACAAACGACTACCTGGAGGAGCAGCTCATCATCGAGGTGGGCGAGGAACGATACACGCCATCAATTGTGAGTACCTTCGAGAACGGGGATTTGAGAGTCATTTGTGAGGTAGAGTCTAATGAGACCGTAAGTGTAGACCAAATACCCAGGTGGAGGGCGTTATCAGACCTTGCCGGTGTCACCTACAAATTGAAAAAGTTCTTCCTATACGTCCCTGAGGGAAAAGAGTCCGAGACCCAGAAACTGCTTCAGGACAACGGAATCGAGTACGCTGGCCTGAGGACATGGGCTATCAGGGATGGGTCTCTTGTCATCAAACCTATTACGACACCTGACGAGAGCAAGGACCATAGAGTGACATAAAGGGATAGAGTGGGCTGAATCACCATTGGACGGGCGAACCCCTATTCCCAGCACTACTCCCACGTTTTTCATATAGCGATTTGGTGTAACCGGGAGGTTACAACACCGTGTGTGTGTGATTTGGTTCTACTTGAGCCAGACTACGCCGACGTCGTCCACGATCTCCATCTGGGTCCCGTAGGGCTTTGACAGCTTGGCTATGATACCGAGTATCTTCTCAGCCATCTCCCCGCTTGCCATCTTGGGTCGCCCCCTCTGGCTCCTGGACTCGTCCATTCCCAGCACAATGGGGTAGAGGAGTAACTCGTCGAGTTTGTCGCCTTTGAACTCCATTCTGGGCACGACGCTCATCCAGTACTTCTCGTCCATTGTGAACCATGCGCCCTTGGGCCACCCAGGTGTGCTTTGTGCGGTCTGCCTCTCATCGTAGGCTTCTGAGACCACGCCTGAGTATTGGTCAAGGCCGTACCTCTCATAGAAATCGGAGGGCATCTTCTCGACGGTCTCGTTCTGGAAGATGAAGTTTCCCAGGCTGTAGAAAATGGGTCTCCCTTTCCTGATCTCAATTCCCCTCATGGCGTGGTGGCCGTGGCCGATGAAGCAGTGCGCCCCTTCGTCTATCGCAATCCTGGCAAAAGCTTCGATAAACTCTGCCGGCCTCTCCGAGTCGCCGGGATGACCCTCGTGGGCGTGAAGAGTGAACAATACCCAGTCTGCCTGCCTGCTCGCGTCCCTGATGGCTTCAAGGTTGCCCTCCATGTCCTGTAGGTGTGGCTGCGTATGAAGACCGACGTCGTTCCCCTCGATGTATTTTGTGTTCATGAGGTGGTAGCTGTCAGGGGCCTGGCGGACCGGTGACAGGTTGAGTTCAGCCTCTATCTCCTTGAGCTTCTTGATAGTCTCAGTCTTGGCTTCGTACCACTTCTGGTACCGCAACGGGTTCAGTCCGGGCCTCCCGTGCATGTCTCTTCGCTGGTCCCCTGCCCTGCCGAAGTTGGAGAAGGTGCTGCACGCGGATATGAGTCCAACCCTCCCGTTTGATGTCTCCATATAGCCTGGCGCCCTCGCATCCGCCAGGTTCATCCCCGTGCCAGCGTACGGCACTTCCAACTCATTCAGGTGTTTGATGGTGTTAATGAGTCCACCGTACATGTAATCCATACTGTGGTTGTTGGCGGTGCTGAATACGTCAAATCCCATCCAGAGTAGTTCCTTGAGTATGCTGGGATGGGCTCTTGTGTAGGTGCCCCCGCACTCGGCCGCGGGGTAGCAATTCTCCTCGTAGTTGTGGAGGTTCATCTCCAGGTTTGCGAAGGCGCAGTCCACTTCCCTGATGAGGTTGACGAGCCTAGTGAACTCAGGCTCGCTGTGGACTCTCTGCTTCATGGTGATGAGGCTGTCACCTGTGGCTATGAGGCTGAACTCTTTCATAGTGATCACTATTTTAGTCGTTTTTGATGGATAAAAAAGGAGGGGTCTTGGTGTACCCGAAAAGATACAGATACAGTTATTTACTACTACTTCGTAGTGGTAACAATCAATTGGGTGTGAGGTTACTTGATGCAGAAGGCAGCGATAATAGGTCTTGACGGGGTCCCATACGGGCTACTCACAGATCTTGCCGATAGGGGTATCATGCCAAACACCAGGTCGCTTCTCGGGGATGGCGCAATTACCAAGGCGAGGACCAGCATGCCACCGAACTCCGCCGTCTCATGGAGCAGCATATTTACCGCGAGGAACCCAGGCGAGCACGGTATATTCGGGTTCACCGATTTCCTTCCCAACTCGTACACCGTATCCTACCACCACAGCATGAGGCTCAGGACCCAGCCATTCTGGCAGCGGAACCACGATAAGAGAACCATCATCATAAACGTCCCGGCGACGTACCCGCCGCAGGCACTGAATGGCGTTCACATCTCGGGCTTCGTCTCACCCAAGGTCGAGAAGGCAATTTACCCAAGTGAGCAGTCAAAATGGCTCACCGAGACGGGCTACATGGTTGACGTAACCGCTCCCTTCAGCGAGTCGGAAATACCCAGGTTCATCGAGGAGCTGAAGAAGGCGCTCAGAAAACGGGTCGAGGTTGGACTGAAGCTCCTTGATTCCAAGTGGGACATGACGTTTTTCGTCGTCACTGGGACAGATAGGATAGGCCACTACCTCTGGGACGCGTACGAGAATACGAGGAACCAGTACCACGACGATTTCATCGAGTACTTCAGGCTCGTGGACGAGGCGATTGGCCAGATAATTGAATCTTTTCCCGAGAACACGGCGCTGATGATGCTGAGCGACCACGGGATGACAACATCAGGGACAGCATACAACATCAACACACTGCTCAAGGAGGAGGGTTACCTCTCTGTCGAGGACAAAACGGAGTCCAACTACAACGCCATAAGGGCAAACTCTAGGGCTTTTGCGGCCGAGACCAACAAGATATACCTGAACACTGAGGCCAGGTTCCCCCGTGGGTCGGTTAAATCCTCCGAAAGAGTTGACCTCGAGGACGAGATACGTGATCTGCTAACCAGCGTCAGGATAGGGGGCAGGCGCGTGGTCAAGACCGTGTTCACAAAGGAGGAGATATTCGACGGACCATACTCATCGGAGGCTCCCGAGTTAGTGGCCCTACCCGAGGACGGTTTCAGCTTCAAGACTGGGCTATTCTCGAAGTATCTGTCCACCGTTGACCGCCTGCAGGGGCGGCACACCGAAGACGATGCGTTCCTGTACCTAAGGGGCGCAGACGACCTTGACGAGTTCACCCATCTTGAGAGCGCACTACTAGCCCTCAGGACACAGTACGGAGGATTAAAACTATGACATTCGAGACAGACCAAACATGCGTAAAATGCCCCCACGCCGTATACGGCGGCAGTGTACTATTCAGATCATGCAGCCTGTCAAACAGGAACAGCGTAGAGGACAGCATGTTCATCGAATGCAATAAAAGACCCGACCTCGGGTTCTTTGAGCCAAGTATAAGGGCAACCGAATGCCCCGTCTGGAAAAAAGAGGTTATACTAGTCTAGAGGAGTCCCTTGACCTTCAGGTACTCTGCAGATAGAACAGCTCCACCGCCAGCTCCCTTCTCAAGGTTGTCGCTTGTTATGACATAGCTGATGCCGTTCTTGAACAAGGGGTTCTCCCTGAGCCTGCCCACTAGTGTAACCATCTTGGGGTAGTCCCCGTGTTTCTTGGGCTGTGGCCCATCCTCATTCTCGACCACGATTATTGGCTGCTCTGCCACTGATGGTAGTTTGAGGTCCTGCGCCTCTGACCTATATGCGGTGAAGATGGCCTTGACCTCCTCAGCCGATGCCGCCTTGCCCAGTCCAAGGTGTATGGCCTCGGTGTGAACGATCTTAACGTCGACCCTGGTGCAGGTGGAGTGGATGTTGATGGACGCATCAATGAGCTTCCCACCAACCATGTCACCGAGAATCTTGTTGGTCTCCATGAGCACCTTCTCCTCCTCCCCGCCAATGAGGGGGATGACGTTCTTCAGTGCGTTGATCCTGTACTCGCTGTCTGCCCTGAGCCCCTTCTCCCCGGCGCCCGATAGGCTCTGCATGCTAACCATACTGACCACATCAACGCCGTACTCATCCAGCAGCGGTTTCAAAGTGGATACCAGGCCAATGGTTGTGCAATTGGGCCCCGGAACGACGTAGCCGTTCCAGCCCCTATTGGCCCTCTGCCCTTCGATCATCCCGATGTGGCTCGGGTTGACATCTGGGAGGAGGACAGGTGTGTCTGTCTCGTATCTATAGGCCGAGGCCGTGCTGATGACTGGGATGTGCTTCGCGAACTTTGCCTCCTGGACCTTTGCAATCTCCGTGGGAAGCGCGCTGAAAGCAACGTCGTAGTCCCTTGGGTCTACATGGTCTGCCCCCAGTACCTTCATGTCCATGATCTCTGCCTTGGGCTCCTCCCTGAAGAAGGCCGCCTTGGCTGTGGCCTCGCGGTAGCTTTTACCGTGACTTCTCTCCGATGCCGAGAGGCATCCTATCTCAAACCAGGGATGATCAGCGGTGAACTCTACTATGTTTTGACCCGCGGCCCCGGTTGCTCCGATTATTACTGCTTGTTTTTTACTCATCTTTTTGTCCTCCTTTGAAAAACTCGTTGTATACTGCCGCCACCGCCATCGGGATATCATCGTCGTCTATGCTGAACCTGATGATGTTCTCGGTGTTGGGCTGGGTGGCCTGCTCGATGTTGACCCCGTGACGGGCCAACACGCCTGTGAGGCGGCTGAAGAAACCCTTCATGCCCCTCATCTCGCTGCCCACGACGCTGAAGGTGCCCTTTACTCCCTTCAACGGCGTTACCTCTAAGGCTATGTCCAGCTCCTTGAGTGCCTCGATTGCCCTCTTCTGGTCTTCCTTTGGCATTAGGAAGCTGAGCTGGTACCCTGACGTGGATACGTAGCGTACGTCCACGCCTTTCCTGGAAAGTACGCTGAATACCTCCCCATAGACCTCTACTGGCGTGATGCTCTGGCTTGGGAGGAACCTGACCCCGACAAGTCCCCGCTGGTAGCTGATGGACTTGGGTCTTGGCTCGTTGTCGATGTAAATCGCCTCCTCGACCTTGCCGATGATGGTACCCTCGCTGTCCTCATCGTAGTAGTTCTTGATCTGGAGCTCGATATTTCCCTTCATCAACGGGTCCAGAACCTTGTAGTGGACCACCTTTGTTCTGCCCTCCCTGAGGAGTTCGGACGCTTCGACGTAGCTGAGGTACGGGATGGTCTTTGGCTCTGGTAGGTCGTAGAACTGCGCCATGATGTCTGGGTGCTCCTCCCTGAGCTCCCTGATGAACTTGGGGTCGATGCTCATGATTCCCTTCTCCATCACGTACTTTATGGTCCTCCTGACACCGAGGCCGTAGGCTATATTGACCGCCGTGTCGTCGGTGCCTCCCCTGCCTAGGATGGTCACTTTGCCGCTCTCGCTCCTGCCCGCAAATCCCGCGATGATAGGGGCGATGTTCTTCTCCAGTACGGGGCTGAGGTTGAGTTGGAGTCTGACCCTGGTCTCGTCCAGTATCACTGCGGCCTCCTTGTTGTTCTCATCAGTGACCATGAGTTCCTCGCCGTAGAAGCACCGATTCTCAACCTTTGCGTTGGTTAGGTGAAGACTCAGCACCCTTGATGACAGGTTCTCACCCCTGCTCACCGCGTAAGCGTAGACAGAGTCCGCCAGTTCCCCGCTCGATTTGATGTACGAGAGCACGTGTAGTAGCTTCTCGAACTCGGTTTCCATTTCCTCGTCAGCCTCAACGCCTGGTGGTAACGCGAGCAGGTGTTTCTCAAACAGGTCCATGACGAATGTCTTAGGGTCATATCTTGGATCGTTGAGACAGCCGTTTAACGCACCGATGATCTGGTCAGTAACTCCCTTCATGGCAGAAACGACGCATATCGGCAGCTTTCCCTGGGCCATCTCCTTTTGTACTATTTCAGTTGCCCTTCCAAATGTCTCGATGCTCTGGAGGATGCTGCCCCCGAGCTTTATTACCTCAATTTCCAATGTGTTTTACCTCTTGACCTTGCGCGGGTTTGATTACTTGGCTCAAAATTGCCTCGATCCTGTCTAGGTCGGCTTCCACGACCCTCGGCTTGTTGCTGTACCTTGCGCTGACGCCGTCTAAATGGTATTTTACCGTCGTTTCCGGGTCCTTCAACAGGTTGCCCGTCAGTATGCAGACCACCTGTTCGTCACTTGATATGACTCCCATGTCCTTGAGCTTCCTGGTACCAGCCACTGATGCAGCCGATGCTGGCTCGCATCCAATCCCGCTGGAGTCTATGACTGCCTTCGCGTCCAGGATCTCGCTATCGGAGACCTGTTCAACTGTGCCATCTGTCTCCATGATGCTTTTAAATGCCTTTTCCCAGCTCACCGGGTTACCGATCTTAATGGCTGACGCGATAGTGTCGGGCTTCATGGGCTCCAGCTTCTTGTCGATGCTGTGCCACAGCTTGTAGAACGGATTTGCGCCCTCCGCCTGGATGGCTGCTATCCTCGGTATCTTGTCGATGAGCCCCAGTTGCTTCAGTTCCCTCAATGCCTTACCGAAAGCCGAGGTGTTCCCCAGGTTTCCGGCGGGTACCACAATCCAGTCAGGTGACTCCCATCTCCTCTGCTGGAGCATCTCAAATACGATGCTCTTTTGGCCTTCGATTCGCCACGGGTTCATGCTGTTGAGGATGTAGAATCCCAGTCGCTTGGCTCCGTTCCTGATGAGACTCATGGCGTCATCGAAGTTTCCCTTCACTTGGATGACATTGGAGCCGTACGATAGTGCCTGTGCCAATTTTCCGTAGGAGATCATGCCCTCTGGGACGAACACTATTCCCTCTAGCCCGGCCTGAGCTGCGTAGGCTGCCATTGATGCCGAAGTATTGCCTGTTGATGCGCAGGCGACTTTCTTTGCGCCGCTCTGTACCGCCATTGATACGCCGACGGTCATACCCCTGTCCTTGAAGCTTCCCGAGGGATTCTCGCCCTCGTGTTTCATATAAAGTCCGTCGATGCCGGCGTACTCGGACACACCCTTCCTCTTGTACTGGTTGGTGTTGCCCTCTGGCCTCGAAACGATGTACTTCGGGGGCAGTTCGGGGTGGATGAGCTCCTTGTACCTCCAGACCCCGCTGCTCCAAACAGCCCCTATTTCCCGTAGCTTTTCATCGAAAAGTTCTAAGGATATGTCACTGAAATCGTGGTGGACTTCGAACAGCCCGCCGCATTGACAGACATAACTGTCGCTTGCTGGGGCAGTCTGCCCGCAGCGTACGCACTTGAACTGTGTCATCAAATCACTCGTGTTCCTCTATTGCTGGGCTTCGTGTAGTAACACGTTGACTCCACATCGCCGAAAGCCTTCTGCATAGCGTCCCCGATCTCGTAGATGTTCTCACCCACCGCGAACAGGCTTGGCCCGCCCCCGCTGATGCTGCACCCGAGAGCACCTGCGTCAAGTGACGCCTGTTTGACGTCCCAGAAGTTGGGTATCATGGCAGCTCTATACGGCTCAACGAGGCTGTCATTGATATTCCTCCCGAACAGCTCGGCGTCCTTCGTGGCAATGGCAAGCGCCATCCTTGAAGCGTGCATAATGTTCTTCACGGCATCCTTGATGGGGACTTTCTGCGGAAGAAGCTCCCTTGCCTTCTTCGTCTTGTTCTCGATGTAGATGTCGGGGACAACAACGACGATTCCGAACTGAGGCGCATCAAGCCTGATTACGTCCCAGTCCTCGCCGACAAAGATGAACCCACCAAGAAGGCTAGCTGCGACGTTATCCGCGTGGGGTGCCCCTGCTACTGCTCCCTCCCCGAGGGCGGCTAGCTTGACCAACTCCCTGTCGCTGAGGCGAAGTTTGAGCATCTCGTTGACCGCAACAGTGGTTGCCGCCGCCGATGCCCCTGAGCTTCCCATACCCGTGCCCGGTGGTATTCCCTTTCTAATCTCAACGTTGAACCCGTGTCTGGGTTCATATTGTTCAATAACATGGTTCAGAATCGCGCCTGAACTGTTCTTTTCCGGATCAGACGGTATTTTGTCTGCCCCAACCCCTTGTACGTCTATCTTGACACCTGGCTCGGGTGATTTCTTGAGAACTATGATATCGCCTAGACCCTCTAGGGCGACTCCGAATACATCAAAACCAGGTCCAAGGTTAGCAATACTACCGGGTGCGTAAACTCTAATTTGTTTTATAGTCACCAGTCACAACGGACACCTTGACGCCCCAACTACATGCACGTGGTTTAAAACACTTTCCTATGAAGAAATAGAACAGACAGGCCCCCTCCCGTAATAATTGATAAAAAACTTTTCCGTTAACCCTAAATAGCGCAGAGTCTCCCCTGATTGGAGTGAAGCCATTGAACACAGAAGAAGTAAGGTTGGCTCTTGAAGAAGTACGCCCACACCTCCAGGCAGATGGAGGAGATGTCGAGCTAGTTGAAGTCTCAGACGATGGGACAGTAAAGGTTAGACTAACGGGCGCATGCGCAGGATGCCCAATGCGACAGATGACTCTCAAGGGGGGCATCGAGAACTACCTCAAGAAGAAAGTCCCAGGCCTAAAGCTGGTAGAAGCAGTTTAAGCGGAGGAAACGCTACCTGACCCTGACCACCGACCTGGACCGAGCCAAGAACTACGGTGACATATTCACCTTGGTTAAAAAGGCTGTACAACGGAGCCTAGGACGCCATAGGGTGGGATTGATGCTGTACCTCGGCAACCTTCCCATCAGGGTAGGAGCTTTTCACCAGATGGGCACCAATGACATAGTTTTAAACAGAAGACTGGTAGGTCAGACCCGTAGCCTTAAAGAGAAATCCAACGTTTTCGCCATTCTAGTACACGAGTATCTGCACTCCCTGGGTTTCAGGGATGAGAGGAAGGTGAGGAGGTTGACCCACAGGGTCTGTCAGGAGAACTTTGGCAAAAACCACCAGGTAGTTCAGGCATCCCTGAAGGGGCCCTGGGCCGAGCTCACTGATGAGGATTTCGTAGAAATCCAGCAAGAGCTAAAACTTGAGATGGTTAGAGATTTCGAAAGAATAGAAGGCGGATATATAATCTAAGCTACTGCTCCCTAGCGAGCAGGGCTTTCTTAGTGATCTTGACCAGGTCCTCAGGCGGGACTGGCTTCATGAGAACCTCATCGATGCCAAGGTCATTCATGTCTAGACTGTCCTTGAAGCTACTGTAGCCCGTGATCATGATGATGTTTACGTTCTCGTCCTGTTCCTTGAGCTTCTCAGCAACCTCATCGCCAAGCATGTCCGGCAGATTCATGTCCAGTATTACCAAGTCGTACTTTATACTGTTTGATTTGTACAGTGCCTGAAGCCCAGTGGCGGCAGTGTCGACCTGGAATCCTACACTCTGGAGGATTAGCTTGAACGTGTTTGCCAGGTTCTTGTCATCGTCGACGACAAGGATCGAGGATACGCCAGCCATCTCCTCGGACGCTGCCTCTCCTCCCTCGTACTCCAACAATGTCTTCCTGAGGGTCGGGTCATGCTGGATCGTCTTGCTCACTACCTCTAACCGGTCCACGAGTGTGTCAAGTTTCTCCTCGTGCTCCCGAAGTATGTTGATGAGTAAGTCAAGTACATCGATTTTCTCTGTGAATGACATTTTATTACCTAGCCTAAATCCTCAAATGCCTCTCGTAGTGGGAGTATTTGACTGTTTTTGCAGTATAATACTTATCAGTGTTCCATAAGATGGCGGGATGTCTGGCATTCCGGGGAGCTGACAGTACCCGTGAGGGTAGACCTCGACTACCCCATGCTCCGTGCACTCGAAGGTATAGAACTGGAGATATTCCTTCCAGCCGAGTCATGTCCTCTTCTCGGGGGATTACCTGGAATCGCTCCAGCCTGAGCCTCTGGATGCGTGATAGCATTGGTCGATCAATTTGAATCGTATCCATCAACAATTATCAGAATAAACTACCAGAAATCTGCATATTGATACCGTTCAGCTATCTCCCACGGGACACCTTCGTGAAAAAAGTTATACCCGCAGGGTTTCCATTATGTTCGATATTCTATGAGGAACGAAGTAGATGCATTCCAGTATGTCGCAGAGACAAACAAGCTCCTAAATGATGGGGGACTGCTGCTAGTAGCCGAGGGAGATGACAAGAAACCAAACGCCATGACCATTGGATGGGGCTTTCTTGGAACCATGTGGAGTAAACCCGTTTTCATCGTTGCTGTGAGGTACAGCAGGCACACGTACAAGCTGATGGAGGAGTCGGACAGCTTCACAGTATGCCTTCCAGCAAAGGACATGGAGAAGGCGCTGACTCACTGCGGGACAAAGTCCGGTAGGGACATGGACAAACTCAAGGACATGGGACTGACTACAAAGAAGGGCACAACAATTGACGCACCGTACATCAAGGAGTCACCGGTCCACTACGAGTGCAAGGTGGTTTACAAGGACGAGATGGAGGAGGGCAGGCTTGCCGAGCACCTCCAGTCATCAATGTACAAGTCCAAGGACTGGCACGTTCTTTATTACGGCGAGATCACCGGCTGTTACGCGGTCGAGGACGTCGATGACAAACTGATGAAGTGAGCCCGATGAAGGTACTCATCGTCTACGACTCGCAGACGGGAAACACCGGGCTCATGGCCGAGGCCGTAGCTCAGGGCGTCAGGGATTCGGATATTGAAGTCGTCCTCAAGACTGTAGACGAGGCATCGATCGATGAGTTACCGCAGGTCCAGGGCGTGATCTTCGGTTCCCCTGTCTACTACGGCCTTCCAACGGGCAAGATCAAGGCATGGATCGATGAGACAGTCAAGTACCACGGAAAGCTGACCCACCTTGTGGGCGGCGCGTTCTGCAGCGCGGGTGGAACTCACACGGGCTCCGAGACCACTATTCTTGCTCTCCTCCAGGCGTGTCTCGTTCACGGTATGATCGTCCAGGGGAGCCCACATGGCAGCCACTACGGCGTCGCATCAGTGGGGTCACCCGACGAGAAAGAGGTCGAGAACTGCAAGAAGCTAGGTGCAAGAGTAGCTGAGCTGATAAAAAAGCTCGTCCCCTAGCCCTTTCACCCAAAAGGCAGAAAACCTCCAAGCGCATTCTTATTCCATGACCATTTCTAGAGCGGAGCTGATCGAGGGCGTCAACGATAACAACGGCCTCGTGGAGCTATTAGCCGAGCTATTGAAGATTCCAAGCGACAACCCCCCAGGAGACACGACGGCGATAGCCGCCTTCATTTCTGATTACCTCAAGGGACACGGCGTTAAGGCAGAGATTATCGTCACGAAACCAGGAATAGCGAACATCGTCGCCACCATCGGGGAAGGGGACTCCCACCTGATCCTCAACGGTCACCTCGACACGTTCCCCGCTGAGGTTGGGGAGGATTGGACGGTACCACCGTACTCAGGACTAGTCAAGGATGGGAGGATTTACGGCAGGGGCGCAGGGGACATGAAAGGAGGTCTCGCTTCCCTGCTCTACTGCTTCGCCAAGATCAGCAAGGCTGATTTCGAGGGCAAACTCACGTTCACGGGGACCTCAGACGAGGAAACTGGTGGCGAGTGGGGCGCGCTGTGGCTACTCAACAAGGACGACCGTCTTCACGGGGATGCCGTGCTCAACGGCGAGCCATCCGGCCTGACTGTGAGGATCGGGGAGAAATCAAGGGTGGCAATAATTCTTGAGGCCGAGGGTAAGGCGGCTCACGGCAGTTTCGCCGGTTATGTGGGCGAGAATGCAATAATGAAGATGGTGAGAATACTTCCCCTTGTCGAGTCATTTCAGGGGACACCCGCTGTCTTCACGGACGAGACCGAGGAGCTAACCGAGGCGGTAATGAAAGGCTACAAGCAGCAGTACGGCCACGAGTCAGAGACCATGGCAAACGTCCTCAAGGAGGTCACCGTCAACATAGGCACTATCAGGGGCGGCAGCGAGGACAACATCATCCCCGCATACTGTACAGTAACCGTTGACGTCAGGTTGCCACTGGGTATCACTCCAGCCGAGATAACCGAGATGATCAAGGCCAAGATACACGAGGTGGAGCCCAGCATCAAAGTGAGCTGGAAAAGGCCGCCCCAGATAGTGACCGAGTCCACTTACTCTGGTACAGGCGAACGCATAACCAGAGTCCTGGCAAAGAACTCCAAAGAGATCACAGGTGATGAGCCTCTTTACAGCTTCACATCAGGGGGCACTGACTGCCGTTTCTGGAGGAAGATAGGGATTCCTGCAATCTGCTACGGTCCGAGGGTCTTCGCCATGGGCGGCGTCGATGAAAACATCACAATCGATGACCTTGTGACCACTGCAAAGGTCCAGATGGGCACAATACTGGACTTCCTATCAGGGGAGAACCTCTAATAGCTGTGATGAATCGGATAAGTTGATCAGATTGGGCGAGAAGATCATAGGAATCCTGGGCGGGATGGGGCCAGAAGCAACTGCTGATCTGTTCATGAGGATCATCAGGGCTACCCCGGTCAAGCGTGACCAGGACCACTTCAGGGTCATCATCGACAGCAACTCCAAGATAGCCGACAGGACACCGGCAGTCTTGGGTACTGGGCACAGTCCGTTGCCTACTATAGTTGCTACCGGGAAGAACCTTGAGCAGGCAGGCGCGGATTTTCTCATAATGCCATGCAACACAGCCCATTTCTTCCACGCCGAGATCCAGGCCGAACTGGGCATCCCCCTTCTCCACATGATCAGGCTCAGCGCAAAACACATCAAGGAAAACTACTCAGAGGTCAAACGTGTCGGTCTTCTGGCAACCGACGGCACCCTCGCAAGCAAGCTATATTATGGGGCGTATGGTAAGTACGGGATCGATGTAATCCATCCTAGCGACGATTCTCAGGCGGACGTCATGGACGCCGTATATCGTGACATCAAGACAGGTGACCTGGAAACGGGCTGTAAACTCCTCCACAGGGTAGCAGTCGAACTCATCGAGGCGGGATCAAAGGCCGTTATCTGTGGTTGCACCGAGGTGAGTCTTGTCCTCCACGACGGCGACGTGCCGGTCCCCGTGGTTGATCCCCTCCAGGTGCTGGCCGAAGAAGCCATAAAGCTGGCCTCTGGGTGATGCCATGGATGAGCCCACCCACCATCTAGGGCACCTGAATTATACAAGGAACGATGTAGAGGAGGAGATACAGTTCATCTTCCCTTCAAATACCCAGTGGGACTGCATCAGATGTAGCGGTTGCTGCGGCGACGTGGGCGAAAGAGTAAGGATGATCATGCTCCTGGATAAAGACCTTGATAGAATAGAGGCAGCGGGTGAGAGCGGTTTCTTTGATGACTGGGACGAGGGCTCGTTCTCGGCCATAATGAAAAAGGTGGACGGGAAATGCGTGTTCCTGACAGAGGACGGCTGTAAGATATACGACCACCGGGCACTACTTTGTCGTATGTATCCCTTCTGGCTGGAGAAACAGGGTGACTTGTTCGTATTCGGCGTAGACGCTGGTTGCACTGGGAACGGACAGGGTGAGAGCCTTGATGAGGAATTCTTCAGGGCACTTCTGAGGATGGCCCTGAAGTCAATGGATTACTAACTTTTTTCCCGTAAAGTAGATAACCTACTATTCGTGACGCGCAAGCTGATACTCATGAACGCGTTCGTTTCTTGAAATTATACCAGAATATTCTATTGAATAATTTAGTGGGAGTAATCGAATATCCTGATCTCAGGGCCAACAGCCCTGGTCACGGCCTCTTTTATCGATTCAAAGTGTGGACATGCATACCCGATGGGGGTACCTCTTCCCATGCATGAAACAAAGACAATGGACTCGGCTCCACGCCTTACCATCTCCTTTGCCCTCGGCACCGCGTTCTTCCCAGGACATCCCCCACAGCTGTTGAAGCCAATAATCTCGACGGGGCCAGTTTCCTCGAATGCTCCCAGTCCCTTGCTCGCTACCTTGAAATCAGAGGTGCCCGGACACATAGACTCGGTCTGCTGACACCTGATCATTCCAACTTTTAACATGCGCACCATGACGTGTTGACGAGATATAAACCATTCACAGGGCGAGAGGGTACCAGAAACCCAGTATATTCATCCCAAGACATACCTCAAAGCACTCCAGTTAAAAAAAATTAGGGAGATACGAGATTGAACGATCGAGATGTTTTACATGTCAAGTATAAACGAAAATGGTTCGAAGGTCTTATCCGATGTAACCTCATTTCGTTCTACTCGTATGACAAAGCTGTTTATCTCGTTCCATATAGCACAGGAACTCCTTGATCGGATAAAGCTGGCTGATCCTGACCTTGAGATCATGTATGACCCGAGCTTGCTACCCAAGCCCCGTTACAAGAACGACCAGCACGGCGGCCCGTTCCAGAGGACCCCAGAGCAGGAGGAAAAGATGCAGGGTATGATGGCCGAGGCCGAGATACTATTCGGGTACGTGCCCGCTGATTATCGTGACCTGGGAAAATGGTTCCCCAAGCTCCGCTGGAACCAGTCCCCAAGCGCAGGGATAGGATGGGGCGTCAAGAGGTTTGGATGGACAGAAACTGACATCGATTTCACGACGGCCAGCGGCATGCATGCCACTCCACTGGCGGAGTTCTGCATCATGTCAATGCTCATGTTCGTCAAGGACTATTTCCTCATGGCACGCCAGAAGACCAAGCACGTCTGGCAGAGGACCAGCGCCCTTGAGCTGAGGGGCAAGACTCTTGGAGTCATCGGCTTGGGGAGCGTAGGCCGCGAAACTGCCCGGCTGGCCCAGTGCTTCGGGATGAACGTCATCGGGACGAAGCGGCACGTGGAAGGCGTTGACCCTATCTCCGTCAACGTTGATGAGCTATTTGCGTTCGACAACCTTGACTCGGTGCTAGCACGGTCTGATTTTCTAGTACTCATCTGTCCCGAGACCGACGAGACCCGCGGTATGATCGGCAGGGATGAGCTGGACAAGATGAAGAAGGGTGCAGTTCTCATCAACATCGCCAGGGGCTCCATCGTGGACGAGCCGGAACTGATCAAGGTGTTGCAGTCAGGCCATCTAGGTGGAGTAGTGGTGGATGTGGCTGCAAAGGAACCCCTACCTCCTGAGAGCCCCCTGTGGGACATGCCCAACGTAATCATCAGCCCCCACTCGGCCAGCACCGTTGAGGAGGAGAACGAGAAGCTCACCGAGATATTCGTTGACAACATCCACAGGTACCGGGAGGGCAGGCCATTCAGGAACCTCCTTGACAAGAAGGCCCTCTACTAGGACTACTGATTTATCGCCGGAAGGCGTATCCTCCATCTATGGTTGATATCCGAGTCATGAGGCCGAAGGACGAGGGCTTTTTCATGCAGCTTATGGACGCCGTGGGCTGGGGTATGACCCCCGACGACTACAAGAGGATGCTCACCTTCAGCCCCGAGGGGCTCTTCATAGCCCAAGAGGACGAGGTGGACCTTGGGATGGTCTCGACCACCAGCTACGGCTCAATCGCGTGGATAGGAGACCTAGTGGTCCTCCCTGAGTCAAGGGGCCATGGTATCGGTGCCATACTGATGCAGAAGGCCATTGATCATCTCACCGGAATCGGGGCAAAATCCATCAGGCTTGACGCTGTCCAGCGGGCAGCCCCTCTATACCGCAGACTCGGGTTCAAGGACGAGTACTGGAGCCTCAGGTACACAGGCGTCGCCAAGACGCACAAAGTGACAAAAACGCGCCCCATGGAGCTGGACGACCTTGACAAGGTGGTGGCATTAGACAAGTCCGTATTCAAGGAATCGAGGCATGGTGCATTACACTACATTTACCGTCAATTCCCAGACCTGGCCTATACGGCATGGGACGAGGACGAACTCACCGGGTACATAATGGCGAAGCCGGGAAAAACTGATGTCAGGATCGGCCCGTGGATATGCAAACCCGGCTACAGAGACGTTGCGGAGGAACTGCTACACTCGTTGATGAACCAGGTGCAGGGCGAGGGGATGTGGATAGGACTACCCGAGGGAAATCAAGACGGCGTGAGGATACTAGAATCAAACGGGTTCAAGCCAAATCAAAGCAGTCTAAGGATGTGTTACGGCGACCTCAGCGTCGTTGAAAACGTCGAGGCCGTTTTTGCCCTAGGCGGCGCAGATAAGGGCTAGGAAAAGCTGACCCTGTCCCCGACCCGGATGTCGGGATCGTCAAGGGTCTCGGTCTTCACAACCACATTGATGTGGTTTGGCATATGGGTCACATCGTAGCCGGCAAGGGTGCCCAGTTTCTTACCGTTGACTGTTACCTTGTCTCCCATTACAATGAGACCAGACTTTGTTATCTCGAAAAAGCCGATTGCCCGTACTCTGTCCGCCCCGCCTCCAGGAGCTGCGTCCTGCTCGTCAGTGATCATGAGTTCATGTATCTCGTTGAGCTTTACCGTCCTGCTCTTGGTCTGGATGAACTCCAAGCCTCTGTCCTCGAACATGACGTGGAGGACGGCGACAACTTCGCCCTCTACAGGTCGCTTGTCCCCGTAGACACTGGGGGTTATGCGCCTGAAATCGTATGGAGACGACATTATGGGTTCACGTTGATACCGATGCGCTTCTCGGGCTCGGTCATATCAACGTCATAGTACCAGTGGACGCTCTCCCTGTCAGGGTTCGTAGTGGCGCTTGTAGTGTTCCCCTTGTTGTCCATGACTATGCAGTTCATTCCACCCACAGCGCTGAGGTCGTGGATATCCTTCATGGACAGGATTGCTGCTTCCTCCGGGTTCAGCCCGTTCTCCATGTAGTGGATTAGGGTCCTGGCGGTACTGTTTCTGATGGCCAGCTCGCCCATACCCGTGCACGCGGCCGCGCCGTACCTGTTGTCACAATAATTCCCCGCCCCGATGATGGGGCTGTCCCCAAGTCTTCCTGGGAACTTTAACGCTGTGCCACTGGTACTCACCGCGCTTGCGATGTTCCCGTCTGCGTCCATTGCCATGATGTTCACGGTGCCGTGGTGCTCGTCCGCGAGCTTCTCATACCACTTCTTGAGGTTCTGGCTCTTGGCGTACTTTACCACCCATTTCTGACTCTCATCGATGACTCCCTCGTCATCGAATGCGTCATCAATGAATGCCTTGTACACCTTCCTGCTGAGCTCGGTCTCAAGGTCGCCCTCCTCGCACTCCATGGCCTTGGCGAACCTCTCGGCCCCTGCGCCCACTAATAGGACGTGAGGCGCGTCATCCAGGACTTTCCTGGCGACTGATATCGGGTGCTTGAACCCCTTGAGGGCACCCACCGCCCCCGAGTTCCTCGTTTTACCGCACATGATGGTTGCGTCCATCTCCTGGACGCCGAGGATGTTGGGGATGCCTGCCAGTCCCACTGATGTGTCGTTCGGATTGAGCTCAACAAGCCTAGTCGCTGCCTCGACGGCGTCCAGTGCTGTGCCTCCCTCTTTTAGAATCTTGGCTCCCGCGTGCAGGAACTCGCCGGAGTTTCTCGTACCGATGATGAATGGCTTGACCAATATGAATCAAAGGAAATTGGCTGAACACGTACTTAAGCCCATTCAGGCTGAGGTTTTTTGTGAGAACTGATATGAGTTCTATAATTTAGCGTGCGGTGATGAAAAAATCTGAACGTTTTAGTCCCACTTCCTACGAGTTATTCAGAAAACCGTCCTCTTTTGGATGCCTAACTCTGCCCCTTGATAGAGGAAACAATCTTATCCCTCTGAGCATAATCTGGGTACGATTCAAATGAGTGGACTTCCTCCGGGCGAACAGGTTCTCAAGGAAACAGGCATGTTCCCCATCACATGGACAAAAGGCACGTTCAGTAACGTCAACGGCAAGCTCATTCTCACCAACAAGAGACTAATATTCACCGCCGGCAGATTTCAGAGCATTATAGGAGCCGTAACGGGGTCCCACAAGGATAGAGTTGAGATCCTCCTAAACACTATCACATCCGTGGACAAGGGCTTCATGGCGGTCATCAACGTCATGGCAAGTGGACAAAAGTACACGTTCAAGGGCATGAGGGACGCGGGTGGATGGCTGAGCCAAATAAACATGGCCAGGATGACCACAGGAGCGGTTCAGGGATTTGCGTCCCAGGCTAGAAACGCGCCACCACCGCCGCCTATGGCCGCGGGAAACAAGTTCTGTCCCAGCTGCGGGGTCGCAGTGGTCCCAGGGAACAGTTTCTGCGGGCAATGCGGGGCCAGGGTGGCGTAGGGGTAAAGATGTCAGAGGATCTAAAGTTCCCGAACGCGATAGCTGTCAACAGGAATCTCATCGCCATGCTCATCGATGCGCTGGTGGATGAGGGTGCGATATCGCCTGCGACTCGGGACAGGATAATTGAGAACACCTTGGGGGCAATCGTGCCATACCCTGATGAATTGGTCATGAATACCGCTGACGATTTTGTCTCCGGCATCTTCCAGAAGGGAAGAGACATGGGATTGATGGGTACTGCGTCTATTCCATCGCCACCTATGAAGCCCGTGTGCCCGAGCTGCGGCGTTAATATCACTCCAGGCCACAAGTTCTGCACCTCGTGCGGGGCGCACCTCTAGACTTTTTAAACAATTTACCCCTATTATTATCAGCACGGTGACCCTGTTTTGGTGACGAACCTTCCCCCCGAGGCCAAGAAGAAGTGGATGGAGGTCACCATGACCAAGAATCCTGAGACCAAGCTCCCGATAATGCAAGAATTTCTCAGTATGGTGCCAAAGCACAAGGGCACCGACAAGATGTGCAGCCAGATCAAACGACAGATAAGTCAGCTCAAAGAGGACATCAAGAAACAGAAGCAGCAGGCCAAGAAAACAAGCACCGGACCAAGCTACTACGTCCAGAAAGCAGGGGCGGCCCAGGTCGCTATTGTAGGCACCACTAACACGGGGCGCAGCAGCCTGCTGAAGGCAGTGACTAACAGCCAGGTCCCCGTCACGTCGTGGCCCTTCGGCACCATGATGCCAACACCGGGTATGCTTGATTTCGAGGACATCCAGTTCCAGTTAGTCGAGATACCACCCATCGTCCAAGGAAGCAGCGAGGGCAAGGCGGAGGGCTTCATGAACCTGTCATCGGCGCGAAACGCCGATGGGTTGATAATCATGGTTGACCTGGCGGATGATCCCGCCGGTAACTTCCTACTGGTCAAGGAGGAGCTGGAGAACACCAGGCTACTCATCGTCCCCCCAACCGGAGAAGTGGAAATACAGAAGCGTGGGAGCGGCAACAAGCTCCAGTTCATCATGGAGGGCGAGCTGGTGGACTGCAGCGAAGCTGATATCACCGAACTGCTTGCAGGGTACCGCATCAGGTCTGCACTGGTGAGGATTAAGGGAAAGGTAACACTTGATCTCGTGGAGGACTCCATGTTCGGTAACGCAGTCTATCGGCCTACCATGGTCATCGCAAACAAGGTGGACCTGAACAACGACCCGAGGATGATCGAGCAGTTGGTCCAGGCCACGTACCCGCTGCAGCTTCACGTGATGTCAATCGAGAGGATGAAAGACCTGGCAGGGCTCATAGGTCAGAGCATCTTTGATCTGCTTGGCATAACTCGGATATACACAAAGGAACCCGGCAAGCCCAAGAGGAATATCCCCATAGTGTCCAAGCCGGGGACCACTGTGGGGGAGCTGGCTAAGATGATCCACAACGACTTCTATGACAGGTTCAAGTACGCAAAGATCTGGGGCCCCTCGGCCAAATTTGATAGCGAGAAGGTGGGTATGGACAGGGTCCTCCTGGATGGAAGCGTTATCCAGATATACACTTAGCATGGGCAAATACTATATCCGCATCTCCGAACGTTTGCATGTGTTCTGATATGGAGAAAGTAGAGTTCATTTACCTGTCCCAGGAGGACGTCCTGGATCTTGAGATATCCATGAAAGAGATCATCGAACTCGTGGAGCTGGGATTAAGCGAGCAGGGACACGGGAGGGTGGAGAACCCGCCCAAGCCTGGGATTCACAGCAAGCCTGATGCCTTCATCCACGCCATGCCCGCATACTACAAGAAGCTGGGTATCGGGGGACTCAAGTGGGTCAGTGGCTACCCCAGCAACAGGGCCGTCAACATGCCCCAGATCGCGGGCCTGATGATTGTTAACGACATGGAGACCGGGATGCCTATGGCTGTCATGGACTGTAGGTGGATCACCGCGGTAAGGACAGCGGCCGTCTCGGCGATTACAGCCAAGTACTGCGCCAAGGAGGGAACCGAGACCCTTGGACTCGTAGGGTGCGGTGTCCAGGGCAGAATGAACCTCGTCGGGTTCAAGGAGGTCATCCCTGACCTGAACGAAGTCAGGGTCTTTGACATCAACGAAGGAGCCATGCAGTCCATCAAGAAGGACTACGAGGCCCCGCTGGGCGTCAAGATCACCTCGTGCAAGAGTGTAGAGTCGGCCGTCAACGGCATGGACATGATCCTGACCGCCACACAAAGACTCAAGGAGCCCCTAATCAAAGACGAGTGGTTCAAGCCAGGGTGTCTGGGCTTCGGGCTGGAGGCCAGCAGGGCATGGTACGGTGATGCCATACTTGGGGCGGACAAGTTCATCACCGACAGCTGGGACCAGACAGAGTACTTCTATAAACACGGGGCCTTCCCCGACGGATTGCCAGACCTGTACGCAGAGCTGGGGGAGGTCGTAGCAGGAAAGAAACCTGGCAGGGACTCCCAGGATGAGCGTATACTGGCTATAAACATCGGGCTGGCCCTTGAAGACGTAATCGTCGCCAACAGGATATATGAGGTTGCCCTGGAGAGGGGCGGGTTTGAGATGCTGAGCCTCATGGAGCGTAGCTTCTAAACCACTATGTCGGGAAAGCCTGTATCCGCAACGTCTTGTTGCTGTTGATGAAAAGTATAGGGTCTTCATCGGCACTTTCTTGACTTGTAATATTAGCTCAGCTCCCTGGACAGCTGGTTGCTCTGGGGGTCAAGAGGACTTCACAGCTTTATCTCGACGACGTTGGCCTGCACCTTATCAAGTAGCTTGTAGGTGCGCGCCAAAGATGTTGAAATACAGACCAGAATATATGCCTTAAACATGAACAAAATAAGAAAAATGGATAAAATTAGGATTTGATGAAACCTTTGATGTGAGGATAAAATCGTCGATTAAGAAATAGAAGGTGGTGATATCACCACTGGTAGTGGGGTTCGAACCCCACCCCCCGCACCATTTTATCAATTTTGAATACTCTTATTGTGATTTGTGAGACTGTAAATAAGAATGGTGCTAAGTGTCATTCCGATTATCTGAACAGAAAGCGGAGCTGTAAACCCGTAGCTGTCATACAAAGCCCCAGCAATCAATGCACCGGGAAGACTCCCAATCTTACCATAAGCATCAAGTTTGCCATAAACAGTACCGAGTTTATTGTGATTAACTGACTCGGCAATAAACTTAGAAAATGCTGGTATCCAGAACCCCATATCCAGAGCCTGTATCGCATATAATATGATAATATATTCGATGCGACGTGTGAACAGTAACCCTATTGGTGTGATTAACGCCATAACGTTACTGATCAGCATCCCGTTCTTACTTCCAATTCTATCAACAATCTTTCCCAATGGTATCGCATCCAGAGCCCACGTGAGATTAAATACCCCTGTCATAAAACCTAGTTGAAGGGTAGTAAATCCGTAGATTTCTACCAATGCACCGAAAAGTAGACTGTACATTATAGTGTAAGTCAAGCCCATTATTACCATCACAACGTAGAGTTTTAGTAAATGTGTCTCAGGTGAAAACAGGTTTTTTAGATGCTCTGAGAGGGGGACCTTGTTTTTTTGTTCTTTTTTGATTAATGTTTCTTTGATATACTTGTGTATCACATAGGACCCGAGGGTGTCCCCGATCACCATTAAGGTGAAGATTAGGGTATGCCCTGTTTTTAGGGCCAGGTATCCGCCAATGGGGGCTACCACCGTACTTACGCTTTGAGCAATAGATGTGAGTGTGCTCATAGCTGTTCCCTGCTGTGTGCTGTCAACGGACTCGGTGATTAATGCGGTTCTCGCTGGGTTCCCTAGATTTCCTGTGTTAAACATTGAAGTGAATCCCATCAAGAAACCGAATAATATGAAGGCTTGAAAGCTGTCTGATATCAGTAAACATGCTATTGATAGTGCTCTGAGTAGGAGACTGATGGATAATACGGGTTTTCGGCCATGTCTATCACTCATGAATCCCCAGAAGAATAACGCAATCCCGTTGCTTAGGTTGATTACTGTTTGGACAAGTCCTAGTTGACCGAGTGTGAGTCCGGTTTGGAGGAAGTATGGTTGCCATATTACGTGGAACATTCCGAGTCCAATTTGACCTAAGAGGACTTGGACTGCGATAATTCGGATGTTTCCTTCCAGTCCAAGAAACCTTGTCACTGATTTCATGGTAGTTAAATTGAGGTAAATATGTATAGTAATTATAAACATTATGTTTTGATTCAAAATTCAAGAAAATGTAGGTGGTGATATCACCACTTGTGGTAGGGTTCGAACCCCACCCCCCGCATTACTGCGTGCGCTTTTAGTGGGCTTCGGTTTATTGTATTAGAAAAAAAGGATTTTTAAAAAAATAAGGTTATAACCTTATGATTTGATGAAGACTTTCATCATCTCGCCGACTGCCTTGCCGGGGTCGTCAACGTGGCCCATCTCGGCCAGCGCCCCCTCCATTGCAGCAATCGTGGAGACGAGGTCGTTCTTCGTGTCGTTGCCCATATGGCCGACTCGGACCGTCTTGCCTCCTAGCCTGCCCAGCCCTCCTGCGATGATGACCCTGTACTTTTTGTACATGATTCCCCTCATCTCGGCGTCGTCTACGCCTTCGGGTATCTTGGGTACGCTTAGGGTGTGGGCGTTGTATCCCTCCGCGGGGTAGCTCTCGAAGCCCAGTCCCTTGATGCCCGCCTGGAACGCGTCGGCGTACAACTCGTGCCTCTTCCACCGTGCCTCAAGGCCCTCCTCGTCAATGATGCGGAGTGCCTCCAGCATACCCATGACGAGTCCCGTGGCAGGGGTGGCGAAATAGCCCCTTGGGCTGTCCATGATTGGCTTCCACCTCTTCAGGTTGACGTAGTAGTCACTTGGAACTGTCTTCCTGGCCTCTACGGCCGCCCATGCCTTATCGTTTAGGCAAAAGTTACTTATGCCCGGTGGGGCACCCAGCGCCTTCTGGCTTCCCGTGAGCGCATAGTCGATGTTCCACTTGTCCATCTTGAGTGGCATGCCGCCTGCCCCGCAGACGCTGTCGACGACGTATAGCGCGTCGTTGTCCTTTGTGGCTTTCCCTATCTCCTTGACGGGGTTGGCGATGCCAGTGGATGTGTCTACGTGCTCTACCGTGAATAGCTTGTAGTTGTCGCTCTCAAGCTTCTCCTTGATCTCCTTTGGGTCTACGACCTCGCCCCAGTCATACCTGAGCCTGTCAACGACACCCCCGTGGGTCTCCACGATCTCTTCCCATTTCTCGCCGAAATAACCGTTCTCGACGCAAAGCACCTTTTCGCCCCTCTCCATGAGGTTCGCAATGGCGGCCTCCATGCCCAGGGTACCGCTTCCCGCTAGTAGGAAGGGTGTTCCCTCGGTGCCGAATAGTTTCTTTTGAAGTGCAAGTGCCTCGGCATAGCCGTCAACGAACTCCCCGCTAACGTGGCTGAGCACGGGCTTGGCTAGTGCCCTCAGGACCCTTGGTGATACGATGGTGGGCCCTGGGATCATCAATAGCTCTCTTTCATTCTTCATGATATTTACCGAGTTGAAAGAGAATGTTGGATAATTAACATTATCGAATGGAGGCTTCCATATGGGGAATCTGCGCGCTTTGGTCCTAATAACGCGTTGTTGTATAAACCCATCAAAACACCTACCGACCCATTTTGACGACCGTATATATTCCTTTTATCAATCCTCGAACCTGTTGGTCGAATTAGTTGCTTTCCCTTCCTACCGTAATAAAATAAACCCAGAATACCAATCTAAAGGTACCATCCAACACATTTTTATTCTGTGAGCAATGACCATTTGCTGGTGCCTTGGTGTCCGGTGACTGTAAAATTCGCTAATTTACACCGATTTGACACGTTTAAGGCTGATAATTATATTTTTGGAGGGTTTTCATGAGCTACAAGCCGCTTGACAGCAAAGTAGAGATACCACAACTTGAGCACGAGGTCCAGGAGTTCTGGACAAAAACCAACGCGTACTGGAAACGGGTAGAGATCCAGGAGAAAGAGGATAGGCCACACTGGAGTTTCATCGACGGCCCCATTACCGCAAACAACCCCATGGGCGTACACCACGCATGGGGCAGGACATACAAGGACCTGTTCGCAAGGTATCGGTTTATGCAGGGCTACGAGGTCCGTAACCAGAACGGGTTCGATTGCCAGGGACTCTGGGTGGAGGTGGAGGTCGAGAAGGAGCTTGGATTCAAGTCAAAGCTTGACATCGAGGACTACGGTCTAGCCGATTTCGTCATAAAATGCAAACAGAGGGTGCTGGACTATTCAGCAAGACAGACCGAGCAAAGCATGCGACTTGGAATGTGGACCGACTGGAACAACCCTGACGAGCTCAGGAAGTTGTCCACGGCGCTGAAGCAGCCCATGGAGGAGACCACTTACATAGGCTCAAAGGGGCCGGTCACTGGAACTGCCGAGTACCTGGTGGGCCAGCTGGGCATGCCCCAGATGGGCGGCAGTTACTACACGTTCAGCGATGAGAACAACTACATGATATGGAAGATGCTCAAGAGCTGCCACGACAGGGGCTGGGTCTACCTTGGCGCGGACGCCATGCCGTGGTGCCCACGCTGCAGTACGGGCATTAGCCAGCACGAGATAGTCACCGAGGGGTACCAAGAAGTAACCCACACAAGCGTCTACGTTCTGTTCAGGCTCAGGGAAAGGGAGGGTTCGATTCTCATCTGGACGACCACTCCGTGGACACTGACAAGCAACGTCGCGGCAGCCATACACCCCGAGCTTGACTATGTCAAGATCAAGTACCGTGACGAGATCATTTACCTCGCAAAAGGTGCCCTCAAGCTGGCCATTCAAGACCAGAAGAACGTGGAGGTCCTGGGCGAGCTAAAAGGGGCAGATATGCAGGGATGGAGCTATGACGGCCCATTTGACGAGCTGCCAATGGTCAAGGAGCTTGGAGTACCCGAAGCCCACAGAGTAATCATGTGGAACGAGGTGGGGGAAGAGGAAGGAACAGGCATCGTACATATCGCGCCGGGTGCGGGTAAGGAGGACCATCAACTTGGCAAGCTGTATGGGCTACCCTCTCCTGCACCACTTGACGAGTTCGGCGTAATAGGCGACGGTTTTGGCTGGCTCACGGGCACACATGTCTACGAGAGCGCGGAGCCAATATTCGAGGACCTTCGCAAGAAGGAGATACTATACAGGACCCAGAAAGTCACCCACAGGTACCCGGTTTGCTGGAGATGTGGCTCGGAGCTTGTGTTCCGCCACGTCAGCGAGTGGTTCATCAACATGGGCGAGAAGCTGGACAAGGACTACGAGGAAGTCACCGAGGTGGAGAAGGACAAGAGCCTCCGGTACCAGATGATGGACAGCACGTACCAGGTCAACTGGATCCCGGAGTTCGGGCTCAAGCGCGAGCTTGACTGGCTCAAGAATATGGACGACTGGATGATCAGCAAGAAGCGTTACTACGGCCTCGCACTACCCATCTGGACATGTGAGTGTGGTTGGTTCGATGTTATAGGCTCAAAGGAGGAGCTGAAGGAGCGGGCTATCGAGGGATGGGAGGAGTTCAAGGGGCACGCCCCACACAGGCCGTACATCGACGCGGTGAAGATCAAGTGCGAGAAATGCGGTAAGACCTCCTCGCGTATCCCCGATGTGGGTAACCCGTGGCTTGACGCCGGGATCGTGGGGTTCAGCACTTTACAATACAGACAGGACAGGCAGTACTGGGAGAAATGGTTCCCCGCCCACTTCATCACCGAGAGCTTCCCGGGTCAGTTCAGGAACTGGTTCTACGCCATGCTCGCGGAATCAACGATACTGGAAAGGAGGACCCCGTACCTCACGTGCCTGGGCCATGCCCAAGTTATGGCTGAGGACGGTAGAGAGATGCATAAGAGTTGGGGTAACGCCATTTGGTTCGACGACGCCGCCGAGGAGATGGGCGCGGACGTCATTAGGTGGATAGTGTGCGCGGCGAAACCAGAGACCAACTTGCTGTTCGGTTTCAGCAAGGCCAAGGAAGTGAGGAGACTGTTCTTCATGAAACTCCTCAACGTTTACAACTTTTTCTACCAGTACGCGTCGCTGGACGGGTGGACCCCAGACCAGCAGCCCGAGGAGCTTGACGCCCTGGACAAGTGGATTCTGGGTAAGCTGGACGAGACGGTGGAGAAGGTAACCATAAGTCTTGACTCTTACCTCACGATGCCAACGTGCAACGAGATAGACCGGTTCGTGGACATACTCAGCAAGTGGTATGTGCGCCGGAGCAGGAGGAGGTTCTGGAAGACCGAGGGCGACGACGAAAAGAAGGCGGCGTACAGCACTCTCTACAAGTGCCTTAAGACGGTGAACCAGTTGATGGCCCCAATAACTCCGCATCTTAGCGAAGCTCTGTACCAGAGGATGGTCAAGCCAGTGGAGCCAGAGCTCCCAGAGAGCATACACCACGGCGAGTGGCCCAAGGTAGATGTCTCCGTAAGGGACATGAATCTAATGGAAGAGATGGACCTAGCCTTGAACCTGAGCAGCGCAGGACGCTCAGCGAGGAACCAGGCGGTCATCAAACTCAGGCAGCCGTTGGCTGAGGTCTTGGTGATTGCGCCCGAGGAGAGGGTGCCTAAAATCGAGAGGATTGTGGACATTCTCCGCGAGGAGCTCAACGTTAAATCAGTCACTGTTGGCACTGACAGGAGCGCGCTCCAGGGTTTGACCGTTCTCCCGGTGGCCAGCATCCTTGGAAGGAAGTACGGCAGGGAGTTCACGAAGATCGGGGTAGCCATCAAGGAGCTTGGGGCAGATGACGCCGCCAAGCTGGCGGCAGGTGAATCCGTCAAGATAACCGTGGATAACAAGCCGGTGGAGGTCCTACCTGAAGAGGTGGAGCTCAAATCGGTACCCCAAGAGGATTACTCGGTGGTCGAGGAGCAGGACATGCTCGTCGGCGTCTACACTCGTCTCTCCGATGAGTTGAAGGCCGAGGGCTTGGCTAGGGACGTCGTGAGGCGTATCCAGTCTTTGCGTAAGGACGCAGACTTTGATATCGATGACCATATAACGACCTACTATACGGGGAGTCCCGAGGTCGAGGTGGTCTTTGATGAGGAATCCGAGTACATCAAGTTGGAGACTCTCAGCGATGAGCTGGTCAAGGGAAATGCTCCTGATGGCGCATCGGTCCAGGACTTTGATATCGATGGTCGTAGCCTCAAGCTGGGGCTCGTCAAGAAGTAACTCCTCTGTTTCACTCCTTTTTACATGCCTTTTAAATAACGTCATTCGTATTGAACGGGAAATCAGTAGGACTCTGGTCTCACATGATGGGGAAACGTACGGACAATGACGCAAGGCAGGTCGAACTGGAGACCCAGTTCAAGGCAGGTCTCGCCTCGCAGTACGGGATAGTCGTTAAGCGGATCCTTCCCATCGTAGTCCTGAGCCTCGTTGTCGATATACTGGGCTTCTTCATGATTATGCCTTTGTTGCCTCAGTACGTGCTTTCATTTGGTGCCTCGGATTTCATGATCGGTGTGATCGTGGCAGCAAATGCGTTGACGGCCATGATATTCGGGCCTGTTTGGGGCAGGCTGAGCGACAAGTATGGCAGGAAACCCATTCTCGTCATCTCACAGATAGGGACGCTTGTCTCGTTTGGAATTCTTGCGATGGCTGACAGCACCATGATGTTGCTGTTCTCCCGTCTCCTCGACGGTATGTTTGGAGGCCAGATACCGACAATCAATGCCGTGCTGTCCGATGTCTCTCGACCTGAGACGAGGTCCGAGAAGATGGCGTACATGGGGATTGCCATGACAATCGGTACAGTCTTTGGGCCAATGATTGGAGGTTACCTGGGCTCCATCAACATAGCTTACCCTGCCTACGCTGCAACATTTATGGCGGGATTGGCAATAGTCACCTCTGTCATGATCTTCCCTGAGACCATGCCTGAGCAGCGCAGGGTGGACCTGCAGAAGCAGTTCCACAAGATTGACGGGAACGGAAACTCCGAGAGCATTTTCACCAGGACGGTCAAGCTGAGGCTGGCCCAGATGTTCGGGACCACCATGATGTTCGGTTTGATGATGTCTGGCATGAGCCTGATACTTGACCGCAGGTATAACTCGGGTCCAATGGCCATCGGCAACATAGCCGCCATGATGGGCGTCATCAGCTTCATCATCGGCATGGGTCTGATGCGTCCACTTAACAGGAGGCTGGGTGAGAACAAGATATTCGCCGGGGCAATCCTTCTGTTTGGCGTAGCTTATTTCGTTTACCCCTTCATGAACACCATCACGGGATTCTACGGCTTTATGATACTCCTGGTCTCAGGAAGCAGCCTGGCCCGGCCCGTGGTCAGGTCAAGGCTGGCCCAGTCTGTTACACCAAGCCAGCAGGGAGCTATAAGCGGGTACTCAACAACCGTCCGGTCAATGGCTCAGATAGTTGCCCCATTGATTACCACCGGGTGGCTGCAGATACGTGTCCTGAAGATGGGCGGGCTTTCGCTTGATTATAACCAGCTCATAGGAATCTCTGGGGTAGTATTCGTGGCATTACTGGCTGCACTTGCCTTCATAGACAGGGAACTTGATAAACCAGTTAAAGTTGATGACCTGATTCGCGAAAACGGTACCATCTAGCATCAACGAACTCTAACGTCTTTTATAGTATAATTACAACGGTTATTGAGTTTCGAGGGATTCTGTTATGGGTATAGACGAGGATTTCAACGAGTATTACGGGATCAGTCCCGACCACCCGCGCTATGAAGGGAACTTTGACGAGGCCAGGGGGGTAAGCAGGGACAAGATGGGTCCGAGGTACAACAACCCCGAGGGGATGGCCAGGAGGATTAAGGCAGGCATCCCAGGTTACAGTCTGGTTGACTATGCGTTCAAGGACGCCGCTGGGACGTTGGAGTCCCCGCACGACGGAACCTACGGTTTGAATCAGGGTTATTACAGGTGGACTAGTCTTGGTCAGACAAAGCTTCCTCCAGGTATCGAGCCCTGGGATGCGCCCCCGGAAGAGATGAACAAGGTCATAACCAAGGCTGCCAAGTACTTTGGAGCAGTGGACGTGGGCTTCTGCAAGATGGACAAACGGTTCGTTTACGGAAGGTCCAGCAACAAGGACATAGTATTCGAGGACGTTGACAAGCCCTATGTGACTGATGAGAAGGCGGTCATACCAGAGAAATGCGACAACATCATCGTAATCCTTGTACCAATGGAGTTCACCGAGAACAGCTACGCGCCCACTCCGCTTGAGGTCACGAGCAACATGGGCTACGCCCGCATGCATTTCACAGCCGGAACCCTGGCCGAGATGATTAGGGGCCTCGGGTACAATGCGATCCCCTGTGGAAACGACACGGCGTTCAGTGTGCCCCTCGGTATCAAGGCAGGGCTTGGTCATTTGAGCAGGAACGGCCGCCTCATCAACTGGAAGTACGGCCAGCTCACGCGGATCTGCAAGATAATCACGGACATGCCGTTGAAGCCAGCTGAGAAGATGGCCCCCAAGGGTATCATCGAGTACTGCGAGATATGTACAAGATGCTCCGATGAGTGCCCCAGCAAGTCAGTTCCAATCGGGCCAAGGACGACATCAAACTCCAAGTACCCTGACCTGAACCCAGGTGCGTTGAAGTGGTACAACGACGAGGGCTCGTGCAGCGAGTACTGGAAGGAGGTGGGTACAGGATGCTCCATCTGCCTCAGGTGCTGTGACTTCGTAAAGCCCCAGGGTATTGAACATGACGTGGTCAAGTGGTTCATTCGCAACATGCCCCAGCTCAACAGGTTCTGGGCGTGGAGCGACAGGATTCTTGGCTACGGCAAAATGCAGAATCCCAGGAATTACTGGGACATCCCCATCGAGAGGCACAAGAACTAGTCCCCATCACTTTCTTAATACACTGCCACTTTCATGGTTAACTTGATTCTATGAAAATGGGATCAAGGCTCCCCTGGTTTGTCATGGCTGCCATTATGATGGTGCTGACGGATAGCGATCTCAATGCGATGGCTGACAAGTTCATGCTGATTATCCTCATGGGCTTCTGGATGAAGTCTCGTGACTAGACGAAGTAGAAGCTGACATAGTCTCCCTCTTCTTCCTGGGTGACCTCCGTTATCTTCGTCTCGACGCCGAAATCATCCAGTAAAAGGTAGAGCAAATCCTCGAAGTAATCATAGTAACCGCACGTTTGGCAGAAAGAGCCGCTGAAAAAGACCTTGAACCCGCCGTCAAAATGTTCAACGACTTTTGCCTCGACCACGTAAGTTCGTATCCTGTTGAACTCGTGAAGCGCAACTTCGAGTGTCCCTTTCAGGTCAGGCATAGAACCGTTTCGTGATTGCGCCTCTTATACCCTACTCTGTAGCCTTGCCGCACGGGATGCTCCTATACCTCTTTCTGATTTCCTTCATCGCGAGCCTGTACATCTCCTCGGAGAACTGTGTATCGCGCAGGAATGAGTACTGTAGCTCCCCCCTCCTGTATTGCTCCCAGCAGGTCCTTTTCGGGTTTCTCTGACACGCTTTCTTCACGTTGACTGAATAACCGATGTCGAGGAGGTAGTACTCCCTGCCGTCGCTACTGATGACCGCGTATAGCCCCTCCTCGCTGGGGAACCTATCAAGACCCCTATATGGGCCTTCAAACATGTACCCCGCGATTGACTGGTGGACCCTTAGCTGTGACACCGTTACCCCCAAGTAAAGGGTTGAGTTGTGTCTTGAAAAACTTGTTCCTTCTAGCCAGAGAGTTCCCATTCGCTCCGGAGAATCCCATAGACCAGCGTGTCCCTGAACTCTCCCTTGATCCTCTGGTTCTGCCTGATGTGGCCTTCCCTGGTCATCCCGTTTTTCTCCATTATCCGATAGCTGCCATGGTTCTCTGGGTCACATTTTGCGGTGACCCTGTGCAGGTCAAGATCCTCAAAACCGTATCTAATCATAGCAGCGGCGAACTCAGTTCCTATCCCCCTGCCCCAGTAGGTTTCGTTGAGACAGTAACCCAGCTCAGCGTTCCCACTTTTCAGGCCTTGGAGGGTCAACCCGCCTCCCCCTATGAGAACTCCGTCCAGAGTGATTGCCAAGTCATAACTTTCCCGTGCCTTCAATATCTGTGACTGGATTTTCTGCTGGATGAAACTTCTTGTCTCCTCCTCCGTGTTCGGTCCCCATACCATGAACCTGACCACGTTGGGGTTGCTGGCGTACCTGTGGACCCCATCAACGTCGTCATGGGTGAACTCTCTTATGGTGAGCCTCTTTGTCTCGATGGTGACCATGGGTTTGAGAATCTGGTTGAGGTTATGAAGGTTACTTTTCTAAGGGCTCCATGCAATTGAGCAGCTGCACGTGCACCCGTTATCTCATATACTTCCTGCCCGTATGACCATTATCAAAGGGCTATACAGCTCAAACAATCGGAGACTCTTAACATGGACGCTCATTTCAAACCCGAACACTACCACCGCCCGGTTGACATGAAAACAGCAAGCGCACTCCTCGCCCAAAGGGGCGCAAGGGTCATTGCCGGTGGCACCGACCTTCTCGTCAACGGACCAGCCTCCACCGAGAGCCTGGTTGACATCAACGGCCTTGGACTCAGCTACATCAGAGAAGACGACGGTCTAAGAATAGGATCCACGACAAGTTTTTCGTACCTACTGAGATCGCCACTGCTCGAACGATACCCATATCGGGTCATCGCGGATGCAGCGGGTGAGCTGGGGCACCACAACCTCAGGCACGTCGCGACAGTTGGGGGAAACATCTGTAACGCCGTGCCCTCGGCTGACGCCCCGGTTGCTTTGATAGCTCTCGACGCAGCGGTAATTATCCACGGTCCATCAGGCGAAAGGACTGTTCCCCTTGATGGCTTCTTCAAGTTCGTGAGGGAGACAATCCTAGGTGAGGGAGAGTTCCTCAAGGAGATCGCGGTTCCAGTCCAACCCGAGTCGGGAGCATGCTTCCAGAAGCTAGGCCGGACCAAAGTTGACATCGCGCTCGTCAATGCGGCGTGCAGGTTGTCAATCATTGACGGATTAATCTCGGATAGCAGGATAGTGCTGGGCGCGGTCTATCCAACTCCGTTGAGGGTCAGGGCAGCAGAGGATATGCTGAATGGAAAAGAGTTCACCGTTGAGCTAGTAGCAAAAACAGCAATAATCGCATCAGATGCAACGAAGCCGATTTCTGATCATAGGGCATCCGCCGAGTACAGGAGAGAGATATCAAGCGTTCTCGTCAAGAGGGCAATTATCAAGGCATACGGGCGTGCGGAGGGCTCACCATGAGAGTCGCAGTTAATTTCAAAATTAATGGCAGGGATAGGACCGCACATGTCGAGCCTAGGACGAGCCTCCTTGACGTCATCAGGGAGGACTTGGGACTTATCGGGACCAAGGAGGGCTGCGGTAAGGGAGAGTGCGGTGCATGCACGTTGATAATGGACGGCGACGCTGTCCCCAGCTGCCTAATACTAGCCGCCGGTGTTGAGGGAAAGGAGATCATCACCATTGAGGGAATCGGCGAGAACGGACGCCTCCACCCACTTCAAGAGGCGTTTGTCAGGTACCACGCCAGCCAGTGCGGTTTCTGCTCACCAGGGATGATCCTGACCGCCAAGGCGTTCCTCAACAGGAACCCTAACCCATCCGAGGCAGAGGTTAGGGACGTGATGATGTCAAACCTGTGCAGGTGTACCGGCTACGAGAAGATAGTCGAGGCGATCATGGCGGTTGCTAACGGGGAGGTGGCTTAGGTAGCCAAGACAATAGTGCTCCCGGAGAAGGAGCTCACCATAGTGGGCACCAGCCCGGAGATGAAACTTACGCGGAACAAGGTGACCGGTAGGGCGGAGTTCACCGTTGACATGAGGCGTCCAGGGATGCTGTACGCCAAGATGCTCAGGAGCCCCCATGCCAGCGCCAACATTAACGGCATCGACTACAGCAGAGCGCTTGCTCTATCAGGCGTCGTAGCAGTAATCACCTATGAGGACGCAAAGTATCTCTACAAGCCCAGCCACGGGAGCTCACGGGAGTATGGGCTTGATGACATGGTGCGCTACGTGGGCGACAAAGTGGCCATGGTAGCCGCTGAGACCGAGGAGATAGCCGAGCTGGCCCTCGGATACATCGACGTTGATTACGAGGTGCTCCCCCACATCGTGGACATGGAGGAGGCGATGGAGCCAGACGCCCCAGTTGTCCACCCTGAGAGACAGGGCATTGACTGTGATGGAAACATACTTGACCACAACATCCAGGAGTGGGGTGACGTCGAGGAGGGCTTCAAGAAGGCTGATTTTATCATCGAGAACAGGTTTTACACGCCTAGGGTCTGCCACGCGGCACTTGAGCCCCACGCCATGCTGGCCGAGTGGGACCTTGACGGAAACCTCACTATGTGGAGCAGCGAACAGACTGCCTTCATGATCAGGGATAGCCTAGCTGATGCCCTCAAGATGCCCAGGAGCAAGATCAGGTTCATCGTACCAGACTACGTGGGAGGGGGTTTCGGGGGCAAGTACGAGAGCGCGGAGAAGATCGCCCTAGCAATACTGGCGAGGAAGGCAGGTAAGCCGGTGATGTGGCGGTTGACCCGTGAGGAGGAGTTCTACACCACCAGGACCAGGAGTCCATGCATCTTCGAGAGTAGGACAGGAGTCACCAAGGACGGTGTCTTCGTTGCACGGCAGATGAGGGGGATAATCGACATCGGAAGCTACGCGTGGGGGGCCATCATGAGCAGCAGGGCCGCCAGCTACATGACCATGCTGTATAAGTGTGCAAACATCAAGTATACGGGCTACGGCGTCTACACAAACACCCCTCCCAGTGGTGCAATGAGGGGGTTCACCAGCACACCAATCCACTACGCCATGGAGGCGGAGATTGATGAGATTGCGGCTGCCATTGATATGGATCCCTTAGAGTTCAGGCTCAAGAACAAGCTCAACGTGGGAGATATAATCCCACTCAACGGCGTTGCTGTTTCCAGCAGCGGTCTGGAGGAGACAATGCTCAAGGGGGCGTCAGCGATTGGCTGGCACAGGAGGAACGCTAAGCCAGGTGCCCCGGATGCTAGGTACAAGCGGGGAATCGGCATGGCCAGTTACTGCCATTACAGCCCAATGCTCAAAGGCACCGAGCGGAGCATAGGCAACGCAGTTTTGAAGTCAAACGTCGATGGCTCGTTCCACTTGCTCCTAGGATTAGCGGATATCGGTCAGGGACTCAGGACTATCATGGCCCAGATATGCGCGGAAGCCCTAGGTGGGATTCTCGACGAGATCAACTTGACCCTTGCCGATACCCAGACCACCCCGTGGGGCACTACTACCGCGGCCAGCAGGTCAACTATCGAGACAGGAGGGGCCGTCAAGGACGTTGCCGAGAAGATGAAGCGGCGGCTCATCGAGCTGGCGTCAGTGATGATGGGACTCCACGAGGGGGACCTTGACACCAAGGAGGGATTGGTGTACGAGTTGGCGAATCCAGGCAATAGCGTCAGGTTCGGTGAAATACTCCACCACCCCGATGTCTACCTCCGCGGCGACAACGTCATCGTACTGAAATCAACGTACAGCGTCCCACAGTTCGTCCCGCCCTACGGGAGCCAGTTCGCCGAGGTCGAGGTTGACACTGAGACCGGAGAGGTGAGGGTCATCAAGATGGTGGCCGCCAGCGACGTGGGACGGGCCATCCACCCAAAGAGCGTCGAGGGGCAGTTGGAGGGAGGCATCCACATGGGAATCGGCTTCGCTCTTGCCGAGGAACTGAAGATCGACCCGGTGACGGGCGCGCCGCTGAACCCCAACTTCCTTGACTATAAGCTGTTCAGGGCAGGGGACATGCCAGAGCTCAAGATAATCATCGTTGAACCCGTTGACCCCTACAGCGTCTACGGAGTAAAGGGGGTAGGGGAGATGACGGTGATAGCCACGGCCCCGGCCATCCGTAACGCCATCTTCAACGCTACGGGTGCAAAGGTGTTCAGGTTGCCGTTGACCAGCGAGAACGTTCTGGCAGCACTGAAGGAGGGACATGTTTAGTCCCTTCTTTTTCTTGCCCTCTGTAATTTCGGTATGTAACGTTGTTTCTTGGCTCTTTATATGCAAACGTCTTATTGAAGGGTCATGAATCAGCGTAACGCGATCGAGATCGACGGCCTGGTGAAGAGGTTCGAGGACATCACGGCAGTTGACGGCCTCAGCCTTGAAATCAGAGAGGGAGAGATATTCGGCCTTCTCGGGCCCAACGGTGCGGGTAAGTCGACAATTATCAACATTCTATCAGGGCTCATCGAGCCCACAAGCGGCTCAGCAATGGTGGGCGGCTTTGATATTACCAAGCAGCCGGGGAAGGTCCGTGAGCTGATAGGGGTTTGCCCCCAGCACTCGGCGTACTACAAGTACCTGACCGGTAGGGAAAACATCAAGCTCTTCGGTGATCTCCACGGGATGCCGAAGGTACTAATCAACAAGCGGTCCGCCCAACTCATCGAGAAGATAGGACTTGAGGAGGCGGCTGACCGGAAATCAGGCGATTACAGCGGCGGGATGGTCAGGAGGATTAATCTCGCCATGGCGCTCATAAACGACCCCGAGATAGCATTCCTAGACGAGCCAACGGTGGCCATGGACCCCCAGAGCAGGCGGGCTACATGGGATTTCATCGAGGAGTTCCGTCAAAGTGGGAAGACCGTGATTCTCACTACCCATTATATCGAGGAGGCCGAGGAGTTAGCTGATCGTGTCGGTATTATCGACCATGGCAAGCTCATCGCCCTAGATACTCCTAGGGCTTTGATTGACACCAATGGCGGTGAGAATCTGGAGGATGTGTTCATCGGACTCACTGGGCGTAACATCAGGGAGGCGGTCTAGATGAATTTCCAGAGGGTCAGGGCTCTTACGGTTAAGGAGATACTCCGGGTGCTCCGTGAGCCCGCGAACCTATTCATGTTAATCATGCTTCCCCTCGTCATGACCCTCGTCTTCGGCATCGCCTTTGGGGGAATCGGCGGAGGAGACATCAAGTACGGCGTTGCGATAGTGGATCAGGACGCATCATCTTGGTCCGGGGAACTTGTCTCCGGTCTGAACATTTCAGGCGTTCTTGTTCCCCAGTTCTTCGAGGACAGTACCAGCGGGAAGGATGCGTTGAGCCAGGGTAAGGTCAGCGCTGTACTTGTCATCCCGAACGGGTTCGGTTCAAGCGTTGATGGCTTCAAATCAAACCCGGTTGAGGAGGCATCATGGACCGTGACCACCCTTGAACTTTCCATCGACCAGGGTTCAATGGTCGCAGGGTCCGTTGTCCCCTCTCTTGTCCAGCAGGCACTCACTGTGACCCTTTACGGTGTTGAGGCGCTTTCGCCCCCAAGCCCTGTAGTCATTGGTTCACCCGTGTTAGTGGAGTCCGTCAAAGTCACCCAGTTTGACAACATGATGCCCGGTATGTTCAGCTATGCTGTCATCTTCGTGACCATGATCGTCTCGCAGGTCTTCACAGAGGAGAGGCAACAGGGGCTGCTCAAGAGGATAGCATTCACGCCCACGACGGCCGCCGATATCTTCGCTGCGCAGATAACTGCTAACACAATCACCGGGGTCTTCCAGATCACGGTGGTCTTGGGATCATCATACCTGATGGGCTTCAGACCCATGGGTGGGCTTGCAGGAATAGGCTTAGCTTATCTGATGTCACTGCTGTTGGTCCTTTGCAACGTGGGATTCGGTTTGATCACTGCCACACTGGCAAAATCATCAGGCTCGGCATCTGGGCTAGCATTCCTATTCATCCTGCCACAGATGATGCTGGGCAGCTTCATACCAGGCATCCCGGAGGGCCTGTCAAGGCTTGTGCCGAGTACATACGTGACACAGACATTGACAAACGTGTTCCTTAGAGGAGCATCTTCAACAAGTGATACGTCTCTACAGAACCTAGGCATCCTGGGAGTCTATAGTCTAGTTGTCATTGTGGTCGGGATAGTCCTGTACAACAAATACGGGAACAGGTAACCTTTTTATTAATATGGAGCTGTCTAGCAGACTCCGTGTTTTTCTTTTGGAACGCCTAGACCTTTCTCCTTCCTCCGCTCCTCCCATGTCTTGTACGGCTCGTCAAG
>JABIBQ010000028.1 GCA_018652685.1 Candidatus Bathyarchaeota archaeon
AGATTGACTAAATTTAGTCTCAAACCTTGCGCGCGTTTTGTACTAATAACAGAGGCTTTAGAGGATATAATTGGTATAAAAAGATCATTCAGATAACAACTGAGTATATTTTATGTATCAATTAAGCCCATTTTCAGCCACTTTTCATTATGCGGGATTTGTTTGGAGAAACCACGCGATATGATTAGACTCTCCGAATATTGTATTTTCTCTTTGATCATTTTGATCAGATATTTTAATCAAATAGTGTTATGATACAATAAAATCATTAACACTATTCAGATATTTTTAATAAATACAATAATTACCACATTTTAACCACTTACTGCTAAATATTATATATATCATTTCAATGCTTTTTTTGCGAGATACATTGTCTAGAACCAATAGTGATGGTTTCGAGACTTCAGTTAAATCGCCTTTTACCACGAGCACGGAGGATGGAACATATTACCCACCCTGTGTCTCTGCATGTCCAGCGCACGTCAACGTCCAAGGATACGTTTCACTCATCTCTCAAGGCAGATTCAAGGAGTCCATTGACCTAATCAGAAAAACCATTCCATTCCCCGCAGTCTGTGGGCGAGTCTGCTTCAGCGCGTGCGAAGATAATTGTTATAGGGGGCTCAGGGACGAGCAGGTGAGTATCAGGCTTCTAAAACGCCTCGTCGCTGATACCGACTATCATATCGAATATCTAAAATCAGCTGAGCCAATTCCCAAGACTCATAAAGAAAGCGTGGCCGTCATAGGTTCAGGCCCAGCTGGAATGACAGCTGCCTATAACCTGGTGAAGATGGGATACCCCGTCACTGTCTATGAGAAGGAAAAGAAGTTGGGCGGCATGCTTCGCACCCATATACCCAGATATCGCCTGCCGGAATCAACCTTAGATGCCGAGCTAAAATATATTCAAGACCTCGGGGTTGAGATCAAGACTGGGGTTGAGATCACTGCGTCAGACTGGGAGCACCTCAGGACTGTACACGAGGCGGTCTTCGTATCGGTAGGTGCTCAGGCATCGAATTCACTGAATATTCCAGGAGAAAGCCTCGATGGTGTTTACAAGGCCATGGACATGCTCTGGGACGTGTACCACCGTAATATCTCCGCGATGAGTGGACATGTCGTCGTAATAGGCGGCGGAAATGTCGCTCTTGACGCGGCAAGAACCGCAATTAGGCTTGGGGCCGAAAAGGTAACCATCCTCTACCGTCGGACGAGGCACGAGATGCCGGCGACCATGGATGAGGCAAACCAGACGCTGGAGGAAGGTATAGACATAGTCGAGCTCTCCAGCCCTGTAAAGATACTGGGCGAGGACGGGAGCGTTTCTGGCATTGAGTGCGTCAAGATGGTTCTCGGAGATGTCGACACAAGCGGTAGGAAGAGGCCGACTCCATTGACAGGTTCAGAACATGTCATAGATTGCAAAGCGGTGATAATGGCCATCGGTCAATCCATCTCACTTGATTTCATATCTGAAAACGCTACGTTGACCAATAGAGGTGCCCTGGCTGTCTCCGATTCGATGAAGACCAACATGCCAGGTGTATTCGGTGGTGGCGATTGTGTAATTGGCCCCAGCTCGGTTATAGACGCTATCGCCTCGGGAGCGATTGCCGCCCGTTCCATTGACGCTTACTTGAGTGGTACCTGGGGGACTCCGATGGAACCGGAGTACACCGAAAAGGTCTGGTTGACAGATGAGACCAAGATAGACCCCAAGATCAGACAGAGGCCGAGGTATCTGTCACCCAATAGGCGGGTCACAAACTTCGAGGAGATCGAGTCAAACTTCACGTTTGAACAAGGGATAACCGAGGCTCTAAGGTGCCTCCACTGTGGCCCCTGTGATACATGTCTGGAAAAGGACGAGACATGTTTGACTGACAAGGCAAACGTGAATGAGGCGCTCTGCAGTGGCTGCGGTACATGTAGTACCGTCTGCCCTTACAACTCAGTGCTGAGGACCGAACTAGGACTGGCCCTCATCGATGAGAGCACCTGTAAAGGGTGCGGGACATGCGCAGCGAGCTGCCCCGACAGAGCAATCTCCATGCGGAGGTTAAGCGATGACTGTCTATACGGCGAGATACGTCCAGGAGGGAACCAGTGATGGGCAACGAAAAACTACTGCTCATTCACTGTGATTGGTCGACCGAAGGCGAGTTCAAACCTGAGAAACCAGACATTGATATCAACAGTGTAACAATCAAGTGCGTGGGCCGGGTTGACCCCGTCCTGGTGCTTGAGTCATTCACAGATCACGACGGAGTCCTATTAATTGGATGCCCCATAGGAGATTGCCACTTCATTGACGGAAACGTCCACGCAGATCTCAGGATCAAGATGATCCATAAACTGATGGATATGGCCGGCGTCGAGCCAGGGCGTCTTGCGATAAAATGGGCAAGTCCGTCAGACGAGGGCTCCGCGATGAAGGCCCTTGACGAATACCTTGATGGCTTTGCGGAACTGGGTAAGCTGAGGCTTGAGATCCCAGAGAAATTGAACGCCGCGAGGTTCACCATGGAGAACTACAGGATGCGTGCCTTCGTCGGCAACGAGCTGTTATTGATAGAGGAAGGCAACAAATATGGCGAAAAACTTTCTCAAGAAGAGTATGATGAAATCGCTGACAAGGCTCTAGGGTTAGAGTTCTACCGGAACTGGATCCACCTGATCCTGAAGACGGAGTCGCTGTCAGTAAAGCAGTTGGCTAAACGTGTCGATCTTGACACGAAGGACGTTCTAGGTCACATCGTGAAGTTGAACGACCGAGGATTGATTCAGCGGGATGGAGTGGACGGGATGTCCCCGCTCTATATCGCTATGGAGGTTCAGTAATGTCGGATAAAATTGGAAGCGTACTGGTAGTAGGCGGCGGAATAGCGGGAATACAGGCAAGTCTAGACCTTGCCGATTCAGGATTCAAGGTATACCTCATGGACAAGGAGCCAAGCATTGGCGGAGTCATGACCCAGCTGGACAAGACTTTCCCGACAAACGACTGTGCTATGTGTATCCTGTCCCCCAAGCTGGTCGGAGCGGGACGGCACGCCAATATCGAGTTGATGACCTACTCGGAGCTTGTCGACCTCAAAGGAGAGGAAGGCAACTTCACAGCAGTCATAAAGAGAAAAGCAAAGCGGGTTGACGCCGAAGCGTGTACCGGTTGTGGCGACTGCACAAAAAAGTGCCCTGTCGCAGCCATCGATGAGTACAACACGGGGCTGTCCGAAAGGCACAGCGTTTATATCAAGTTCCCGCAGGCGGTACCCCTCATCGCGACCATTGACAAGGACAAGTGCCTTGGATGTGGAATCTGTGAGGAGGTCTGCAAGCCAAACGCCATCAGGTACTCGGAAGAGGACGTGCATGTCGAGTTGGAAGTCGGATCGGTGATTCTTTCCCCCGGCTTCGAGGCGTTTGACCCCACTGTGCTCAGCGAGTACGGGTACGGGAGGTACCCCAACGTTGTAACCAGCATGGAATTCGAGAGAATCCTGAGCGCGACAGGTCCCTACAGGGGTACCGTGTTGAAGCCAAGCGACGGCGATATGCCGAAGAAGGTGGCTTTCCTACAGTGCATCGGCTCACGAGACGAGCGTGTGGGTAACCCGTACTGTAGCGGTGTATGCTGCATGTACGCCATGAAGGAGGCGGTCATAGCACAGGAGCACAACCCCGGGCTAGAGTCAACCATCTTCTATATGGACATGAGGGCCTTCGGCAAGGAGTTCGACGACTACTACATTAGAGCCGAGGAGGAGCACAAGGTAAAGTTCATCAGAAGCAGGGTCGCCAGCACAAGGCAGGACCCAGAGACGAGGAACGTCTTAGTAAGCTACACTGATGAGGACGGCGAGATCAAAGAGGACAGCTTCGATATGGTGGTCTTGAGCGTTGGACTTAGCGCGCCTGCTGACGCCGGAGTCATAGCAGACGCAACTGGAATCGGCCTCAACCAGTACGGGTTTGCTGATACCAAGCTATTCAACCCAATCGCAACAACCAGGCCAGGAGTTTATGTCTGCGGTGCGTTCCAGGGACCAAAGGATATCCCTGACAGCGTCGCCCAGGCGAGCGGGGCAGCCGCGAAGGCAGCGAGGGAGATAGCTCCCGCTCGTGGAACCATGGTCACAAAGGTGGTACACCCAGAAGAGCGGGATGTTAGCGGTGAGGAGCCGCGCATTGGCGTCTTCGTGTGTCACTGCGGGGTAAACATTGGAGGTGTTGTCGGCGTACCGAGCGTCGTAGATTATGCGACGTCGTTACCAAACGTCGTGTTCGCGGACGAGAACCTTTACACGTGCAGCCAGGACACACAGGAAATTATTAAAGAGATAATCCTAGAGCACAACCTGAACAGGATAGTAGTGGCTTCATGTACACCAAGAACACATGAACCGTTGTTCAGATCGACACTGAAGGAAGCAGGACTAAACGAATACCTCTTCGAGATGGCAAACATCAGGGACCAGTGCAGCTGGGTCCACATGCACGAGCATGACAAGGCAACAGACAAGTCCATGGACCTAGTTAGAATGGCGGTAGCCAAGGCAAGGCTCCTTGAACCACTGGTCAACCCCATCATCAAAACCACGCCGGTTGCACTTGTTATCGGCGGTGGATTGAGTGGGATGACGAGTGCCCTTGAGATATCCGAGCAGGGGTATGACGTTCACCTGGTTGAGAAGGAAGGCGAACTTGGTGGGAACCTGAAGCACATCAAGTATGTGCCCACAAATGAAGACCCACAGGAAGAGCTGGCCAAATTGGTCAAAAAGATCGAGGACGATCCACATGTAACGGTTTATCTGAACACTCAAGTGGCCGAGGTGGAGGGTTACATCGGTAACTTCGAGTCCACATTGGTGAGTGTCGACAGGGAGGACAAGATCAACCACGGGGTCGCTATTCTAGCGGTCGGTGGGAAGGAGTACAAGCCCACCGAGTACATGTACGGTTCCAAGGGCGTTATGACACAGTTCGAGTTGGAGGATAAGCTAGTCAACGGCTACAAGCCTGAGAGCGTTGTGATGATCCAGTGTGTCGGGAGCAGATGCGATGAACGGACCTATTGTTCAAGGGTCTGCTGTACAGGCGCGGTCAACAACGCCTTGAAGGTCAAAGAGGTCAACCCGAAGGCGGATGTCTACGTCATCTACAAGGACATGAGGACATATGGCTTCAAGGAGGACTATTACCGAGAGGCTGCGGAGAAGGGGGTCATCTTCATCAGGTATGATGACGAGGACAAGCCCGTTGTATCAACAAATGGCGGTCTGAGCGTAACTGTAACCGACCCGGTCCTCAAGGAGAAGGTAAAGCTACCTGCTGACTCTGTCGTGCTGGCGGCGGCTATTCTACCGCATGATGACAACGTGAAACTTGCGGGGATGTTCAAAATCCCGCTGAGCAAGGACGGATTCTTCTTGGAGAAGCACATGAAGCTGAGTCCGCTTGACTTCGCGACTGCCGGGGTATTCCTGGCAGGTCTGGCACATGGCCCCAAGACTCTAGACGAGTGTATCAGTCAAGCAAGTGGGGCAGCAGCTAGGGCACTGACGATCCTATCGCAACCCACTATCGAGGCTGAAGGAGCCATCGCAGTGGTGAATGAGGACAAGTGCAGCGGATGCAGGATGTGTTCAAGCGTCTGCGAGTTTAACGCCATCGAGATGCTTGAAAAGGAAGATGGTAAGGAGGTCAGTCACGTGATCCCCGAGGTATGCAAGGGATGCGGCGTATGCGTCGCAACGTGCCCCTCGGCTGCTATTAATGCTAGCCATTTCGGAGACGACGTGATATTTAGTCAAGTGAGGGCTGCCCTGGAGGTGAAAGCATGAGCGACTATGAGCCGAAGATAGTTGGATTCCTGTGCAACTGGTGTAGCTACGCCGGAGCCGACCTAGCTGGAGTCAGCAGGTTCCAGTATCCATCAAACCTCAGAGTCATAAGAGTCATGTGTAGTGGAAGAGTCCACCCGGCTCACATCCTGGAAGCCTTCAAGAACGGGGCAGACGGCGTCCTGATAGCTGGATGCCACCCCCCGAATGACTGCCACTATATCTCAGGAAACCTTAAGACACAACGCAGGGTTGCGTTGCTGAAAAAAGTACTCAAACAACTAGGACTAAACGACAGCAGGCTACACCTGGAATGGGTTAGTGCTGCGGAGGGAGACAAGTTCGCCAAACTTGTTCAAGACTTTACGAATAAGTTGAAGGACATGGGACAAAGCCCACTTGGACTGGACGAGATCCCAGTGGAGGCCGACTAATATGAGCATAACAATAACCACAGAAGGAAAGGAGTTCAGAGACAAAATCCTGAGCACCCCCGGGGCTGAGCGAATCATGAACTGCTATCAGTGTGGGACATGCACAAGCGACTGCCCTGTAGCCAAGAGGGTCGAGGAGTTCCGACCACGTAAACTGGCGCGACTAGTGATGTACGGGCAGGAGGAGAGACTCATGGAAGGAGACCTCCTCTATCTCTGCGCGGGCTGCTACACGTGTTACGAGCACTGTCCACAGGAGGTTCATGTATCCGAGATCGTCTCAGCTCTCAGGAAGTACTCACTGAACAACGGCCACCTGTTACCAACTTTCAAGGCGTTGATGAATGGGATGGCAGAGATGGGCTACATCTACGAGATAGACGAGTTTGAGAACGAGATGAGGGAGGACGATGACCTACCCTCAGCTCCTGTACCGGACACAGAGGGGGTCGAGGCGATAATGAGATCGACTGGATTCCTAGACAAAGTGGAGGCGAGTAAACGATGAAATACGCACTATTCGTGGGATGCACGACGCTAGCGAGACTACCAGGGTACGAGAAGTCAGCCAGAAACGTGGCGACCAAACTAGGTGTTGAGCTAGTTGATATGCCAGGGTCAAGTTGCTGCGGTACCACCTACCTGGAGACACTGGACCACAAGACGGGTCTAGCCATCGCGGCACGAAACATTGCCATCGCTGAGGAGATGGGGATGGACATAGTAACCGTTTGCAACGGGTGCACCGAGGTCCTCACCAAGGCAAACAAGGAACTCAAGGAGGACTCAGAGCTCAAGAAAAAGGTCAACAAGGTCCTCGCAGAAGCAGGAAAAGAGTTCAAGGGAACGGTGAGCGTCAAGCACTACGCTCGAATGCTCCGGGACGACGTGGGTCTGGAATCCATCAAGGAAAACATGGAGAAAGACCTGGGGGACATCAAGGTGGGTAGCCACTATGGTTGCCACATGCTAAAACCCAGCGAAATAATGGATTTTGATGATCCCGAGAACCCAACGGTACTCGATGACCTGGTCTCAACAACGGGAGCAAAGCCAATCGATTACCTCAATAAACTAGAGTGCTGTGCCGGTCCGATCATGGGTGTTCGTGAGAACGTCACATGGAGCGTCGGCCAGGACAAAGTGAACGAGGTCAAGAAGACTGGTGACATGATGGTCACGGCGTGTCCGTTTTGCTACCTGACTTACGAAAGGGCTCAGCTGATGAACGAGGAAGGCGATAACCTCCCTGTCTTACACCTGCCCCAGGTACTTGGCCTGGGTCTGGGCTTGGACGAGGACGATCTGGGTATTGGTCACAATAATATTGATGCATCGAGCATCGTGGAGAAGGTGATTTAGATGAGTAAACTAAAGTTCGGTTTTTACTGGGCTGCCAGCTGCGGGGGCTGCGAGGTCGCCGTAATAGACATCCATGAAGCCGTCCTAGAAGTAATTGAAGTAGCGGACATAGTATTCTGGCCGGTCGCCATGGACATCAAATACAAGGACGTGGAAGCAATGGAGGACGGATATATCGATGTCTGCCTCTTCAACGGTGCCATAAGGAACGATGAGCAAGAGCACCTTGCAAAGCTCCTGAGAAAGAAATCAAAATACCTCGTAGCATTTGGGTCTTGTGCCCACACAGGTGGAATACCCGGGTTGGGTAACTTGGCCAACAAGAAGGAGATCTTTGATAGGGCATATCTATCATCTCCCTCAACGCCAAACGAGAGTAAAGTAGTACCTGTACCTGAGTTGGAGGTACCGGAAGGCAAACTTACCATACCACACTTCTACAACACTGTAGCAACATTAGACGACATAGTTGACGTGGATTACTACATCCCAGGATGTCCACCTCCACCAAGCCTCGTAGTTGGGGCGGTAAGGGCCATAGCCTCAGGAAACCTTCCTCCAAAGGGGGCAATCTTGGCGCCGGAACTGGCGGTTTGTGACGAGTGTGATAGGGAGAAAACCGACAAGCGCGTCAACGAGATCAAGCGAGTCATCTACGACACGCCTGACACCGAGAAATGCTTACTTGAGCAGGGATTTCTGTGCATGGGGCCCGCAACACGGGGAGCGTGTGAGGCCAAGTGTATCGACGCCAACATGCCTTGTACAGGATGTGGAGGTGTATTACCTGGAGCACTTGAGCAGGGATCCGCCATGGTCTCTGCGTTATCAACGGTGATGGGGCTGGATAACGAGAAGGACCCGGACTTTGACTTCGAAGCGATGCTGGCCAAGTTGAAGGACCCAGTTGGGACCTTCTACAAGTACTCGCTTCCAAGTAGTATCATTCACAGGAGGATAATGAAATGAAGAAAATAACAATCGACCCCATAACCAGGCTTGAGGGCCACGGCAAGATCGAGATATTCATGAACGACGCTGGAAACGTGGAGAACGCGTACCTCCAGATCCCCGAACTGAGGGGGTTCGAGCGTTTCTGTGAGGGCAGGAGGGCCGAGGACATGCCCATAATTACTCCAAGGATCTGTGGGGTCTGTCCCACCGCCCACCACTTCGCAGCGACAAAGGCCCTTGACTCGGCGTTCAACGTCGAGCCAACAAAGACAGCCAAGAAACTCAGGGAACTCATGTACGCTGGTAACTACATCTACGACCACACCCTCCACTTCTACTTCCTGGGAGGACCAGACTTTGTAGTAGGACCGGACGCGCCGCCGGGCGAGAGAAACATCTTCGGTGTCCTCAAGAAAGTCGGCTTGGATATCGGAAAAGAAGTCATCAAGCACAGGGCCTACGGCCAGAAAATCACCGAGATGATCGGCGGTAAGGCAACCCACCCCACCTGCGGTATCCCAGGAGGGATCAGCAAGGGGCTCAACGAGGAGGAGCGACAGAGCATCGAGAACATGGCGAGAAGCAGCATAGATTTCGCCAAATTCACGCTAAAGGTGTTCGATGACATCGTCCTGGCCAACGAGGATTACGTGAACCTCATCCTGAACGACGCGTACCAGCTTGACACATACAACATGGGACTCGTGGACAAGAACAATAACGTCAACTTCTATGATGGGGACCTCAGAGTCACCGACCAGAAGGGGAATGAGTACGACAAATTCCAGTCAGGCGATTACCTCAACAAGATCACTGAACACGTGGAACCTTGGACGTACAGCAAGTTCACATACCTAAAAGAGATCGGGTGGAACGGGTTCACGGGAGGACCTGACAGCGGCATCTTCCGTGTGGGGCCACTTGGGAGACTCAACGCCGCCGATGGGATGGCTACGCCCCTTGCCAACGAGGAGTACAAGCGGATGTACAAGACCTTGGGCGGGAGGCCGGTTAACTCGACACTTGCGTTCCACTGGGCGCGTCTAACTGAGCTGCTATACGCGGCGGAGAGGACTCTTGAGCTCTCGCTGGATCCCGGAATCACCGGGACGGACCTGAGGAACCCTGTTGGAGAGCCAGGAGAAGGCGTGGGAGTAATCGAGGCAGCCCGCGGTGTGCTCGTCCATCACTACAAGGTGAACAAGGAGGGTATGATCGACAAGGCAAACCTCATCGTAGCCACTACCAACAACTATGCAAGTATCTGCATGAGCATCAGGGACGCCGCCAAGGGCCTGATCAAAAACCATGTGGTTAATGATGGACTCCTCAACATGGTGGAGATGGCCTTCAGGGCCTACGACCCATGCTTCGGGTGCAGCACCCACAGCCTACCAGGACAGATGCCCATGACCGTGAACATCTACGACGCCAACAATAACCTAGCACAGACAGTCCGGAGAGAGTAACCGAATGAGGACCCTGGTCATCGGCGTGGGCAACCTCTATCGGCGTGACGACGGGGCAGGAATCCACGTCGTCAATCACCTCAAGAAAAAAGTACCGACCATAGATGCCATAGATGTTGCACTTGGCAGCGTCGAGATACTTGAGTACATGATGGGCTATGAAAAGGTCATTATTGTTGATGCCATAGTGACGGGGGCCGAACCTGGGTCCTATTTTCATGTCAACATAGCTGCGATGGATGACCCTCCCCTTATCTTTCATAGCCATGGGATAGACCTGATCACCACGCTCAAGCTGGGGAACCTCCTATACTCGGATCAGATGCCTAAAGAGTTGATGGTCATTGGGATCGAGGTTGAGGACACGCTGACCATGAGCGAGGAATGCACTCCTCGTGTACGTGAAGCCGTGAAAAACGTCGTGGATGAAATCATTGTTATGGTGGCATCTTGACCCATACGTTGTGACTTGAAATCCGAGACGTTTAAAATATCTAAAGTTGAGGGTAATACGAAGGAAAATGACTCAAGCACTAGTGCTTTTGTTGGTTGACCCCAAAATCGAGTCTTCTGTGTTAACCGAGATACGTGCAACCCCAGGAGTCTTAGAGGCGAACTACATCTACGGACCATATGATATTTACGTCAAGATCGAGGGAGACACGAAGGAGAGCATCCGTAACCTCATCTTTGACAAGATTAGGGGATTATACGGGATCCAATCAACAACCACATGTCTCATCTATGACTAAACCTCAGGCGTCTTCAGTATGGACGGTGTCAATGCCTGAGTAGGCTGTAATGCAATCACTCGTTCGTCTGTAGAACGTTCAATTGACTAAGGAACACGCATTTTTCAATTTTCTTATCATTAATGCGATGCTGATGTAATGAATGCATTTATTCTAAACTGTCAAGTTGATTAAATGTAAACTAGTATATAGTATCGTTTACAAAATGTTAAATACGTGTTACTTTCTCCTTTCGCTCATGGCGCCTGACTTAACTGCAACTGAGGTGAAGATTTTAGCAGCTTTACAGGAAAATCCAAGAGTCTCAGTTTCTGAATTAGCTAATATTGTGAAGGTATCACGCCCAACAATCAACAAGATTCTGGCTTCATTGGTAGGAAACGAGAAAATTTTACTTGCCTCGGGTTTGAATGCCAAAGCACATAATTGTAAACTCGCGAACGTGGGAATTAACGTACCAACAGCGGAGTCAAGGTCAGAGGTAATCGATATCCTAAATCATTGCCCCAAGGTACTCAACTTTTATAGGACAACCGATCAGGCGAACCTACTGGTCACTCTTTGTGGAGAAGATGAGCAATCCATTACCTCCCACGTGAACTGTCTAGGGGACCTTGAGCACGTTGAGGTTAAGTACAGTCACTCCCTTGGATCTCCTCTGAAAAATATGGCGATCCCGATCCGTATTGGTGATAACTCAAAAACTCCCTGCGGGCGGAACTGCTTCGAGTGTATGAGCTACCAAAACGAGTGGTGTGCCGGATGCTTTACCTACCATGAATAATCCTTTCTTATAGTCTCTCAAAGTATCGGAGCCTGTTGGCTCTTGAATCAAAATTCAGTAGAATGATATCACATTCATGTTTTAAGCATTGAATCCATGGGTTACCTGATTTTAATGACGATCAAGGTTGGCATGATTGGCTGTGGTACCATCTCCAGGTACCATCTCAAGAAAACTCAAGAGCTGGACTCCATAGAAGTGATTGCGGCGTTCAATCGGGGCTCATATAACAGAGAGGAGTTTGGGAGGGAGGCTGGGTTATCAGGTGACTCTCTATACTCTGATGTGTCCAAGATGATTAGGCATCCTGGACTGGACGCGGTCATCAACTGCTTGCCAAACCGAATGCACTCCAATATCTCGGTCGAGGCACTGGAGGCCGGTCTCCATGTCCTATGTGAGAAACCCATGTCAAGTAGTCATCAGGAATCCAAGGCTATGGTTGACGCAGCCAGGAAAAACGACAAGAAGCTGTTCATTGGGCTCACTCTACGGTTCAAAGGCGATACGTTGGCCGCAAAGAGCGTCGTGGACAGCGCGGCCCTGGGCGACATCTACTACGCCAACTCCGCCTGGATGAGGAGGAACGGTATTCCTGGCTGGGGAAGCCAGTTCACTCGGAAAGACCTTGCAGGGGCTGGTCCCATATATGACATCGGTGTCCATGCACTGGACACGACCTGTTGGCTCATGGATGATTTCGAGGCGGATCAGGTCTTAGCATCCAGCTACACGAAGCACGGCCCCCACAAGAGAGGCCTTGAGGACTGGGGGACACCTGACTTTGACGGGTACTTTGATGTCGAGGATCTATCCTCTGCGATAATCAAGATGAAGAGCGGTGCTACTATCAGTTTCGAGGTTAGCTGGGCAGCCCATGTCCCGCAGGAGCGGTTCACCGTGAGGCTTGTGGGGGAGGAAGCGGGATTGGATCTGGAGACTATGATGCTCCACACCACCAAGGACGCGGAGGAGATCAATACTTCCATTGAGTTCAAGGAGATTGATCCCTACCTCGGGGAGATGAAGCACTTTGTGGACTGTATCCAGAACGATAAGGAGCCGATAACCACTCCAAGTCAGATGCTTGAGCTGCAGGCAACTCTTGATATGATCTTGCTCTCTGGTGAAGAAAATAGAGTTGTAAAAAGGAGAGAGGTTTAGTTCTTTGGGAGGAGTTTGTCGACTACGTCGACCTCGCACATTGAGTCCTCGGCCCAGATGTCGCCATGCTGGTTGAGTCCTCTGATCCTGCAGCCGCCCCCGCAGACGCCCATGTTTGAGCAGTCGCTGCAGATGCCTTTGAGGTTCTCCTTCTTTGCCCTGAACCTGTTTAGGACATCGTTGTCGGAGTCGTTCCACATCTTGCTGAACTTTGTCTCCCTGACGTTCCCGATTAGGTAATCCGGTCTCTGGCTGAACTGGCACGGGTACACGTTGCCCTCTGGGTCGACATTTGCGACCCTGTCGCCTGCGCTGCAGCTGTCTCCTGTCATGCTGAGAAGCTTGTACGCGTTCTCGTACTCAGGGTGTTTCTCCTCCTTCATCCTGTTGAGGAGGTAGACGCCGTCCTGTGGTGCATCAACCGTGAGTATCTCGATTTTCTCCGGGTCGATGGTGTTCGCCTTGTTATAGAGCACGTTCTGTGTCCACTCGATCTCTTCTGGGCTAAGCTGGTTGTCAAGGTATCCCTCAAGACCCCTGCCGCTTGGCACTAACCAGTATAGGCAGAACCTTGGCACGCCCATCTCCAATGCCATGTCGATGATGTCTGGCACTTCTTTGTAGTTGGACTTGTGTGCCGTGATCCTGATGCCGCTCTTTAGGCCGATCTCGACGCAGTTCTTGAGTCCATCAATGGCTCCCTGCCATGCTCCCTTCATACCCCTGATGTGGTCGTGAGTAGCGGGGTCAAAGCCGTCCAGTGAGACGCCGACGTACTGGATTCCAACGTCCTGGAGCCTCTTGGCTACATCTTTGGTGATTAGTACACCGTTGGTGCTGATGACTGTCCTTAGTCCCTTGCCCTTCGCGTACTCCGCTAGTTTCCAGAAGTCCTTGCTGATCAATGGTTCTCCGCCAGTGAACAGCAGTAGTGGTACTCCCACCTCTGCGACGTCGTCGATGAACGCTTTGCCTTCCTCAAGGTTCTGCTCGTTTGGTCGCTCCGCGTCTGGGCTTGCGTTGATGTAGCAATGGCCGCATGTTAGGTTGCACTTGTTTGTTATGTTCCAGAAGATTACGGGTCTCCTAGTGTCCGTGAAGGCCAGCACCTCTGTGGGTGCGTCAATTGGCGCTGATAGCCTGTGCTTTATGGCCTGGCTTACTGTTCCTTTCCCGTGTAGTAGTCGGGTAAATCGTATCATTCTTTTTTATCTCCTTGTTGCCAGCCTTGAGCTGGTTCCTTTGAATCGTCTTTTACTGAACAAAACTTGGTAATCGTCTACGTCGACCTCGTCAGCGAGTTTCCTCGTGAACCCGTACACCGATTCTCTGTCGTAGTCATGGACTACTGTGTAGAGGTTGTACTCCCATTTCCCAGGGTAAGTTATCCTCTCGTAGATATGGGATATCTCTCCCCTACCTAGGAAAATCGGGATTGCAACCTCCATCTTCTCGTCCGGGATATTCCAGACGACGACGGCGTTGGCCACTATCCCCAGCTTGCGCTGGTTGATGTTTGCCGAGAACCTCCTGATGAGGCCGTTCTCGTCCATGGTCTTTACCCTCTTCACTAGCTCCTCCTGGGTCATTCCGAGCTTCTCGGCTGCCTCCTTGAAGGGTTCTCTGGTGACTGGTACGCCGTCCTGGATTACTTGCAGTATCTCGTGGTCAGTCTTCATCATATCACCTAAAACTGTACCTGACCTTGATCTTGTGCTTCCGGGTCACCGGGAGGTCCAAGACATCGGTCTCTGGGATCTGAGCTGCCTCAAGTATCTCGCTGAGGCTAGTTTTTAACTGGTCCTGGCTTGACGTGATGAGGGTGAACCACATGTTGTACTTGTGGCTCCTCTCGTAGTTGTGGGTCACCGAGTCGAATCCACTGATTATCTCAGCGACCTCGTCCATGCGCTCCTGAGGTACCGTCATGAGTACAAGTGTGCGGGCTGATAGACCGACCCTGTCCGTCTCTAGCACGGGGCCGAAGCGCCTAATGACGCCCTCACCGTGGAGTCTATGGACCCGCTTAATGGTCTCCTCGTATGTGATGCCAAGCCTCTCTGCCAGGTCATCGAAGGGGCGCACGGATATTGGTAGCTCCTCCTGCACTATTGTGAGGAGCGCCTTGTCCATATCATCTAGCTGGACCGTTGCCAATGGAGTGCTAAGCCTCCCATCCCTTGGGCTGGTATGGACACCAGGGCTCCTCGCCCAGGTAGTCGCCCTCTAGCTCGTGGGGCTCGTGGAGCCCACCGCATGCCTCGATAAAGTCGCTGCTTAGACCGTAGGACCTTGCCCTGCAGCCTCCGCACTTTGCCTTGTACTCGCATGCGCCGCACCTTCCTGTGAGGTTGTCAAAGTCCCTCATCTTGTTGAGGACCTCGCTGTTCTCCCAGATATCCTTGAACGAGGTTTCTAGGACGTTTCCCAGCTTGATTGGCAGGTATGGGCATGGAGTTACTTCGCCCTCGGGGTAAATCCTGACGTAGCTAAGCCCTGCGATGCAGCCTCTGCTCCACCTGCTCATGTCTATTCCCATCTGCTCTGCGATCCTCATGTACTGGGGGGCGCACGTTGGCTTGACGTCCAGGTTGGTCTTCTGTGATTTTGCCAGCACTTGTCTGATCATCGTCTCGTACATCTCCGGGGTGATGTCCTCTACCTCCGTTCCCCTCCCAGTTGGTACCAGGAAGAACAGGTGGAGGTCCTTGACCCCAAGGCTTTCAGCCATGTTGAGGATGTTGTCGATGTCGTCAAAGTTCTGGACCGTAACCGTGGTGTTAAACTGTACGCCCAGGCCGTTCCTGATGCTCGCCTTAATGCCGTCGATGGCTTTCTGCCATGAGCCGGGGACTCCCCTGAACTCGTCGTGTATCTCGGGTGAGCTTGAGTCCATGCTTATGGCCACCTTCTTGATACCTGATGCCAGTATCTTCTTGGCCACCTCATCAGTTATGCCGACGCCGTTGGTGCCCATGGCCATCTTCAGCCCCTTATCGGTGCCGTACCTGGCGAGCTCGAAGATGTCCTCCCTCATCAGTGGCTCCCCGCCGCTGAGCACAAGCACAGGCTTGCTGACCTCAGCGATCTGGTCGATGAGCATCTTTCCCTCTTCAGTGGATAGCTCCTTTGCGCTCTCCCTCTCCTGTGCGTCCATGTAGCAGTGGGCGCACTTGAGGTCACACTTGAAAGTGGAGTTCCAGGAGATTATCCTGGGTATGTGCTTCTTTGGTCCGACTGCGGCAGCACCGGGATGTCCACCTGGGTGTCCTCCGGGGTGACCGCCTTGTCCGTGTTTATTGTTGTCCATTTCTTGTACCTACTCTAGGTTCGATACCAGCGCCTCCACCAGGTCCCTGATGGAGTGTTTCTCGGGGACTATGTTCACCTTGAATCCCAGAGCCTCTATCGCCCCCTTGGCCCTGGGTCCTATCGCGGCCACTATTGTCCTGCCTAAGCCCTCCTTGAGCTGCCCGAGCAGATTCTCCTGTTCCGCAATCTCTGCTAGGTTTGTTGCCGTTGACGCGCTGGTGAACGTCACTGCATCAACCTTGCCCGCCTCCAGGTCCCTGATGAGCTCGATAGCCCTGGACCTGTCAGCCGGTGGTCTGGATATGTAGGCTGTGACCTCTGTGACCTGGGCTCCCCTCACCTTGAGGGCGTCGCCCAACTCGCTGTTGGCCATGCTTGACCTTGGGATTCCAATGTGGAGGCCCTTTAACTCGCCTCCGATGGCCTCCAGTACGCCATCGGTGCTCTGGATTCTCGCGACCACATTGTCAGTAACGCCGTAGCCGACTAGTTCTCTCTGGGTCCTCGTGCCGATGACGAGCACCCCTGATGCGTTGATGCCCTTGAGGAGCAAGTCCAGCTTTCCTTCCTGCTGGGCCTCCTCGAAGATGCACCTGATGCTGTTTACGCTTAGAAAAACGAGTTTATCGAAGCAACCCGAGGCCGTTTTGCGGATGAACTCTGCAAGTTCTTCCCCCTTGGGTGCCGTGATCTCTATCATGGGGGCCACGTATGCCGTGCCGCCCATCGTTTCCACTATCTCCACCATCTCCTTGCACTGATGCATCGGCCTTGTAATGGCCACTGTCTTCCCTGCAAGGGGACCGGCGGAGCTACTCAAACCAGCTGAGCTCCTCTCTGAGGTTCACGACCTCACCGATGATGGTGATGGCCGGCGGCTTGATGCCCGCATTGTAAGTCTTCTCGTGGATGTCAACGATGGTGCCCACAACTGTCTTTTGATCTGGAGTGGTTCCCTTCTCAATCACCGCCACGGGTGTTGACGGGTCCTTGCCTCCTTTCATGAGCTTGTCCATGATGATGGGCATGTTTGTGATTCCCATGAGCACGACCAGCGTATCCACGTTCTTTGCAAGGCTCTCCCAGTCCACTGTGCCCTCCCTTTTAGAGGAAGCCTCGTGGCCCGTGATGAATGCAACTGATGATGCCATATGTCGCTGGGTCACCGGGATTCCCGCGTACGCGGGGACTGATATGGCCGAGGTGATGCCCGGGACTATCTCGAAATCGATTCCTGCTGCGTTGAGCACCTGGCCCTCCTCGCCACCCCTGCCGAACAGGAAGGGGTCACCGCCCTTGAGCCTTACAATGGTACCCCCGTGCTGTGCCTTCTCCACCAGAAGCTTGTTTATCCTCTCCTGTGTGGCACTGGCCTCACCAGGGTGCTTTCCCACGTAGACCTTCTCGCATGTCTCGGGCACCAAGTTCAGTATTCCTTCAGTGACAAGCCTGTCATAGAGTAGCACATCGGCCTCGCATAGGAGCCGGTGGGCTTTTATCGTTATCAGTTCCGGGTCCCCGGGCCCTGATCCAACTAAGTATACTTTTCCTTTTGTCGTCATTCCTGCCACCTCTCGATGAGTTTGGCTCCTCCCAGGTCCAACATGTCCAGGGCCGCCTTGTGTCCGAATCCCTCGGGGTCATCGATTCCCCCTTTCTTCGTGTACTGGAAACGGACGCTTCCGTCTGGGGAAAGGACGCTCGCTAGGAGCTTCAGTCCCTCGTTGACCGTAACTATGACACCTACCGGTGTCTTGCATCCACCGCCCACGGTGGTCATGAACGCCCTCTCCGCAAGGGTGGCCGTCCACGCGTCGCTGTCTGTGATCTTTCCAAGTGTCTCGACGGCTTCCTTGTTGTCTGCCCTCGCTACGATGGCTAACGCCCCCTGGCACGCCGATGGGGTAAAGTCCTCCAACGTCAGCAGCTCGGTGATTACGTCTTCCTTTCCCATCCTGATGATGCCTGACTCGGCGAGTATGACGGCGTCGTACTCCCCGTCCCTCATCTTCTGGATCCTGGTGTCCACGTTGCCCCTGATGAGCTGGATGTCCAGATCTCCCCTCTTGAACAGGACCTGCGCTTTCCTCCTTGGGCTTGCGCTGCCGATTACCGCGCCCAGTGGCAGGTCAGCCAGGCTCTTGTACTTTATCGAGACAAGTGCGTCCCTCGGTGGCGCTCTTTCGGGTACCGCCGCGACCACCAGTCCCTCAGGTATCTCCATGGGCAGGTCCTTCATGCTGTGGACCGCAAAGGTCGCCTCTCCGCTGAGTACCACCTCGTCCACCGCTTTCGTGAATACGCCTTTCTCGTTGATTGCTGAGATTGCCCTGTCCCTGAATTTGTCACCTGAAGTGGTGATGACCAGGGTCTCGACCTGGACCTCCGGTGCCTTCTCGGCCAGGAGTTCCTTGATTATGTCTACCTGTATTAGTGCTAGGGGGCTTCCCCTTGTCGCTGCGATTAGTTTCAATTCTGACATTCTACTCCTTGAGCCATTTGGCAGCGTCCTTTGCATGGTATGTGATGATCATCTCTGCACCCGCGCGCTTTATGGCGGTGAGAATCTCCAGTGCCCCCTTTTTCTCGTCGATCCAGCCGTTTGCGGCCGCTGCCTTCACCATGCTGAACTCACCGCTGACGTTGTAGGCCGCGGTTGGCATCCTGAACTCGCTGCGAACACTCTGAATCATGTCCAGGTACGCGAGTGCTGGTTTTACCATGATGATATCGGCACCCTCCTGGATGTCTAAAAGTGTCTCCCTGATGGCTTCCTCCTTGTTGGCAAAGTCCATCTGATACCCCCTCCTGTCACCGAAGCTTGGTGCTGACTCCGCGGCGTCCCTGAAGGGTCCGTAAAAGTTTGATGACTGCTTGGCCGAGTACGCCATGATTGGGATGTTGCCGTAACCCGCCTCGTCAAGGGCTTGCCTGATTGCCCCGACCTGTCCGTCCATCATCCCTGATGGCGCGACCATGTCTACACCTGCCTTTGCGTATGATACCGCCACCCTTCCGTATAGCTCAAGGGTTATGTCGTTGAGTATCTCGCCGTTCTCGACGATGCCGCAGTGGCCGTGGCTCATGTACTCGCACAGGCACACGTCGCCTATAACCATCAGGCTGTTCCCTAGGGCTTCCTTGATTGCCTTGATGGCGTTCTGGGTGATCCCGTTATCGTCAAGTGCTGAGGTTGCTACCTCGTCCTTGAGTTCCGGGATTCCGAACATCATGACTGCGGGGATTCCAAGCTCCTGGGCCTCCCTTGCCGCCTCTACGATGTCCTTGGGTGGGTACTGGTACTGGTCCGGCATTGATCTGATCTCCTCTGGGGTGTCTATTCCCTCCTTGACGAAGAGTGGGTAGATGAAATCGTTGACACTCAGGGAGGTCTCCCTGACCATGTCCCTGAGTTTCTGGGTGGCTCTTAGCCGCCGCATCCTAAGTTCTGGGTACTGCATACAGGTCACTTTTTTCCTTTAATCATCACTGGATTGAACTTGACTGGCTTTCTCGATAATCGCCTCGGCGGCCGTCTTTGCTTCCCCGATTTTTCCCGATTCGAGTTTCATGTGGATACCCGGGTCGTTGAATATCTTGTACAACGTGTCCCTTCTGTCCGAGCTGTTGTTGATCTTTTTCTTGGCCAGCTCCCTCGCGTGGTGCTGGACCTCAAGGTTCAGGCTGTCCATCTCCGTTACCTGTGAGGAGAGCCTCTTCTTGAGAACCTTCGAGACAATGGGGCTCTTGCCGTCTGTACATATCCCCACCCTGATGCTTCCCCTATGGAAGACGGCAGGTGAGTAGAAATCGCAAATCTCGGGCATGTCAACCGCGCAGACCAGGACCCTTGACTCCCTCGCCAGCTTTGATACTAGCTGGTTCAGGGTGCGATCGTTTGTGGCTGCGAACACCAGCTTTGAGTTCTTGATGTGAGTCCTCAGCGAAGTTGTTGCGTTTTCTAGCTTCTGCTCTACAAGAATTACCTTGCCCTGTTTTCCAAGATCGACCAGGGTAGGGGTGAAGGTCTCGCTTATGATGGTTACGTCGGCTTGGTGTTTGATGAGCGATTTTGCCTTTCGCTCACCCAACTTGCCGCCTCCTATCACAAGTGTCTTGCTTCCATCCATTCTTAGATCAATTAGCACTTTTTTACCGCCAGTTTGTTTCCAATCTGTATTGTTTGATTAATCCAGCGGAAATCAGATATATATCTTACGCTCAAAGCAAATTCTCCTCTCTTTTTCGCTGAAAATAGCAATTACAGTACTTATTTGTAATCATTTTCCCGTTTTGATCAATTTGGTTTATATTCTATCGACATCATGTACGTTTTGTCTTTTTTTTACCCTCTATCTTACCAACAAGGACATATTGAATCATTATATATTGGAAATCAATATATAGGAGTGCGCCCATATATGGAATGGCGATATATTGGACTCCAACATATACGAAACTGGAAGATATTTCCTCTTCATAATGGCTGAGATCATACCCCTGTTCCTCGGCTCAACGTTCCTCATAGGGCTCTCAATGGAGTACCTCTCCGAGGAGTCCCTGCAAAACTCTCTTGGTGGAAAGAAAGGCATCCTCGGAATGATTTCCGCCGCCGTCTTCGGGTTCATAACCCCCTTCTGTAGCTGCAGCTCAATCCCGGTCCTGGCCGGGATGGTGGCTGCCGGTCTACCAATAGGTATTCTGACCACGTTCCTGATAGCGTCCCCATACCCCATCGAGGTCGCGCTGCTCATACTTGCCCCCATGTTCGGCTACAAGTTTGGGCTAGCGTTTGCCCTGGCCGGTACTATCATAGCCCTGATGGCTGGATACTTCGTCCATACCCAGAAATGGGACGACCAGGTCAGGGAGGAGGCGACGCTGTTCGCCATCCCGACCGGGCCAGTTGAGGCATCCTGCGGATGTGACGACGCTGAGGAGGTACTGGCTGATAGTTTCATCGTGAAGACGAAACGGGCGGCGATCTACTCGTTTGACTTCCTGAAGAAGCTGTTTCTGTTCGTGGTCCTTGGGGCCGGGGTAGGTGCGGTTATCCACGGGTCCCTGCCCGAGACCCTGCTGGCCACCTACTTGGGTGGTTCAAGCATCTACGCGGTGCCATTGGCTGCCCTGATAGGTGTGCCCCTTTACGTGGGCATCGTGCCGATGATCCCCATCGTGCTATCTCTCTCCACCAAGGGGGTTAGCATGGGTGCACTCATCGCGTTCCTCATCACGGCGGCCGCACTGAGCCCGCCCGAGATCATCATGCTCTCGGGGATGTTCAAGCACAAGTACATCGGCTTCTTCGTGGGGATGGTGATAGTCGGGGCGATAGTGACTGGCTATCTCTTCAACATACTGATCTAGGAGAAATGAAAATGAAAGTTGAACTAATATTGGAAAACCCCATGGCGGGGGGCTGCGGGTGTAGTGTATCAATGTCAGATAGGATGGCCCTGATGAAGCAGGTTAGGGAGCAGGCCCAGGTCTGGGAGAAGGTGAAGAAGGGCAACAAGGGTCACGAGTACACAAGGAGCGTTTTGACTGATCAGGGTCCTGAACATGCCAAGGCTGCCCTTGAGGCCGGCTCTTTACTGCCCCTTGTCTTCCTGGACTCGGAGCTTGTCCACTCTGGAAGCTATCCGTCAGTGGGAGTATTCGTGGATTTGCTCAACGGGAGAGAGCAGAACACATAAGTCCCCTCCAATCCTCTTCCTATCGTTCTGGAGATGCCCGTTTTGTCTAAAACCACGTACTGGGAGAAGAGCTTCATGCTGGGCCTGAGCAAGCTCATGGTGCTCAGCGTCCTGAGGAACGGCCCCGTTCACGGGTACGGTATAATCAAGGAGATCGAGACCAAGAGCAACCAGTGCTGCAGCATCACGCCTGGCAGCATCTACCCGCTCCTGCGCGACCTTGAGAAGGAGGAGCTCATCGTGAGCCACAAGTCAAAGGTGGGCGGCCGTGACAGGGTCAATTACGAGCTGACTGATGCCGGACGTGAGACCCTGAAAGAAGCATTGAGAATGTGGGAAATATTCCTCGATGGGACCCGGAACATCTTCTACGACGATGATGCCCCCGAGGTCGAAGCCTAACTAGCTCTTTATCCTCTTCATATCGACCTCGGCTGACAGGTAGCCGAAGCCACTCCATGCGTTTGTCTCAAGCACTTTTTCCAGCAACCCAACGTAGTTGTCATACTCCCCCCTGAACCTGTACTCGTTGGCCACGCCGAACCCTGAGGTTACCAGGCTGAGCTGATCCTCGTCGCCCTTGCCACTGATTATGTCCTCTGGCTCAATCTCGCCCTTGTACATCTTCATGCACTCGTAGTACCCGCCGCTGACGGGGCAGTTCATGTCCGACTTGACGTGGCTGAGGACCTCTTTCACTTCCTCCTCGAAGCCTAGCCTCTTGAGAATGATATAGTTCCAGTAGACAGACATGATAACGTGGTCGTCGTTGACGGCTATTGCGAGGAGATCATGGAATGCCTTGCTAGCGTTGATTGGGTCGCCCTTCATCATGTACGCGAGGCCCAGGTGGTAGTACACATTGGTGTAGAAGGTGTACTCAATGGTCTCCTCCGCGCCTGCCAGGCCACTGGGCTCCATGAAGTCAGGCTTCTTTAGCATGATGTCAGCCGCCCTCTCCGAGTCTGCGATGGAGTACTCGAACATCCTGAGGCTCAGGAACCTGTGTGCCCTGTGCCTGAGGAATTCTGGGTCGTCTGGGAACAGTTTCAGTCCCTCGGTGAAGATGTGTATGGCGTCCCTATACCTGCCGACATAGGCGTGCTGCCTGCCTAGCCAGAGTATCTTCTCCCTGTCGTCGGGGTCTTTCTCCCACTCGGCGAACGCCTTGTTGAACTTGACTAGCTGCTTGTGCTCGGGATCAGGGTAGCTCACCGGGTTGTACAGTGGCTCGCCGAATAGGCTGAACCCTTCTGGGGTCTCGATCTTCATGACTCAAGCTGAGCCGGTATCGTATATGAAATCTGTCCTACGGTCACATTATGTGAGTATGAGACGTGATTCAGCCTTTTATTGAAGAACATGAAACTCAGTTCATCAACGGGTGTGTGAAAATGATCGACTTGTCAACGTATATCCCCCAGCGCATCTCGACACCCGCCAGACGCTTCCTTTCAGCAACCGCCCTAAGCGGCCTCGGGAACGGGGTCTTCAGCGTCATCCTCCAACTTTACCTCATATCCCTTGGTTTTTCCGGTTCCCAGCTGGGAAGTATATTCATGTGGAGCAGTATCGGCCAACTTTTCCTTACAATCCCAGCCGGCGTGCTGGCTGATAGATACGGCGTGAAGCCTGTCATTCTGTTCGGTTTCATCGTCACCGGTATATCCATGGGGATTATGCTCACGGGCAGGACACTGTTCATGTTCAGCGTCGCCTGGCTACTCCTGGGCGTGGGCAACTCTACCGGCTCCGTATTCGGTCCATTATTTTCCTCATTGTTCGATCCTGATGATCTTGCCAGGGCATTCGGGCTCCAGGGGGGCATAAATATCGCGTCAACCGCGATTGGAAGCCTGTTCGGGTTGATCCCGCCCCTCCTCGTATCGCGGGCTGGGTTCACGTTGACCAGGTCCTACTGGTCGATGCTCCTGATTGGTGTTGTTTTCTTCGTAGTGCAGCTTCCGATGTACTACAGTGTCCTGACTTTAGCTGATATCAAAAAGCCTGAAGAGAAAAAGAGCCGTATCCTTCGTTCACGTGGTGTTGTGGTAAAGTTCTCGATTCTCTACACGATACAGAACCTGGCGTACGGCGCGTTTATCGGGTTATTCCCGTTCTACGTGAACAAAAAGTACGGGGTAGAGTCCGGTGCCCTCGGAGTTCTCTTTTTCGCCGTGCAGCTAATCAGGGCAGTTGTGAACTTTGGCTCCCCCAAGATCGCGGACAGGTACGGTTCGGTACGTACCATCACGGCGTCCATTGCTGGAACAGTTCCCTTCTGGCTCCTGTTCACCTGGGCTCCCTCATTTGCCTGGGTCTCATTGATCTACATTGCACGGATGGCCGTAGCGTCCATCAGCAACCCCTTGATGCCCTCACTCTTCTACCGCATACTATACGAGGACGAGAAGGCCACCGCCAACTCAATCACCCAGACATCGTCCATGGTCAGTAACATCATTGCCCCGAGACTAGGCGGGCACATGATGGAGAATATCCACTTGGAATCCACCGCCGTCATGGGGGCGGGGCTGTATGCACTTTACTCAGCGTCCGTCTACCTGCTGTTGAGGAACGAGAAACCGAAAAATGGCACTGAGGTGCCGTTGGATTAGAAACTTTATACAGATTACGTGCTTCCATTATCCATGTCATCAGACGATTACTTCAACTTGGCCTCCGTCGAGGGAATGGCCAACTCACTGAACCGAAAATGGCAGGTCTATCCCAATGACGTTATCCCCCTCTGGCTGGCGAGTCCCGACTTTAGGATAGCTCCGGAGATCAAGGAGGCACTACACCATGCGGTGGATGCCGAGGACCTCTACTACAACTCGGATGACCCGACCCGCGAGGCCATGGCCGAGAAGATCGTGCGCGTCAACGGCCAGGAGGTAACATCTGACGATGTCATGATCTCCCAGGGCGTCGAGCCACTTCTCTGGCTTGCCGTCATGCACGCGTGCAAGGAGGGTGACGAGGTGGTGATGCCCAACCCCATGTACAACGGCTTCGTCCACGTCATGGAGGGTCTGAATACCAAGCCAGTCTACTGGGACCTTGACTACGAAGACGGCTACAGGTTCGACGAGGAGCGGCTCAAGGAGATAGTCAACAAGGACACCAAGCTACTGTGCCTCTGCAACCCCCACAACCCGGCGGGGAGGGTTATGACAAGGGAGGAGTTGAAGGCAGTGGCTGATATCGCTGTTGACAATCAGATCAAGGTCTTCATGGACGAGCTCTGGGAGGACATCAGGTTCGATGGGAGGGAGCAGGTGACGCTTGCCACGTTGAACCCCGAGATAGAGGACTTGACGGCCACATCCTGGGGCGTGTCTAAGACATTCGGTGTCGCGGGGCTCTACCTCGGCTACATGGCCACCACAAACAAGGAGATGCTGGCCGATTTCAAGCATGAGGCACACAGCCTCCAGCGTGGCTCCAGCACCCTGGCGAGGGCGGCCGCCCCCGTCATGCTGGATGAGACCCTTGACTGGTACAGGAGGGACCTGATCACGCAACTGACCAAGGTTCGTGACATCTGCTACAAGCGCCTGAACGAGATATCGGGAGCGTCTTTCCCTGTCGTTGAGGGCACATACGTGCCGTTCCCCAAGTTTGATTACGGGATGACCAGCGAGGAGCTCCACGAGTACCTTATAAAGGAGGCCAAGGTCGCCCTGAACCCCGGATCGAACTTCGGGCCAGGCGGCGAAGGCCACATGAGGATCTGCTTCGCCACAAGCGAGGAGATAATGAACGAAACAATGGACAGGATGGAGCGGGCTCTCTCAAAGCTAGCCTAGGGTCTTCAAGGTCTTTCTCGCCTTCCTTGCGACTACCTTCATCTCGCTCTCAGTGAAGGGCTCTACGAATGCCCTGACTTTTGGGTGCAGTTCTTCGAATTTATTGAACCTAGCAATGGCTTCGATGATAAATCCAACTGTTGTCTTCTTGAACAGAGGTGATTTCTCTATCAGCTTGTCTAGGACCTCCTCCGCCTTCTCGGGGTTGTGTTCAGCGATCTTTGCGAGTGCCTGGACCGTATGGTTCGCCAGCACGATGCTCTTGTGCTCCAGCTGTGGATACATCCTGTCCAGTAACGCTGGGATCTTCTTCTCGGAGTCCACAACTGCAAGGTTTCCCAGGGTACAAGTTGCCTCCCATCTGAGGACCGGGGGCTTTGCGTCGAGGTTACCGATGAACTTGTCCATGTATGGGGCAATTAACTCCGGGCGGTCCAATGATAACAACGATACCAGCTCAGATGAGCCCGTCTGGACACGCCTCTCCTCGCTGTCAAGCCCCGTGATCAATTGATCCAGGTACTGCTCTGGTTCAGGTGATAAGTACAGCTTGTATAGGTCCTTTGGGCGTGTCCCGTCCTCCCATTTCCCCCTCAGTATCTCATGGATGTCCTTCAAACTGATTAACCTCCATTCTGAGCCTCTCTCCTAGATGTTTAACCCTATCCACGACCTCCGGGAACTGCTCACAGTCCCCGTTGAGGTCCTTACCGTACCTGAGACACTCCAGTCCCTGCTCCCCGTACACGTTGTACAGGCTAGTCCTTCCCCGCATGTGTGGCAAGGCGCGTTCTTGCTCAGGTACTCGACACTGCCCACGAACGATAATCTGTTTGCGTTCATCCTAAAATTCACTAGGGTGGAGTATTTCCAGTGATTCGACGAGACCACAAGCATCTTTGCAAGCCACTCATACAGGTTGGATTCTGATGTCTGTATTCCCCTCGGCGATGAGCCCAGCTTGGGAGTAACTATTGACGATGAGGCTATGCAATAAATCCCTTTCAGAGCAGGGGATCTCAGAAAGTGACCCGATAATATTATGGATTAGGTCTTCAAAGACGCTCCCTTGGATTGGGGTATCTAAGAGATATTTTTCTGAGCCGCTTCCAAAGCAACCCTTGCCCCGTAATCAAGGAAACCGTCCGCTTCCCCGACCGTGTTGTACGTGTAGCCCTTCTCCTGCGCCCACGCGATGGTGTTCATGTTGCAGTAAAAGCCCGCTGGTTTACCCACCTTGTTGGCGACCTCGATGACCCTGTCTATCGCCCCGCTGTACACCGGGTTATCAAACTCAGGGGGTACCCGGCCAAGGATGTTACTGGACAGGTCCCATGGGCCAATAAAGCAGGCGTCTATCCCGTCAACGCTGAGAATCTCCTCGATGTTGTCCACTGCCTCCTGTGTCTCCACCTGGACGGTTACCATCACCTCGTCGTTGGCAGTCGCCTTGTAGTCAGGGTCGTTCCTGGAGGCTCTGCGGGGCCCGAAACCCCTCGTCCCCACCGGGGGGTACTTGCACGCCCTCACGGCTGCCTCTGCTTCCTCTTTTGTGTTCACCCACGGAACAAGTATCCCATGAGCGCCGATATCCAGGATGCGCTTGATGAGCACCGGATCGTTCCATGCTGGCCTCACGATTGGCGTGCAGTCCGAGCCGTTCATGGCCTGAAGCATCATCTGCATGGTCTCAAGGCTCAGCGGAGCGTGCTCACCGTCAATCAGTACCCAGTCAAAGCCCATCCTGCTTATGACCTCGGTCACGTCCGGGTGCCCCAACCCCACGAAGCACCCCACCACCTGTTCACCCTTCATGAGTTTCTCTTTGAGCAAGTTCTTCAAATTTAATCACTATGTAACTCCACCGTAGGCATAACAAACTTTGGTCTGGTTCCGCGCACCGTGTGCTAAAGTATCCTCCCCTGTCCCACCCGGTACCAAGATTGCACACCTTTTTTCCCCCTTAATCCCGGTTACTTGACACAAGAACTGGCTCCCAGAATTTTTTTTGCGATATATGTGGTAACCACTCACAGAAAGCCGGTTTGGGCTCTCTAATATTATTTTTTTACGTTTGAAAGAGGCAGGAATCAATAATTCCCTTATGTCATGATACTTGACACAAGAAATTAGATGGTGGTGAGTTCCTTGTGGAAGTTGCTGAACGTTTCACCGCCCGTCTTGGTCACGAGCACCACGTCCTCCACCCTTGCGCTCCACTCACCGAACAGCAGAATACTGGGCTCGACCGTGAAAGTCATTCCCTCCTGAAGCATCGTCTTGTCCGGGATGTACAGGTACGGCGGCTCGTGGACCGTCAATCCGATCCCGTGCCCAAGCCTGTGGACAAAGTTCTCGCCGTATCCGCCACGCTCGATTATGCCCCTTGCGACGCTATCAAGTTGCTCGCATGTAAGCTCCCCCTCCTTCATCTGTTCAATCGCTGTGCCCTGCGCCGTCATGACAAGGTCATGGATCTCCTGCACCTTTGCCGGAGGCTCCCCAACGTACACGGTCCTGCCGAAATCGCTGCAGTAGCCGTCATAGACGCACCCGAAATCAAAGCTGATGGTATCTCCATCCTCCAATAGCCTAGGCTTGTCAGGAGACTCGCCCAGAATCCATGGATGGTTGGGACTCCTGAACCTGACGCCCGTCACGAAGCTGTTGTAATCCGCGCCCTGCTTCCTGAACTCGTAGTCGATGGCGTTTGCTACATCTATCTCGCTCTGCCCCCTTTCGAGGCCGTCCACAACCTTTCCGTAGACTCGATCCGTGATCTCCCCGGCCTTCTTCATGACCTCGATCTCGTCGCTGTCCTTGATCATTCGCATGGGCTCGATTATCTCGCTTGCGTTGCTGAGCTTGCTGTAAGGCATAACCTGACGGAACAGGAGGACAGTGTGGGCCCATGCCCTCTCCTCGATGGCAACTCCCTTTCCCCTCATGTTAAGCTGGCCGATGACCTCCCTGAGGATCTCCTTCGGCCGCTCGCTCTCGTCCAGTATCTTTACCCTGGTTATCCAGGGCTTTCCCTCGGCCTGCTTCTTCCAGCCACTCGCTCCCATCCGGGGCGCGAGAATTGTTATGCCGCCGGTTAACGTGATGTATGCGCCGTGAATGTAATCCCCAAAGCTGTTGTTGTCAGTTAGCTCGGGGCCCTTCCGCTTGATACCTGTCAAGTAGAACAAGTTGGCGCCCCTTCTAAGATACATGAGGGCTATGCCCCTCTCCCGCATGGCCTCGCGTACTCTGCTGAGCCTTCCCTCGTAGTCCATAACCAATGGATATGTCCCGCAAGTATAAGAAAGATATTAGAGGGTCTTGACGACCTCGTCAAGCTTATCCATGAACCTGTCTGCCTGGTCCACGGTGTTGTAAAAGTGTGGGGAAACCCTGATCCCGCCGACCCTCTGGGCGCACCAATAGTTCTCTGCGTTCAGCTTTTCCACAACCTCCTTTAACTCCGGTACCACGACGTTGAGGTAACAGTGGCAGTTCACGTCCTCGTGGTTCTGGAGACTGTATCCCCTCTCGGTCAAACCATCAACCAACTTGGATACCAGTTTCTTGTTCTGGGTCTCGATCTCTTTCATCCCATGATCCAACAACACCTTCATGCTGTTGGCGACCGCCACAATGGTGGACTCCGGGCTTCTGGCGACTGCGTATTTGTTAATTCCCTCTTTCAGCTCGAAACTGTGCTCCTTGTACAGGCCATTGATCTCTCCCTGCTCGTAGCTGTACGCCCCACCGCTCACGTAAACAGGATCATATCTGTCAACATGTTCCTCGTTCATGTAGAGGTAACCTGTGCAGTTCGAGGGCATCCCGCCGAGTAGCCACTTGTACGTGCTGGTGGCGGCAAAATCCACGCCAGTCTTGTCGATCTGCCAGTCAATGGATCCCATGCTCTGGGTCGCGTCGACCACCAAGTATGCCCCATGGTCATGGGCCAGATCAGCTAGGGCCTTGATATCGAATAGGTACCCATTGAACCAGCTTGGCTGGTCAACGTAAATCACTACCGTGTCATCGTCTACCACCTTCTCGAACGCGTCTGTATCGACAACTCCTCCCTCGCTTGCCAGCCATCTAGCCTCTGCTCCTCTCTCCTCAGCCTTCCGCACGAGGGCTGCCCCCATCGGGAAAGCAAGGTCTGTTGATACCACGTTATCCCCCTTCTTGATGGGGATCATGCTCATGGCGATGTTCATGCCAGTGGACGCGTTTGGCACGTTCAAAACCTCACTTGTCTTTGCCCCGATGACCTTGGAGAAGTACTCCAGCGCGTTCGCTTTCGCGTTCTCTCCTTCCTTGACGTTAAACGCCCATTTCGCATTTCCACTAATGTGGTTTACATAGGCATCGTTGTAGAATTTCATTATATCAAGTGTACTCTGAGGTACACATCCCATTACCGCGTTGTCAAAGTAGACGAGCTTCTCTGCCAGTGGGAAACTATCCTTGAGTTGCAAATTATATCACCAATAATCCACTCTTGAGGGATTTAACATCCCCTACACGAGCTCTCCCTTTGCGACGTAGGCAACCTTGCCGCCTACCTCGACACTGATCTCGTCGCCTCTCTCCTCTCCTTTCAGGTAAAGGATCGATGGTCTATTCATCTCTGCTCCCTGCTCGACATTGACGTCCACTTTAGAGCCGCCGAAATATCTGTGCTTCACACTGTAGCCCAGAAAACACCCGTTGGCACTGCCAGTTGCCGGGTCTTCCCCTTTTCCCATCATTCTAGCCTTTGCGTGGTTTGCCGAGTCCTCTGGCTCCTTGCAGAACATGAAGGGTGTACTGGCCTTTCTTCCGTTGCTGTACTCCGCCAGCTTATCGACATCCACCTTTACTCTTTTCAGTGCTGCCCTTGTTTTCAACGGAACCATGTAAAAGTAAACTCCGGTCGATACCTCTTGGATGGGGTAATCTGTATCGAAGTCTTCGACTGATAGACCAAGTATCTCTGCGAATGGCTCGATTGGGTGCTTGTCACCGAACTTCGGGTTTAACTGAGTCATCCAGAGCACCCCCGGCTCATCTCCCTCGTAGTTGAACTTCACCGGAATGAGCCCTGCCTTCATGTCAAGGGTTAGCTCCTCAACATTATCCTTCAACAGCTCTTTCTGTGCAATATAGGCTGTCCCGAGGGTAGGGTGACCTGCGAAAGGAAGCTCGCTTTCAGTTGTAAATATCCTGACCTTGAACGTTTTTTTCTCCAAGTCGTACCCTGTTATGAAAGTAGTCTCACTGAAGTGCATCTCACGAGCGATCTTCTGCATCATCTCGGTCTCTAAACCGCCCTCGTCAAACACTACCGCTAACTGATTTCCCGCGTACTTCGCCTCGGCGAAAACATCTACTATGAATAATGGAAGTTTCATACCATGAAGTACGGTCTCTGGTTTTCAATTTTCCCTCACAAAAGTAAAACGCTTGAATCGTTAATTGAATGTCATGACTGAGTATGATGTTTTAATCAGGAATGGTTTAATCGTAGACGGCTCTGGTGGCGAGCCGTTCAAGGGAGAGCTAGCCGTCAAAGACGGGAAAATCACCGAGGTTAAGAACACAATCGAGGGAGAAGCCATTCGCGTCATCGATGCGGGTGGACAAGCTGTAACACCCGGGTTCATCGATGTTCACAACCACGGCGACCTGAGTATACTATACTACCCCAAGGCCGACGGCTTTGTCAGGCAAGGTATCACCACTTTCGTTGGAGGTCAGTGCGGCGACAGCATGGGCCCATTCGGGGACTATATCGGTCTCCCTTGGATCCACTCTGACCTTTTCACCGATATCGCACCAATGATGTACGTCAAGGACTGGCTGCAGCCTCGGGACCAGTTCAACGAGCGCCACTTGGATCTATTTGGCTGGGAGATCGACTGGCGGGACCTGAGCGAGTTCCATAAAAAAGTCGAGTCCACCGGGATGAGTCCCAACATGGTTCCAATGGTCGGTCACGGCGATATTCGGAGCCTCGTCATGGGTCCACAGTTCGACCGTGCAGCTACCCCAGATGAAATCTCCCTGATGGTTGAGGAAACGGAGAAAGCAATGATTGAGGGGTGCAGAGGCGTCACCGTTGGCAGGGACTATGACCCTGGAATCTGGGCAGAATGGGACGAGTTAATCGCCTGTGCCAAAGCATCCGCTAAATATGATGGAATATACGCAAGTCACAGTCTGCGCACCGGTCACAGGAAGCCTAGAAGACCCGGTGAACACCCTCCCGTAAAGCTTAACGGAGTGTTAGAGGCGCTGAACATTGGTAGGGAGACTGGGATGCCTATCCAAGTAAGCCATCTAGGAGTTCTCTACGACATTGTTCCCGGTGACAACCGTGTTCTAATGAAGGCTGCTATCGACGCAACGCTAAACCTCATCGATGAAGCAATCGTCGATGGGGTCGAGGCTGACTTTGACACAATACCTCATCATCTTACGGGTGGAATCGGTACAAGCCCATGGCTGGTACATAGTCTGAGACCCTGGCTGGCAATCGCTGGTAGCCCCGAGCAGTTGGCTAATGCACTACGAATGCCTGATTTCAGGAAAGAAATTACTGAGAGTATCTGCGCTGGAAAGCACTACAGTCTGAACCCTAACATTAACCCCAAGTGGGCAGCTAGCAGGGTCATCGTTGAATGCACCGAATCTAGTTTTATCGAGAAAACTGTGTCTAAGATTGCCATTGAGTCTAAAGTCGATGAGCTTGTTGCGCTCTATAACATCCTTCAAACCGATCCGTACACCAAGGTCGTGCGTCGTGGTGATGATGACTGGGCCAAAATGGAATTCTACAAGCACCCTAACGCGATGATTGGTGTTGACACTTTCGCCGTTGACGACTCGCGACAAAGCCGATCAAACCCCCCTACCTATCCGAACCAGAACAGTTTTGGTGGTTTCCCGTGTTATCTCAGGCGAGCTGTTCGCGAGACTGGTACAATGACAATTCAGGAAGCGGTTCACAAGATCACCGGTAGCCCTGCAAAGAAATTCAAGCTAATTGACCGAGGGCTATTGAAACCTGGTTTCTACGCTGATATCGCCGTCTGGGACCCCGAGACCATCACCGATACGGGAGACCAGATTGAACCACGCAAGTATCCTAAGGGTGTCAATTATGTCCTAGTAAACGGGGCTTTGGTCGTCGACAGGAATGCTCATACTGGCAGCTTGTCGGGCAAGGTTCTGTACAGGGAGTAAATTACTCCCATTCTTTCATCTCCGTATTCGTCATCTGCTTGATGTCGAAGAGGTACTCCTCCTCCCTCTCGCTCACCAGCGTGATCGAGATACCGCTCTCTCCCTTCCTCGCGGTCCTGCCTATCCTGTGGAAATATACCTCGGGGTCCTCGGGTATCTCGTAGTTGATGATGTGGGTCAAACCTTTGATGTCAAGCCCCCTAGACGCCACATCTGTTGAGACGAGGTATTTCGCCTGTCTCTTCAGGAGCTTCGTGACAGCGATTTCCCTCTGTTGCTGGGTAAATCTCCCGTGAAGAGGCTCCACGAGGTATCTTTCCTTTTTCAGCTTCTCCGCAAGCCTGTCAACCGTGTTCCTCCTGTTACAGAATATCAGTCCCCTGTCCACATCCAGCTCGTCCAGAAGCTGGAATAACCTGGCGTCCCGGGTTTCTTCATCTACCTCGATATAGAACTGGTTAACGTTTGTCTGCGCTATCTCCTCGCTGGAAACGAGGACTTTTCGGGGGTGTCTCATATGTCTGAACGAGACATCGATAATCTTCTGGCTAATTGTTGCGGACCAGAGACTTGTCTGCCTCACAAATGGGAGCGCACTCAATATCCCAGTGACCTCTTTCATGAACCCCATCTCCAGCATCTTATCAGCCTCGTCGATGACAGCTACCTTTGCGTGGCTGAGGTTCAACACGCCCCTTTTCCTGACAAGATCCAGTAGTCTTCCAGGCGTGGCAATTATCACGTGTGTCGGTCTAGAAAGCAACGCCATCTGTCTTTGCATATTTCTCCCTCCGTGGATGCAGAGTATCTTGATGTTCATGAATTTAGAGTAGCTCCTGATCATGGCCGCGATCTGTGTGGCAAGCTCCCTTGTGGGGGCCAATACCACTCCCTGTATGAACGGTTTAGAGGGGTCTACCTTTACCAGCAGAGGTATCCCGAAAGCGGCGGTCTTCCCTGTGCCAGTCTGCGCCTGTCCGATCACGTCCCTCCCACTGAGAAGCACAGGAATGGCTTTCTTTTGGATAGGAGTCATCTTCTTAAAACCTGCCTTTCTTATACCTTTCTGGAGCTCCTCGCTCAACTGTAACTTGTCGAAATCGGATGACTCCATGGTGTTCACTCGCCTAGATGTATTGCGGTCTTCGTTAAAAGGATGGGTTAATAGCAGTAGTGGATGTATCCAGGTTGTTTCGGGAACATGACGTCAATCAAGCCTCCAACATCACCTCTAACCCTGAAATCGGGGTACATCTCCTCCAACTCTTTCCTGTCCTTATAGCCAAGTGCTAGCTGGATGAACGCATAAGGGTTCCATCCAATGGTCCTGTCCTCCTCCCCATACACTTTTTCAATATCAGTCATCTTCCCATCTTGGAACTCCATTTTAATCGCGAATTTCCAGAAATTCATGACGAGTTCTTTGCTTACTCCCTTGAATTCGGAATTCTTGATACGTAGCTCAAGAACTGGGCTTATTTGTGCAAGGAACTTGGTGAGATCTAGAATCTTAACTTGCCATGCATATGGCCTGTTTGTTTTCGCCCCAAGAGATATTAGGAATTTACTGAACTCGTCTTGATGGGATAACCCCGTATTCACTGTTGTCAACCCCAACAATGATGCATGCTTAACAATTACACCGGCCAGGTCCTCTGGTGATATCTTTTCATCTAAAGCAAGTTCTTTTATTTTGATAGATTTCTTTTCCTGGTCAACCGAATACCTGTAATAGCCGACAAACCCATTTTCATGAAATAGTCCAGCCGTTTGAAATGGATCCGCTCCATATGTACCGGTTTTCTGCTGCATTTCCCATATTTCCTGACTTCGTACGCTGTGTACGAGATATCTTTCCTGTGACTTCCTCAGAATAATATCTGCTTTGTCGATATGATCGTCTGTGAAATCCCCTATTCGAAACTCTGTTTCCTTCTCGGGTATTTTATCCAACGGAATCTCGGTCGAGTAATTTAGTTGGACGGCGTATTGATACCCGAACTGCCTGTAGAAGAACGGTATCCCTGCGAGGGCGCACAGATCGAAGCCATGTTGTTTTGCGTATTCATCGAACTCGTTGTTCAGAACCCGTTGTAGATTTATTCTTCTGTGCTCCGGATCTGTTCCGACACACCCCATCTCAGCTACTTTCAGCTCCACATCGCCGAGTTTCCATACCTGTGGAATTAGCAGTAACCCTGCTACTACCTTTTCTCCTTTCTTGACCATGAAAAAGTGTTCTTTATTCATCACTGGGTGATGTTCTACGAACCTTCTTGTTATGCTACGGACATCCTCCTCACCAAAAACTGCATCCATCATTTTGAATAACGCCTCAAATTCTCCATCGCTCTCAGGTTTTGCGAAAGTATAATCCTTCATAGTCCTGTTTCAAAACGTGCATTCCCTTTTATTCCTAATGACCGGGCTATGCAACTGATTAAATGCGACTGATATCAATTAACAGCCGCTGCGTATTACTGGGTGACGGAAATGTCTGAACTACGCGATGAAAAAAAGTATATCTCCGAAGAAATGCAGGAGATAGAGCGACTGGTCATTGATAAGATGGGGCATATCTCCAGTGAGCTTGCTCATGACCTACGAAGCCCTCTTCAGACCATCCAGAACGCCGTATATCTGATCCAGAAGAACCCAGACAACGAGATGCTATATGATATGGTCCGTCAATCCCTTAAACAAACAACGGGGATACTCGATAGCTTCAGGGATTATTACAAGGGGCATATCATTAACCCCATGGAAACTGAGGCGGGAAAGATAGCTGATCTCGCTCTTTCTAACTCCGAGATACCAGACAATATCACCGTTATTAGGGATTATGACGATTCTCTATTAATCCATATTGATCCTTCGAAAACAGCTCTTGCCATTCAAAAGTTAGTGATAAATGCCGTTGAGGCCATGGAAAAAGGGGGAGACTTACGTATAATCCTCTCCAGTACCCCTGATTCTGTCGATATTCGCGTTGAAGATTCCGGGGCAGGCATACCTCCCGAGGCTGAGAAAGTTCTGTTCGATCCATTTGTGGCCAGCAATAAGCAGGGAAATGGGTTGGGGATTCCTACGGCAAAGAGAATAGTCGAGAGTCACGGAGGATCCCTTTCTTACACCACCAAGCAAGGTGAGGGGACGACGTTTACACTGTCTTTCCCGAAGCCCTCGGTGGATACTTAAACGTCTCGGCAATATCTTGGCTTATGGTTGCTGTTTCTAATCGAGTTATTCATCGACACCTTGGCTCGCGTTTGTTATCTGAAGCCTATAGTTTCCTTGAGAATGACATCGAGACCCAGAGTTATCTTAAAATGGCCAACATTATGGCGGTGAAGCGCCTTGGTTACAATGACCACGGTCCTGTTCACGCCAAGATTATTGCTGGTAGCGCGCTTGAGATATTCTCTCTCTTGACCAACACTGTTGAGCCATCCTCGGTAATGAACGGAGTATGCGATTATGATGATGCCAAGCTAATTGTCTTGCTTGGGGCTTATCTTCATGATGTTGGAAACTCCATCCACAGGATAGATCACGAGAAAACCGGCGCGTTACTTTCCAGCAACCTTCTGGACAGGCTTCTTCTCGAACTATATGACAACGATCCTGGGCTTTCATATCGCATTAAATCTGAGGTTCTTCATACCCTTTACTCTTCCAACGACTCCATTCCCTGTCTTAGCGTTGAGGCAGGAGTGGTGACTGTCGCGGATGGAACTGATATGGCGGAGGGACGCTCAAGGGTCCCGTACCTCTCGGGTAAAAACGATATTCACGCGATATCCGCCCAGGCGATCAACAAAGTTAACATCGTCAGAGGAGATGTGAAACCCGTATCGATCCGAGTTTTCATGGACAACCCCGCCGGGATATTCCAGATCGAGGAGGTAATTGGGAAAAAGATTCGAAGCAGCGGAATAGGAGAGCTCGTGGAGGTAATTGCCTCCATGAACGGGAAGGAGATCAAGACCCTCTAGGGTCTATCGGGCGGGTCCCGAAACCCAGCTTGTCCTCACACCATGCCGCTATTTCTAGGAGCTCCCACTCAGAGTAAGGGATTCCTATTATCTGCAGTCCAAGCGGTAGGCCGTTCTCGGTCAGGCTTGATGGAACTGTTATACTGGGAAACCCAGTCAGACTCCATGGTGAGTTGAACGCAGGGCTTCCAGTCCACTCCAGTCCCTCTGGAGCCGAATCTGTTGCTGAAGGACAAATCACACAGTCGAATTGTCCTATCAGGTTCCTCATATCCTGTATTATTTGACCCCTCAGGCGCTGGGCCCTCAGGTAGGCTGTTGCGGGGACCAAAAGACCCGATGAGATAAAACCCCTTAAGTAACTCCTATACTCGTCCCCTCTTGTCTTGAATATGTCCTCGTGGACCGCAGCTGTCTCAACTGACATTATTACTTTGTGGACATCTGGAACTAGCTTGAAGCTCTCTGGTAACATTGCCATTTCTACGTCCGCCCCCTCCCCCCATATCTTTGCTACGCTCCTCTCGAAACCCTGCCACACCTCCTCTACCGCGTTTTCTTTAAAATAGCCTGCTAGCAGCCCAACCTTGGGGGCGTGTATCCTGGGATGCCATTCCTTCTCCTTCCCCGTTAATGCTTCCAGCATTATGTGGGCATCCTGTGTTGTCCTGGTCATGTAGCCAACATGGTCCAGGCTCCAGCTGAGGGGGAATATGCTTCCCCTGCTGAACAGGTCATACGTGGGTTTCACGCCCACGATTCCGCAGTAGCTGGCTGGTCTTATGACTGAACCCCCTGTCTGGCTTCCAAAGGCTACTTGACACATGCCAGATGCCACTGCTGCTGATGACCCGCTGCTTGAGCCTCCTGGAGTGTGCCCCGTATTCCAGGGGTTTCTCGTAGGCGCCGGGTCATGGACGGCGAACTCGGTGGTCTCAGTTTTCCCGAGAACTATTCCCCCTGCCTGTTTCATAGTTACCAGGATATCGGCGTCCACCCCTGGCACATAATTCCTGAATATAGGTGAGCCCATCGTTGTCTTCATCCCCTTTGTGAAATAGATGTCTTTAACCCCCACCGGTATCCCGTGAATCCCGCTCCTCACGCCCTCTCCAAGCATTCTAGTAATTTTCTCGGCCTCCTTCCTCACCTGATCCCCGTTGACCGTGACCCATGCCTCTAACGTTGGCTCGATCTCGTCTATCCTTTCAAGCAACGATTCCGCGAGGTCTATAGGAGAGAGTGAACCGTTCTTAATCCTTGATGATGCCTCTGCGAGGCTCAGCTCGTATGGCTTCAACTACTCGTCTCTCCTATGTATGAGTCTAGTCACTGGTTCGGTCCCTGGATCGAGCTGAGTATTCCCAACTATCCAAACTGCCTTAGAGACACTCTCAACATGGGCCCTCATCTCCTCTGCCCTCTCCTCTCCCCACATTTCAACTGCGGCCTCAAGCATCATGCGGGTGTACTCCTTCACGTCTGACAATGAAATATCCCTGCGTTCTCTTCTGTCCGCGGCTATAAAAAATCTGCAATCCTGTTTGTCTTTTTATCTCAACTGTTCCTAAGCCCACCTTGTTCAGGATGACTTGTCCAATGATGGATCCAACTAGTTCTTATTATGTGGCTAAAAATTTGAAAAATGGATATGAGGGTTATGCCTCTTCCAGAATATCGATTATATGGAGTAATGCATTAGCAATTACTGCGTTTTCCCAGTTCTCTGTCTCTGCAACCATCTGTAACCCTAGTTTGATAGCCTCTTCCCCTCGTGTGGGAGGTGAAACTGGATCAACGATTATGTAATTCTGTGCAATAAAACTCACTTTTGCTTGAACGGTCATCCCAGGCTCTAGCTCATTAAAAAGGACATTTTCCCGGTTGAATAGAATCACTCGCCCATCTTTCATCCGACTGATGATGCTGTCTCCTTTTCCCTTTAATACTAATACCGTAAGTTCGTCTCCAAGGCTAATATCCGGAGTAGATTCAATGTTATACAATTCAAATCAATACTAAATTATGTATGGATTATTTATTAAATATGGTAATTTATTCCAATTGTATGCTTGGATTCACTCTTTATTTGGTTAATCTCTACCCAATGACAACCACTCCAATATCGCTAGTGATATACTTATATTTCCCTGTCTATTTAGTATCGCCAGAGATACAGGTGATTTGAATGACGCATTCTTCAGGAAAAGTCCCACGCGGATTTACACGATACTATGTGCTATACCTGTTATCTGAGAAAGAGCTCACGGGAAAAGGAATTATTGAGGAATCCATCAATAGAAGCGATGGTGACTGGGCCCCCTCTCCTGGTCTGATCTATCCCTTGTTGGGAAGGTTAGTTCGAGATGGATTGATTTCTGAGCTTGATGGAGGCAAATTCACAACCACAGATAACGGGTTGGAAGAGTTGTCTACCCATGGAGCCTTCCAGGATCAGATCGAAAATCAGTTTAACTTGGTTAACAAGCTGGGGCTCTCGATGTTTGCTGCGGGGAAATTCTTGACAGAAGAAGCTTTGGACCGAATCAGTACGGTAACGACAACAGTGCGTAGTAAAGTGGGAAAAAGGTCCAATGAAGCACAACAGCAATTTGATGAAAAATACGAGGCTTTTCTTTTACAGGAGCTTGATAAGCTAAAATTAAGAAAAACCACAAATTTGACCAATTCAGACCCATAACTATCTGAGTAAATGTTATGCCAGATCATTGATTTTCGTCCTTATTCCTTGTAGATTATCTCAATCTTATCTGACAATAAATCATGTTTTTCGATGTTGCACGGACTGATTTTACTTAATTAACCTTTCGTAATTAAAAGAGGAACGTTTTTATTCAAATGGCGTGGTATGGGGTAATGCGAGCAATCGCATCCGCTCATAGTCGGCGGCTCCGGTCTGACAAAGGCGTTTTGCCTCAGGATGACTGATCGGGCTCCAGTGGCGGGTATATGTATGAAGACTCGAATAAAGACAGTGATGTCTTCGGGTCTGATAAGGGTCGAGCAGGAAATGTTTCCTCGCTATATTCTAAAAAACAACACAATACAAGATGATTGCGATCATCCTCATTCCGATTGATCCCGTCGGACCCCACTGCTATCGAGGTGGGACTAAGCCATGCTAGTTGAGCGCACAGAACTATGTCTGTGAGCGGCACACTGCTCAGTAACACGTAGCTAACCTACCCTTAGGACGTGGACAACCCCGAGAAATTGGGGCTAATCCGCGATAGATGTAATGTCCTGGAATGGTATTACGTCCAAAGGTATCCCATACATGTTTGGTATACGCCTAAGGATGGGGCTGCGGCCGATCAGGCAGTTGGTGAGGTAATGGCTCACCAAACCTTTGACCGGTACGGGCCATGAGAGTGGTAGCCCGGAGATGGACACTGAGACAAGGGTCCAGGCCCTACGGGGCGCAGCAGGCGCGAAACCTCCTCAATGCACTTACGTGCGAAGGGGCTACCTCGAGTGCCACCTGATGAAGGTGGCTTTTCCTAGGTCTAAAAAGCCTTGGGAATAAGAGGGGGGCAAGACTGGTGTCAGCCGCCGCGGTAACACCAGCCCCTCGAGTGGTGGGGATGATTATTGGGCCTAAAGCGTCCGTAGCCTGCCGTATAAGTTTCCCGTTAAATCCAGCGTCTTAAGCGTTGGACTGCGGGAAATACTGTACGGCTAGAGAGTGGGAGAGGTCAGCGGTATTCTGGGGGTAGGGGCGAAATCCTTTGATCCCCGGAGGACCACCAGTGGCGAAGGCTGCTGACTAGAACACGTCTGACGGTCAGGGACGAAAGCTGGGGTAGCGAACCGGATTAGATACCCGGGTAGTCCCAGCCGTAAACGATGCATGCTAGGTGTTGGGTTGGCCACGAGCCACCCCAGTGCCGCAGGGAAGCCGTTAAGCATGCCGCCTGGGAAGTACGATCGCAAGGTTGAAACTTAAAGGAATTGGCGGGGGAGCACCACCAGGCGTGAAGCCTGCGGTTTAATTGGAGTCAACGCCGGGAACCTTACCGGGAGCGACAGCAGAATGAAGGTCAGATTGAAGATCTTACCAGACGAGCTGAGAGGAGGTGCATGGCCGTCGCCAGTTCGTGCCGTGAGGTGTTATGTTAAGTCATATAACGAACGAGACCCGTGCCACATGTTGCCACCAGTATCTAAAGGATAGCTGAGCACTCTTGTGGGACCGCAGCCGATAAGGCTGAGGAAGGTACGGGCAACGGCAGGTCAGTATGCCCCGAATCTCCCGGGCCACACGCGGGCTGCAATGGTATAGACAGAGGGCTGCCACCCCGAGAGGGGGAGCCAATCCCTAAACTGTACCTCAGTTGGGATCGAGGGTTGCAACCCACCCTCGTGAACATGGAATGCCTAGTAACCGCCAGTCATCATCTGGCGGTGAATACGTCCCTGCTCCTTGCACACACTGCCCGTCGAACCACCCGAATGAGGTTTCGGTGAGGAATGGTCGAATGTTGGCCGTTTCGAACCGGGGCCTCGTAAGGAGGGTTAAGTCGTAACAAGGTGGCCGTAGGGGAACCTGCGGCCGGATCACCTCCTAAGACAAAAAACGGAATAGTGCGAGGAATTTTCCACTCGACCCAAAACTCAAAATCAAAATGTGCAACTCCCGATAGAAATGTTGGGGGTGAAGGGCTAAGTCTACCCGAAGATTGGACATCTGGGAACGACGATGAGGCCATGTATAGGCTCCGACTCCAGCTGTGGGAACAGTAATTATATTTGCTGGTTACTACGCTGTGTGATGGATGACTTGGCTTGAGTGCCGAAGAAGGGCGTGGCAAGCTGCGATAAGCTCCGGGTAGACGCACGCGGTCTATGATCCGGAGATGCCCGAATAGGACTTCCTCTTAGTGCTCCTACGGGAGCGGGAACCCCCCGAACTGAAACATCTTAGTAGGGGGAGGAAGAGAAAACAATAGTGATTTCCTTAGTAGCGGCGAGCGAACAGGAATAAGTTCAAACTGAATCCTCATGGAAACATGATGGAGATGTGGTGTATGGGCCAAGATAGATCCTCCTCGATGAAGTCAAAGTGTTCTGAAAAGCTCCACCAAAGAAGGTGATAGTCCTGTAGACATAAATCGAGAGGAACGTTTTTGGTTCCTGAGTAGCACTGGTTGGGAATCCAGTGTGAATGCAGGAGGCATTAACTCCTAAAACTAAATACAACTCAAGACCGATAGCGTATTAGTACGGTGACGGAAAGTTGAAAAGACCCCCGGGAGGGGCGTCAAAAGAGCCTGAAATCACACAGTTACAGACGGTTAGGGCGTGAAAGGGTCGAAGCTGCAGAACGAAGATATGGTAACATATTGTTAGGATGCAGTGGACCAGCGTTCTATGTTCCGTTTCGAATCACGGACCGGGGAGTTCACTTATGTGGCGAGACTAAGATTTTATCGTAATCTCAGGGAAACCAAAGAGCGGGCAGCCTTCGGGCGAGCCGCTGGGTCTGAATAGGGCCCGGAGTCACGTGAGTGAGACTAGAAACCAGGTGATCTTTTCCTGAACAGGGTGAAGTCAGGCGAAAGCCTGATGGAGGCCCGCAATAGTATTGATATGCAATTCATTTATCTGATTTGGGAAAAGGGGCAATAGACCAATCTAACCTGGTGATAGCTAGTTCCTTCCGAAGTATGTCGCAGCATAGCCTCGAGTGAGACTGCTTGCGGGGTAGAGCACTAATCGGGTGGCACGGAGGAGAAATCCTTCACCAACCTTTTAAACTCCGAATACGCATGCGTCGAAGAGCTCGGGAGACGGGATGCAGTGGTTAAGCTACTGCTCCGGGAGGGGGACAACCCAGACTAAGGTTAAGGCCCCTCAATCCTGGCTAAGTGATAAATCAAAGGGCGTCGTAATGCTAAGACAGCGGGGAGGTAAGCTTAGAAGCAGCTATCCTTTAAAGAAATCGTTACAGATCACCCGCCGAGGATTGGGGCCCCGAAGATGGACGGGTCTCAAGCCAGGTGCCGATACCTTAGGCAATTTTAAATTTGTGTTAGGAAGGCGTCCCGCATGGGCGGAAGCAAGGGGGTGACCTCTTGTGGACCGTGCAGGGATTGCAGATCCCGGTGGTAGTAACAGCATAGTCGGGTGAGAATCCCGATCGCCGAAAGAGCAAGGGTTTCTAGGCAATGCGTCGTCAGCCTAGAGTTAGCCGATCCTAAGTTGAGCGTTAACATGACTCATCGAAAGGGGAACTGGTTAATATTCCAGTGCTATGGAAGTACACGAGGTAACTCAAAGCCTCACAATCGACAGTTCGGGGAAGGTTGAGCAGAGTTGTCGCTCTGTTTAAATGCATAATTCCAGGGAGTACCGTAATGGTGAGAACTGGAAGAAATCATGAATAGTCCTCCGTAAGGAGGATTCAGCTGAACCCTGGACTCCGTGAAAATTTTGTGAGGATGGATCTTCCATATTCGTACCCAGAACCAACACAGGTGCTCAGGGTGAGAAGCCCAAGGCGTGTCGGGGAAAATCTAAGCGAGGGAATTCGGCAAATTAGCTCCGTATCTTAGGTATAAGGAGTGCCTGCTGTGCTTTCGAAAGATGGCGTGGCAGGTCGCAGTGACAAGGGGGTTCCGGCTGTTTAATAAAAACATAGGTAACCGCAAGCCCGTAAGGGTGTGTACGGTTATTGAATCCTGTCCAGTGGTGGTATCTGAAACCTGATTTCAACCGGGCTAAGGACCGCTAAACGACGGGAGTAACTCTGACTCTCTCAAGGTAGCCAAATGCCTTGTCGTGTAAGTTACGACGTGCATGAATGGATCCACGAGGACCCCACTGTCCCCGCTTAGACCCCGGTGAACCCACCTGCTGGACGAACAGTCCAGCGACTTCCAGTGGAACAAGAAGACCCCGTGGAGCTTTACTGCAGTCAGTTGCTGGGAAGCGGTTGCTTTTGCAGAGCGTATGTAGGAGCCAATGAGTGCGTATCTCTGGGTACGCAGGAGGCGTCAATGGAACACTACACATTTGTGACTACTTCCCTTACCAAGATTTTACTATCTGGGACACCGGCTGATGGGCAGTTCGGCTGGGGCGGCACCCCCTTGAAAAGGAATCGAGGGGGCCCAAAGTCTAGCTCAGGAGGGACAGAAACCCTTCGTAGAGTGTAACGGCAAAAGCTAGATTGATCGGATATCTAACAATAGGATTTCCGAAGGTGAAAGCCAGGCGTAACGAGCTATCAGGTCCTTATTAATGAGGGTTGGTAGTGTCAGAAAAGTTACCCCGGGGATAACAGGCTTGTCGCGGGCGAGAGTTCGCATCGACCTCGCGGTTCGGTACCTCGATGTCGACTCTTCCTATCCTGGCCTTGCATAAGGGGCCAAGGGTGAGGCTGCTCGCCTATTAAAAGGGATCGTGAGTTGGGTTTAGACCGTCGCGAGACAGGTCGGATTTTATTTACTGGGAGTGTTGGAAGTCTGAGGGGAAAGGGCATTCAGTACGAGAGGAACAATGCGCTGTGGCCTCTGGTGAACCGGTTGTCTGATAAGGCACCGCCGGGTAGCTACGCCGCGTAGGATAAGAGCTGAAAGCATCTAAGCTCGAAGCCTCTCCTAAAAATAGACTTCCGAACCTTCGGGTTGGAGAGCGCCCATAGAAGATGGGTTTGATGGAAATGGGGTGTACGTGCCAAGGCTTCGGCCGAGGTATTCAGCCCACATTCCCCAATAGCTCAAAAGACCAGCTATTAATCTGTTCCCGCAGGAGATATCGGAGCCGTACATGGTTTGCCAAACATTTTTCATACGCAAACTTTACCTAGCGGAAGCTAGGTTTTTTGCGTTTTGGCCTAACTTTTTTTACAGGGACCTTGGTCCCTCTTGCTCGGAACCTCGAAAATGGGGGTTTACCGTTTCTTGTGAGTGGTTATCGTATATATTGTGGATATAATTATACATTCGAATATTATGTGTCAAGTAACCTAACATAAGGGAAAAAACCAGAGTCACGAAAAGTTAGTTACCTACTATAAACAAAAAAAATTATTACGGGCCTGACCCGTTATTTTATTCTATTTCCTGCGTACTGTACACACGAGGGTGCTAGTAGTGGCCGTACTTGATGGCGGCCCTGCCGACGGCGTTGTAGCTCTTTCTGGGCATGTCCTGGTAGACGGTGCAGCCTGGGCCTAGCATGAAGCCACCTCCCTCGCCTGCAGCATCTACTGCCGTCTTGACGTCGACATCGATGGCGTCAATGTCTCCCTTTCTCATGGAGTGGACCCTGTCCAGTCCCCCGCAGATGGCAAACTTGTCTCCGTAGATCTCCTTTGCCTTGTCGAGCCATATGTACTCGTGGGCGTCCCAGTTGATGATGTCCACGGGGTATTTTCTGAACCAGCCGCTCTCCATGAGGCCCTGGTTCTCGGGGTTTCCCTCTGGGGTGCTGCAGATGTGCATCATCTTGATGTCACAGTCCACGGCGTCCAAGACCTTCTTGTCGTAGCCATAAGCGTACTCGTCCAGCTGGGGGACCGTAAAGTCCTTCCAGATCCGTCCCCCTCCTCCGATACCGTAGAATATTCCATCGGCCCCTGCGTCGATGCATGCCTTAGTGAACTCTATGGTGGTATCCGTGATTATTTCTAGGCCGTGTCTCAGGCTGTCGGGGTCTTTCTTTATGTCCTCAAGGACCCTCTCGGGGGTTCCTACCCCGTTCAATGCCTGGATTATGGGGCTCGGGATGGTGTATATGACGGGGGTGTTCCTCATGTCCCTTGATAGTATCTCGTTGGTCCTGACGAACTCCCTGAGCTCCTTCTTTGGGTCGAGGACCCAGAGCTTTTCCCAGTCCTTTGCCTCCTTGACGATGGTGTCCAGGGTTGGCGCGTTTTCATCGTTGTTCCTGAAATCGAATTTGCTGCCCCACTGCATGGGCATGAACCTGTAGAACGGGGTTACCTTGAGGAGGTCCATCTTATAGTCCAGTGCCCTGAGCATGGCGATATGTGCTCGAGCTGCCTCCTCGCCGTTTCGCTGGGAGAGCTCCCAGCTGTAATAATCAAGCCAGTCCACTGCTGGATAGTGGCCCCAGATGCTCCACGGCACCCTGTCTGGTTGTTCCCTGCGGACGACCGCCATCATTCTTTCAAATCGATCTGATTCCATATGTATCGTATCTAGTTTGGAGGTCTGGGTTAAAATCAGTTGCTAGTGAGCATATTTGAAGATTCATCTACCTTCGGTTGAGCGATAGATTTTCCCCTCAATGAGCCAAATGTGAGGATCATGGGTACAGCAAGCACGCCCCCCACCGTCATCAGCGAGCCTAAATGTGCTTTCTTCTTATCTGTTCACATATAGTGAAAGTTTTGGTAACTTTGATAAATGATGAACGGACTGATTCACCCATCATTTTAGGTGAACATTAATGCAATATCGTAAATTTGGGAAACTAGACTGGAAGGTCTCTGCACTGGGATTCGGGGCCATGAGGCTTCCAATCATTGACGGAGATTCCAAGAACATTGACCAGCCTGAGGCCATCAAGATGATCAGGCACAGTATTGACAACGGCGTCAACTACGTTGACACCGCGTACCCTTACCACGGGGGAGAATCGGAGAAGGTCGTGGGCAAAGCCATGAAAGACGGTTACAGGGAGAAGGTGAGGCTGGCAACCAAGATGCCCAGCTGGCTCATAGAGAAATATGAGGACTTCGACCAGTACCTCAACGAGCAATTGGAGAAGCTGGATACCACTCATATTGATTACTACCTGCTGCATGGTCTCAATCCAAGTAGGTGGCCCCTGCTCAAAGAGTTGGGTGTATTCGAATGGGCAGAGAAGGCAAAGAAGGACGGCAGGATCAAGCACCTTGGATTCAGTTTCCACGCCGAGTACCCTGTTTTCGAGCTGATAATGGAGGACTCCGAGCATTTCACGTTCTGTCAGATCCAGCTCAACTACATGGACACCGAATACCAGGCTGGAATCAAGGGATTGAAGCTGGCAGCAGAGAAAGGATTGGCAGTGGTAGTCATGGAGCCCATCAAGGGAGGCAAACTGAGTATCACCCCGCCACAGGATGTTATCGATGTTTGGGCAAAGAGCGAGGTCAAGAGGACTCCCGCTGACTGGGCTCTCCAGTGGGTTTGGAACCTGCCAGAGGTTAGCATCGTATTGAGTGGGATGTCCGAGATGAAACATGTCGAGGAGAACCTAGTCTCAGCGTCAAACAGCGGGCCTGGGACTCTCAAGGCATACGAGTTAGCCTTGGTGCAGAACGCGAAGAAGGCTTACCTAGATCTTGGTTTCATCGGATGTACGGCATGCAGATACTGTATGCCATGCCCGTCAGGGGTCGCTATCCCTGAGATACTGGGATTATACAACGAGTACTACCAGAGCGGACGTAGCGAGGAGTTCAAGAAAAAATACTGGGAGAAGATAACTCCAGAGACCCACGGCAGCAACTGTATCAGGTGTGCGGCTTGTGAGGAGCAGTGCCCACAAACACTACCAATTATGAGTTTGATGAGCGAGACTGCGAGGGTTTTCAAGCAGCCAGAGTAGGGTGGGGCTTTTTGCCCATTTCTTTTTTCAATAATTCCCTAATCTCACACATTGTCGTGTACGTCTTTTGACTAAGAGCATTACTAACTGATACCAGTCAGCATCAAACACATATCCAAGAAAATGGGAGGAATGGCCATCATGGATAATAATATTGATTCCAATCGAGAATTATTTGGATTGTAAATCCCGGGAGAGCGAACATCTCCTTCCCCTTTTTAAGACGCTACTCGTGCCCCCGAGAACAGGATGATAAAGTACTTTGATATAAAAGGCTTTGAGGAAGGGGAATAGGGGTCCCTATCATGGACTTCAAATCAATTAGGCTATCTTCTTCGGGCGTCTCGTGAAAACACTTGTATCGTACTCGATGGGCTCCCCGACGCTCCACAGGAAGATGTGGGCGGTGCTGGAACCGACGCGCTTGAACCTAGATTTCAGACGACCTATAACAACCTTGTAGTTGTTGCTCTTGTCCAGTCCATCCAGCCACTTTTGGAAGCTACCGTGATCCCTGATTATCCTATTGAACTCCTCTGCGTTCTCGATGGTGGCCATGATCTTCTGCCTGTTCCTGATGATTCCCGCGTCGTTCTTGAGGCGCGCCTGGTCCTCAAGCCCGTAGTATGCTACCTTGTCGATATCAAAATTATCGAAAGCCGTCTCAAAGTTGGGCCACTTGTTGGCTATCATAACCCAGTTAAGCCCTCCCTGAAAGATGCACCTGGTCATGTTTGAAAAGTACTCAACATCCGTTGACGGCCTCGTGTCCTTGTAAACCCACTTCGGCATGGGCATTCCCTGTGGCATGATAAAGCCATAATGTCGGGTGTTTTTGAAGGTTTCAGTGTCAGCGGTAGATGGCGATGAGGTCGCTGATGATGCCGTGGGCCGTCTCTACGCCCCCTGCGCCCCTTCCGATGACCGTTACCTCATGAAGCCCATCGGTCGTGAATGTGAGGGCGTTCATTGTGTTGTTGACGTTGGCAAGAGGGTCCGTCAGAAGCATACTCTCAGGCGAGACCTTGGCCTTAACCGCGCCATCCTCTAGATAAGCCCGTGCGATGAGCTTGATCTTCATTCCTTCCTTTTTCGCTTCCTCTACCATGACCGGGGTTATTCCGGTGATTCCCTCGCGCTCCACATCAGTGGGTTTCAGGTTTGCACCCATGAGGGTGTTCGCAAGTATGACCACCTTTCCCACTGCGTCCCATCCCTCAACATCCCCCGCTGGGTCAGCCTCGGCATATCCCAGCTCCTGGGCTTCCTTCAGTGTCGCGTCGTAATCGCCCCCTTCTCCCATCTTTGTCAAGATGAAGTTGGTGGTCCCGTTGATGATGCCCTTGAAGCCGAGGATCTTGTTACCTGCCAAAGCCTCCTTGCCCAGGTTCACAGCGGGAGTTCCTGCCATCACGGTGGACTCGATCCTGAACTTTGCTCCGTTCGCGTCCGCTAACTCCTTTAACTCGCTGTACGCGAGGGCGGCCGGTCCCTTGTTGCATGTGATAACATGCTTGCCGAGGCCCAGTGCCTCCCTGATGTGTGGTAGGCCGGCTCCCCCTGTCTCCAGGTTTGTCCCCGTGACCTCGATGACCACATCCGCTCCTGATTCCTTGATTGTCTGTATGCTATCAAGACCCTTGGTTCCTGTAGGATAAGACTCGACTGTCCCGTACTTATCAAATGATGTGAGAAGGCTCCCAAGGTCGATTCCTTCCTCCACCATGAGGCTGCCCTTGCTCCTTCCGCTAATAGCAACTAATTGGGCATCGAGCCCGTATTTTTCCTTGAGTTCCTGCTGTTTCTGGCTTAGGACCCGCGCAAAGCCCTGGCCAACGACACCGAATCCGATTAACGCGATTTTGGTCATGGGGTAGGGTACGTACTACGTGTTAATAATGTGTTATCATCCATTTTTCGGGTTGACGGGTTTATAAGAAATAGAAGTGGGGGGGGGTGAGCCGCTCCGATTAGGGACGTCTCGCATGCGATGACGTCATACCTCTTAGGAACAGCTTTGGTCCTCTAATCTGATGTTCAGAAACCACGATATAAAGTTCACAGACCAGTGATACTTATTTCCCGAAGGGTTTATGGGGGTCATCAATCCCAGCCTCATGTATGCGGGGTTCCCTTGTCCAATACATCCGTGAGCATAGGGACCTGCTGACCTATGTCCTCCTCGCCGAGCTCAGCCTAATCGTCATGTCCCTTGTGGTATTGACAGCCCAACCAACTTACCCTACCATGAATTTCATCATGAGGGCATGTTTCGCTTTGATATGCGCCTTTGGTATCATCACGGGACTTTTTCCTGCGGTCCTTTCCTTCTCCAAGGCGGAGAGGAGGGATGGGGAAGGCGTTTCGGGGCACCACCCAGATTGCGGGAGGTTCAACGGTCACACAGTCAACCTACTGGGGCAACGGAGATGCGCCGGTTGTACAGGCCTGGTGATTGGTGCTGTTGCCTCGATGATGGGTCTTGGGCTAGGACTTCTTGGCCTGAACATCGATACCGCGTTCTGGTGTGGCGTCCTCCTGGTTGGGGCGGGTCTTGCCCAGCACTTTATTGACTTGGGAAATGAATGGGTCCACCTGTCACTGAACACTCTGTTCGTTGTTGGAGCATGGATCATGTTTGAGTCAATACAGGCACTCGGGCTGGGTGTTAAAGTTCAGGTATACTTCCTATCAATGACTGTTTTCTGGATATGGGCAAGGATCAGGGCCAGTCAGTGGGTCCATGTAGGGGTATGCTCAAGGTGCCCCCAGGCATGCGTCCACTTTTTTGAGTAAACTTTGAATAACTCTTCCCGGTCTCCTATACTGATTGATTTTGGTGTATTGCACAAAGTGTGGAACCGAGAACGAGGAAGAGACATCAGAGTGCTCCAGCTGCGGGGCCCCAATGAACGTCTCCCACTCAAGGTACAGGAGGAGGGATTGGGACATGGATGACAACTGCTTCGGAGGGCAAGACAGAACAACTTGGCCTATAATCTTCGGCGGCTTCCTGATACTCCTGGGGCTCTCGACCTTGCTGGATGATGTGTTCGGTTGGTTCAGATTCGATACCCTGTGGCCCGTGTTCATTATAGGAATCGGGCTTCTCATTGTATCAAACGCCATGAAAAAGCGGCGTTAACCCTATTTTCTTTGAGCCATCTGCCTGACGCGCTCGTAGAGCACTACGGCAGCCGCTACGCTCACGTTAAGTGACTCCAGTTTACCCATCATGGGGATGTGAACTGTCTTGTCGCACTTGCTCATTAACGTGGGGTTGACCCCCTTGCTCTCGCCGCCAAGCACGAATGCCACGGCTCCTGTCAAGTCCTCGTCATAGTAGGGTTTCTGGCCCGATGCATCGATGGCTATGAGCCTAACTCCGTCGTCCTTCAGCATCTTGATTGCGGGGTAGAGGTTTGTCTGCCACACAGGCACGTGTAGACTCCCGCCCATGGATACCCTGTGGACCGTCTCGCTGAGCTTGGCTGACCCCCTCTTTGGGATGGCTATGCCGTCGATTCCCGCGCCCTCGCTTGTCCTGATGATGGCTCCCAGGTTATGGGGGTCCTGCACCTCGTCAAGTATCATCACGCACAGGTCCCTGCCCGTCTCCTGGAGTACTTTGCCGAGACTCCACTGGGCGTCCGTCTGGGCGTACCCTATGATGCCCTGATACCTGCCCGTAACGCTGAGTCTTTCCATCTGCCTCTTCTTTACCATCTGGACGGGGATGCCGGTCTTCCGCGCAATATCCAGTATGACTTTGATCTTTACTTCCGTTTCGCTACCCCTCTCTACCTTGAGCAGGGTTACCGTGCCCTGTTTCATAGCCTCGTGAACGGGGTTTCTTCCTTCTAACTGGATCATTGCGTATTACCTGCGTTGAATATCAGGTGCTCTTTCTAAAACCTTCTCTATTTTCCCTGATTCAGGCTTCCCGGTTGTTCCTGCTCCACTGGCCCAGCAGGAGACCCACCACCGCCCCCAATGCCAAGGACAGACCGAAATACCTCTGGACGTAGGTCCCAATTATCCCTCCTAAAATAACCCCGAAGATCATCCCTGATATGGGGTTGAAGCGTGTCAGGATGCCCATCAGGTACTACTCCCATCCTCGGTTGATATGCTTTCCACTTGAGTTAACCATTTAAGCCGCACCACCGAATCGTCTAGTGGTCACATTGTCAGAGGGATCATTGAAGAACATGGGCGATCTTCTCAGGAAGGGAGCCACGATGCTCAGCGAGAGCTGCCCCGATTGCAACACCCCACTATTCAAACTCAAGGACGGTAGCCTACTCTGCCCAATGTGCAACAAGCCCGTGGTCAAAGTTTCAGCCGATGCCGATGTTGGTGGCATGGCCCAGCAGGGAAGCATCGACCAGACCCTTCTCATCAAGGTAAAGGAGATACAGGGCAAGCTAGAGGCCGAGACCGATCCCGAGAAGATCAACGCGCTACTGGAGACATTGATGAAGCTCCTGGACGCCCGTGAGCGAGTTCGCAAGCTCGCCTAGAACAGTGTTATAATTAACACGGCGGCCACGATAGTCACACAGCCGATTATCATCTGAGGAGTGATCTTCTCAGAGTCTTTCAGCAGGATAACGCTCAGGATAAGCCCGAACAACGGGTTGGCTCCGATTATCGCAGAGACCACGCCCACGGGTCCCTGCTGGGTGGCCATGAACATGCTGATCCATGCCACGCTGGTTGTTATTCCCCCACTTATTAGGAATGGGACCGCTTCCCTTGTAAACTTGAACTCGTTTGCCCTGCCCATGAGCCTCATCAGTATCGGGTAGGCGATCAAACCAGTCATTGCACCTACCACTGCCCCTAAGACTGACTCCGGTAGGATATTCAGTCCAACCTTCCTGACCGCGCTACTGGCCGCGTAGAAAAACGCGGAGACGAGGGGTATCAACATGTCCCTGATGTTCAGGTTGCTGCTCTTTCCCCCTCCGCTTATCAGTGCTACCCCCGCCACCACTAGGATAGACCCAGAGATAGTCGAGAGGGTCACGGCTTCTCCGAGGAATACCACACCCAATATCATAGCCCAAAGTGGGTTTGTGCCCACGAGGCTTGTGCTGACCGGTACGCCGAGCTTCTCAATACTCATGTAGTTGAATGTCCTGCCTATGATCGCCGCGAAGAAGCCCGCGGCAATGAAGTACATCACAGCTTCCAAATTGAAGGCGGGTCGATCAAAAACCAGAAGGGTGCTGAGGATCAGGGTTTGTACCGCTGCGACTGATACAGTAGCGGTGGCAGGCGTCGTGTGTTTCAAAGCCTTCTTAACGAGAACGGCGTTGAGCCCAAAACTGAGTGCCGCAATCAACCCATAGACCTCGTATCCCATAGTTATCGTCGTAGGGAATGGTTCCCCCGATTTAAATCAATGTAAAATAGCTAAAATACGGTGATCAGGAGCACGCCGAGGAATATAGTGATGCAACCCGCCACAACCCTGCGCGTGATCCTCTCCGTGTCCTTGAGAAGTAACGCGGTTAAGACCAGACCAAAGAGGGGCGCTGCTCCGATTAAACCGGTAACCACGGCGATCGACCCTGACTGGAACGCAGTGTACATAGAAAGCATGGCTACGCTGACCACCACGCCCCCTCCGACAAAGAACTTTAACCCGTTTGTTCTCGGGTTGAATTCCCTTAGCCTTCCCCTAGATGCAAGGTAAAGGGGGAACACTATGATACTTGTTATGGAGCCTATCACCGCGCCAAATCCCGCGTTTGGTGTGATTGACATCCCAATTTTCCGCACCATGTTAGCCGATGCGTAGCCGAACGCCGCCAGTATGGGGAGGATTATATCGGTCTTTTTGACTCCCTCCTCAAGCTCAAGCCCGCTCATGACGAGAACACCTAGGACGATCAGCACGACCCCTGCCAGCGTTGAGGGCACCATTGGCTCCCCCAGAATCACGATGGCCAGTACGTTGCTGAACAGCGGGTCGGTGCCGCTCAGGCTCGTGGCCACATTGACGCCCACTCTGTCGATGGCGATGTAGTTGAGTGCCCTGGCGATGGTAGAGGCGAAGATACCCGCGAGCACAAAATACCATACAGCCTGCCAGTCCCAGATAATGGGTAACCTCAATGCGAGGACCGCGAGTATGGGGGTCTGGACGAGGGATACGATGATGGCCGCGGTGACTGGGGTTGAATCCTTGAGCCCCTTGCGGATCAGGATGGCGTTCAGCCCGAAACAAAACGATGTGAGAAGGGCGTAGAACTCCACCTGCAACGTAATCCCGGAATTGTCCCTCCTCGGGGATTTAAATCAATGTTAAAACGGGGTTACCAGCCGGTTGGGCCGTCCACCTTGAGCAGCGTATACAGGTTGTCCCCAGGGAACACAAGTCGCGCGGGGTACATCGTGTGGACAACACCGTCGATGGGCGATTTGACTTCCGAGATGAGACTGCCGTCGATGTCAGTTATCCTGCCGATAACCTGCTCCTCCTTGAGTATATCGCCGTAGTCAGCCAGGGCGGTGAACACTCCTGCCTCGGGGGCTGGTACGCCGCACCACTCCATGTCAAGGTAGTTCTGCTTCGCCGGCATGACCGGATCTCCGTGCATCATGCCGAAGTGCTTCAGCAGGTTTATGGTCCCTCTGATGTGGTCCTCCACGAACTCTTCAAGGGGCTGGGTCCTGTAGCCCAGGCCGGACTCGCTTATGATGCTTGCAACGCCGCTGGTGCAAAGGGTGTGAATCATCGTCCCCGGACTGGTGTGGCCTATCTCGGGCGTCCCCGGTAGGACGTACTCCAGCCCAAACGCCTTCGCCATTGTAGCGGTTGTCTTGTCAACCTTTTCACCAACTCTGAGCTGGATGGTGTGGACCAGGTGGCTCTCGGGGAAGTCTCCTCCCCTGAAATCGACGTGGTAGTCGGCCTTGCTGAGTATCTTGTAGTTGGCGTGGGCTATCCGCTCTGTAAGCTTTCCCTCGGGGTTCCCGGGGAAAACGTTGTTGATGCCGACGCCGTCGAATGGGCTGCTGCCCGTGCTCCTGAGGTTCAGCCACTTAAGCTTGAACTGGAACGCTGGCATGTTCATGACGGGTATGGTTATGAATCGCCCCCTGAGCTTTTCTGGGTCGATGAGCTGGTACAGCCGGGAGGCCGATTCCACGCCGCAGTACTCGGTGGGGTATAAACCGCCTGTCACCGCAAGTGTGGGGCCCTCCTCAACACCATTTACTACTCCCACCGGAACCTTTGCGTCCACGAGTAGGTTGTTAACGACGGGAACGTATCCGAACTCTTTCGTACCCTTTGGTACCTTGTATGGATCAAACATCTAGACGATCTCCTTGATGTCCTTACCTATCTCGTAGACGACGTCCCCCTCCCAGATCGAGGGGCTTGTCACCATGTGAATGACCCCGTCCGTCGGTACCTTGATCTCCTCAAGGGTCTCGCCGAACAGGTCCTTGATGATGCCCAGGACTTGGCCCTCCTTGACCAGATCGCCCGCCCTGACGTTACTGATAAAGAAGCCTCCATGCTCCGCGTATAGGTGGTATGGCTGGTAGGTATAGGCTTTCGGCGGGATAACCGGCTCGCCCTCCACCATGCCCAGCTTTTTCATGACGTTTACACAGCCCCTGATGACCTCTTCAACGATATCGCTCTGGCATCTGCCCATGCCGCCGGCCTCAGTGCCCACAGAGAGGGGAAACTTCATTGGGTTACTTGATGGCCTTGGCCTGCTCTCCCTGATCCACTCCCAGCCGAAGGCCCGACAAAGGGAGAGGTTGAACCTGTCCTTTTCTGCATCCCCTGACTGCCTGTACATGGTGCCTGTCATGAGGTCTTCCTCGATGTCGCCGCCGTGGAGGTTGATCCTGTAGTCTGCCTGTTTGAGTACCTCCCTGTAGAACGTGGATGTCAGGTAGTAAGTGACCTTAGGGTGACCTGATCCTCCTCTGGGCACCTCCTCGACGTAGTGGCCTGTGAGGTCCCTGTAGTCGATAGGGTTCCCGTGCATCCACTTGCTCTCGAACGCAAGGGTGTTGACCATGGGGACGATGATGACCTTTCCGCTGATATCCTCGGGCCGCAGCTTCTTCATCAGCGCGATCGCGCCTGCGGGGCCGTTGTACTCTGAGCCGTGCTCCCCTCCGTTGATGACTAGGGTCGGGCCGTCCCTCTTTCCGTTGATGAGGGTGATGGGGATCTCATGTTTTCCCGACGGTCTGTCCATGATATGGAGGTAGCCGTGGACCTTTGTGCCCCTGGGAGCCTCTAATTTCTGAACCTTGAGTGTGTCTGGCATTATGGTAACCTGAATTTTGATGGGCGTACCCTTGATATCTCTTTTATGTCTGACTGCGTTCTTGGGGAGCATGGGAGACAGACTCAAGGACATGAACGTCCTGATCACAGGCTCGGGCAGAGGCTTCGGCCAGTCCATGGCGGTCTCTTACGCGTCCGAGGGCGCCCACGTCATCTCGACCTCCAGGACCTGGAGCGAGCTCAGGAACACAGAGGCATACATCAGGGCCGTCGAGGGACGGGTCTCCACCATCCCATGCGATTTATCAGACGACGAGTCCGTCAAGGCCCTCACGCAGGCCATCATTGATCTTGGAGGCGTCGATATCATCGTCAACAACGCGGCCACAAGCCCATGGAAGACCATCGACGAGATGACGGTGGAGGACTGGGACCTCGTACAGACCGTCAACCTCAGGGCCCCGTTCCTCCTTACAAAGCTCCTCTACAAGTCAATTGCCGAGAGGGGAGGGGGAAGCATAATCAACATCAGCTCAGGCTCGTCAAGGTTCGGTTTCATGGCGGAGCTGGCGTACTGCCCCAGCAAGTTCGGGCTTGAGGGACTCACCCAGTGCCTCGCGTTGGAGCTTAGGCAGCACGGCATCGCTGTGAACTCCCTCAACGTTAGCGCGCCACCGGGGCTCCGGTTGAAGCCCACCGAGCTAACAGAGGAGGAGGCCGATGGCATGCCGGAAGAGGTTAAGGTCAAATATGCCACGGTGGAGTCCATGGTCGAAAAGTTCACCGATGCATGGGTCTTCCTGGCGCTCCAGAAGGGAGACGGGATCACGGGCCAAAGGTTCAGGACCCGCACGCTTGCCGAGGACCTGACTGGGCTCGGCGAGGAGGCCGTGGCGAAGAGATACCGCGGCAAGCTCCTTGAGGCCGTCTACACCCAGATCGATTTCCCCGAGAAGGTCAAGTACCAGACGCCCGAGGGCGGCTGGAAGGAGATCAGGTTCACCTGAGCTCTGATCTAATATAGCTCAGCAGTGCCTCGAAGCAATCGTCGTTAGCCATATCATTGTGTTCAATGTGGATTCCCGACAAGTTCGGTACTCCCAGACCCAGTTTCTCGGCGAGCTTGAACTGTGTCAGTTCCTGTGTTCTGTAATCCACGACCCTCACGGTCCTATGTCTCTGCATCAGTGCGGCTGACACTGCGTCTGATGCGACCATGTTGTTGCTGGTAGTGATTATGCCCGGCGAGACCTCGTCCTCGGGGGCCGTTCCTTTCCCCGTGTTCATCCTGAGGGCGTCGGCGATGACCATGTCTGCGTGGTAGGCGAGGTTTATGTCGATCATCTTCTCGTAGAAATCCTTGCCGTCGTGGAGCCAGTTCCGCTCCCCGGCGTCGATTATCCCGACCCCCAGCTTGAGGGAGCAGGTGAAGGTGGCGGTGGTGTGGCTTCTCAGTATTGGCGTGAGTATAATCCTTTCAGCCTCGTAGACTGTTCTGGGTATCTTGAGCCCCTCGGGCCACCACTTTGATTTCTCCGGCTCAACGGTGACCCATTCCTCCTCCTCAAAATAGGAGATGTTGATCCCCATCTCCTCCGCCACCCTGGTTATGCCCAGGTTCTCCATCGTGGCCCTTGTCGGTAGGCCCCGTGCCCTGCCTGACATGTCACCGACCACGATCTGGCCTGGTTTGATGCCCGATTCAATGAGCAGTTCAGCGATTACCCTGATGGTATCGAAATGGGTGTCCCTGGGGTATGGGTCGTCGGTGTTGCAGTTGGGCTTGATGAGTATCCTGCCCTTCACCCCACGCGTCAGTGGCTCCATGCCGCCGATGAGCCTCACGGCCTCTCTGATCCCCTTCTCCCTGTCCTCGCACCGTACGACAGAGACGGGGGTCTTTCCGTCTTTCACGTATGGGTCTTCGCGGGTAGTTTTCATGGGTACGGATGGGGCATCAGGTGGGTTGGAAGCCATCTCCCTGTACAGCTTCATGGAGTCCTCGGAGGTAACTATCATGGTAAGTAGTGGGCTGTGGGTGGTGATATGATTTTCTAGGAGTTGACAAAGAAATCAGAAGATTCGATTTCCTTTCCAAGCCCCATCTCCTTCACCTTCTTGTAGATGAGATGGACAACTGCCCCGCTCTGGATGTGGGTGCCGTCGCTCTCGAAGATTGTTATGTCCTCTGGGGTGTCCCTGCCCGTGATCTTTCCAGCAACGACGTGACCGATCTTTCCCTGAATATCGTTTCTGGTGATGGCTCCTGTCTCAAAGGACCTCGCGATCTCACCAATAGTGTAGCATTTTTCGCTGTCTACAACGATTCTGGACGACTTCCTGAAGACCTCTGAATCCATCTCGGCTTTCATGTGTCCATCTGCGCCCATACCACTGATATGAGTGCCCTTCCTGAGCCATTTTCCCTTCACAACCGGTTCTTGGGCGTAGGTCCCAGTTACCAGCACGTTGGACCTGGCCATCACTTCTTTGACGGAATCCACGGCAACGATCTCCGCGTTAACGTGCTCACCCATTATCTTTGGGAACGAGTCATCCCGCTTCCTGCCTGAGTGGGCGTAGACCTTGTCAAACTTCAACTCCTCGGCAAGGCAGGCGAGGGAGCCTCTTCCGATTCTACCCGTACCTATGATCCCGACTGCCTCGATGTCCTTGGTTGCCATGTACTTGGCGCCGATGGCGGCTGCTGCACCGGTCCTGTACATGCCAGAGTCCAAGCCTGTCGGTCTGGTGCCGAAGGCTCCCCTCGTACGCTTGATGATTGCCAGTGTCTCTCCTGTCTCGGGGTCAAGTATCTGGCTGATGTACTTGTGGAAATCAAAGTGGAACGTGTAGCTGATGATGAAAACATTGGACTCCTCAAGGTACGCCATCCCCTGGCCCACGCTGGTGGTACCGGGCGCGATGTGGGGTAGGTGCTTGCCCTTGATCTGTATCTCAAAACGAGGTGTCTCCTCCGCAAGACCCATGCCGTCCTGCCTGTACGCGCTCTCGACTACGTCTATGACCTCCCTTGGGGTCAACTCGATCTGGGTAATGTCGCTTTGATCAATGAGCAGTACCATCTTAAACCTCCTCGTACCTTGACCCGTGCCAGAAGACCTTGTCACTTGGCCTGAACTCGTCCAGGTCAATCAGGTCGATGGCTTTCTGGGCCTCGACCCTGGCCAGTTCCATCACTTCTTGTGCATTCACGCTGAGAACCTGGGTGTTCTCCATCACAATCCTGCCGTCGATGATCGTGGTGTCAACGTCGTGCCCGTTGACGTAGAAGCAGAGTTGGTGTGGGACATAGGTAGTGGGAGTCAGGTGGGGCTTGTCAAGGTCCACGAGAATAATGTCCGCCTTCTTTCCTGCCTCAAGTGACCCCGTCTCGTGATCCACCTGCAGTGCCTTGGCGGCGTCAATGGTCACCATCCTCAGGGCTTTCCCTCCGGGCAGGACCGCCTGGGTCTCGTGCCTGATCCATTGGTGCCACATTGCGCGTGAGATGTCTTTGAAAAGATCGAAGCTGAACCTGGGAGCGGACCCATCTGTAGTGATGGTGCAGTTGGCTCCCGCCTCGATGAGTTCAACCAGTGGGGCGTAGTCGTACCAGAGGTTCTCACCCGTAGATGGTGCCGATGCGACACTTGCCTTGTTTGTTGCGATGACTTCCACCTCGCTCTGTTTGAGTCCATTCCCGTGGGCGATCACTACATCTGGTCCTAACACTTTGTCAACGGTTTCCCGCCCGATGTTCTCCACTGCCCAGTCTATTGTGTCTCCGAAGATGTGGGAGTGGATCTGGACATTGTACTTGTCCGCCAACTCCCTGAACTCCAGTGCCTTCTCCTTCATCACGGGGACGTGCTCTGGCTCGTACTTATGGGTGTACCGTGTCCAAGTGTGGCGGCCGAAGATATAGGGTGGAGCCAACGCGATCCTGACTCGCCCCTCAGCCCCCAGATGCCATTTTTCAATAATCTCGATTGAATTTCTCAAGGCGTCCTCGTAGGTGAAATCCTTCCTCACCCATTCCCCGTTCTCGTAGAAGCTGCCCTTCCACTCCTTGATGTGGAGTATGAAGAGGTCCGGGGGACCGACGCCGAGCACTATCTTGGTTCCTACCTTTGCGTAAGCCTCGGCGTTCCTGATTCCGAAAATCGGGCTGTCTGTCCTAGCTGGTGTTGAGCCGACGATGGATGACCCTGTTGTTACCCCGAAGCGGAGCCTCTCCAGTGCGGCAAGTTGAGCCTCCGCGTACCACCATTTGTCGGTGGTCGCTTCCCAGTAGATCTTTCCCGCTGGCCATCCATGCCTTGGATGGTGGAACCCTCCGATCAATCCATGGCCAGAGTGCCCATATGTATCAATGAGTCCTGGCATTATCGCCTTGCGCTTGGCGTTGATTACCTTCTCCGAGCTGAATTTCGATTCAAGCACGGTGGATTTCCCTACCTCGACTATCCTACCATCGGAAACCGCTATTGCACCATCATCGTACATGGTTCCGTTCATGTCCATTGTGAGGAGGGTACCGCCCTTGATCAAAATGTCAACTTTTTCCTTCATCAGCTAAAACCTTGGGCTGATTGAGGTAAAACACATATTTATCAACAATCACGAAAGGCGTGATTACTAGGCAAGTTTATCAACGTGTTTGAGGATGTCCGCGTGAACCTCCTCAATTGATTGAACAGCGTCAACTACGACCAGTTCGCCGAGTTCAGCGTATCTCAGATACTCTGCCCTTACCTTCTTCAGGTACTCGTTCTCCTCGAAGACGGTTTTCTCCCTATCTGAAACTCGTCCAAGGCTCTTTTCAGGGTCAATGTCAAGGAGAATGACGAGATCAGGCACCAAAGCATGCTTGTTCAGGCTCTGCATCCAGTCAACATCTGCGCCGGCAGCTCCTTGATACGCTAGACTGCTGTGCTTGTATCTGTCACTGATGACGATTTTCCTCTCTTCAAGAGCCTTCCTGATGTTTTTCCCGTGTTCGATCCGGTCTGCGGCAAAAAGCAGCGCTTCGGTTTCGGGCTCAAATGACCTGTTCTTTGAGTTCATGTAATCCCAGAGAACGGTGCCGATGGTCTCATGGGTTGGCTCCATGTGCTGTTCGACCTCGTAGCCTTTTCTTTTGAAGAAATCGGATAGCATTTTCATCTGAGTGGACTTGCCTCCACCGTCCACTCCCTCAAATACTATGAAAAGACCCTTCATCGCCAAGGTAGGAGCGGGTGGGGATAAATGGCTTTTGACCTAGAGCTGGAACAGCTCGCGGTCATATGTGGTCAGGCTTTCGGCTCTACCGTTCTTGATGAGGATCATGTCCTCAACCCTGAGGTAGTACTCGCCCATATGCCAGAGCTTGGGCTCGACACAGAACACCATGCCGTCAACCAGTTCTTGCCTCTGCTGTGGTCTGAGCCATGGGTCCTCGTGAACCTCGACCCCGATCTGGTGCCCAACCATTCCACTCCCTATCCTCGCTCTGAGCTTGTCACCATATCCTTCTCGATCACAGATCTTCTCGATGCTGCCATATATCTCATCAGTGTACTGGACTTCGCTGCCCATGACATCCGTCGTCTCGACAACCGCCGACATCAATGAGGGGTAAGCCTTCTCGATGTGCTCAGGTGGCTCGCCAAGGTAGAAGCTCCTTCCCCAATCGCTGCAGTATCCATCATACACGAAACCGATATCAAACGCGATGGCTGTACCGGGCCTCAGAGGCTGGTCTGGTTCGTAATTGAATACGCCAATAGGCTCACTGCCTGACTTGCAGAAACCTCCCGTCGGTGGGAAGCTGATGTCTGTTGCCCCCTCCAGTCTTCCGAGGTGCCTGATCTTGCTGGTCAGCTCGTGCATTGAGATGCCCTCGTCAAGCTCATCGATCACCTTGCCCATCACCTTCTCGGTGAGATAGGCAACATTCCTGAGCTTTGTTATCTCTGTGCTATCCTTGATCATCCTTTGCTTGTCTAGGATACCCTCGACGCTCTGGTATTTTGCCCCAGGTATGTTCGAGGCGATTGCCAATACAAGGCTTCCATAGGTGTACTCGCCGAAACCGATCTTCTTGGGACTGTCAAACTCCGACATGATAGCCTTGACCGTTGGCTTCATGTTTTCAAGGGTTCCAAGAGCTCTCGCGTCCTCGATCCAGCAGTCCTTCACTTTGCCCCCGTTTCCCAAACCACCGAGCACGATGGGCTCACCGATCCTTGGCACGAAAACGCTATCAGCTGCATAGTTTAAGTCTCTGCCAGACCGCCAGTCCACCTTTGCCCCCGTGATGTATTGGAAGTCTGGGCTTGCTCCCAGCACGACAAGGTCAAGATTCCTCTCATCCATGTTCGCCTGAAGATGTCCAAGTCTCTTTCGATAATCAGTCATGGGTATAGTGTCCTGTGAAAGCGATAAAGCGTTTATGACTCGCACCCCGAAACCACTTAAACTTGATGCATAATACAGGTGCCATGAATCCGAAGGACGTCTTGATGCTCAGCAAGATACCTGATTCAGTGGACTCCGATAGGGTCATCATCCGCAGGTATGTCCCTGGAGATGGCGATGCGATGTACGCGCTCGCTGAGAGGAACGGCAACCGAGATAACTTGAAGGGGATTGCAGATGACATCGCTGACCTGGAGTCCGTGAAGCACGCCGAGGTTAAGGCACTCAAACACCGCGCTGAGTGGGCGAAACGTGACCGCTTCGTCGCGGGAGTCTGGCTCAAGGTGGACTGCTCCTATGTTGGTGAGCTATGGATTGAGCCCGCTAAGTGGGATGTGCCCAGCTTTGAGATCGGATGGTTCATCGACAAGGGTCACGAGGGTAGCGGTCTGGTTTTCGAGGCGGCTCGGGCGGGCCTCAACTTCATCTTCGAAGAGCTGAAGGCACACAAAGCTATAGTCCAAACCGATGACACAAACACGAGGAGCTTCAAACTGGCCGAGAGGCTGGGCTTCAGGAGGGAGGGCCATACTAGGGAGTCCGAGATCAAGGACGGTCAGCGGTTCGGACGCCTCATCTACGGGATGCTCAGGGACGAGCGGTCTTAACCATCAGTTTTTTTTATAATGAACACCACATCTCAATCATGCAGAGCTGGGAGATCAAGGACCCTATACACGGCTACATCGAGGTAACACCCACTGAAAGGGCTGTAATTGATACGCCCCAGTTCCAGAGACTCAGGCGAGTAAAGCAGCTGTCAGCCGCTCACCTGACCTATCCGGGTGCAGAGCACACCCGGTTCCAGCACAGTCTCGGGGTCATGCACATATCGGGTGAGATAGCCCGCAGGCTGCAGGATGTTGAGCTAATCAATCAAAAGGATGCGAACAGGATACGTTTAGCCGGGTTGCTCCATGATATCGGGCACGGCCCATTCAGCCACCTGTTCGAGGAGGTTCTTGAAAAGATGGACATGGACCACGAGCAGATGTCAACGAGAATAGTCAGGGAGACCGAGGTTGGTGATGTCCTGAAAGGCCATGGCTTCGATGCCAAAGAGGTGGGCGACCTATCAATCGGGCACCTGGACTGCAATAAACCGTACATCAACAATATTATAGCGGGCCAGTTCAGCGCGGATGTACTGGACTACCTGCCAAGGGACAGTTATTTCTCAGGAGTCGAGTACGGCAAGGTGGACTTTGACAGGCTGGTCAGGAGCATAGGGGTGGTTGATGATACCCTGGCGGTGAAGGACACTGCTCTATACGTGCTGGAGTCCATGGTCATCGCTCGGTATATGATGTTCAAGGCCGTCTATTTCCACCGCAGCGTCAGGGCCGCAGAGGTTATGCTTGTAAGGGCGATGGAGCTGGCAGATGAAGAGTTGGGAATAACGGGATTCAAGACCGCAGACGAGTACCACCAACTTGACGACAACTCAGTAATCAGTATGCTAAGCTCCCTGAAGGACTCATCAAGCAAGGAGAGCAGGACCGCTTACGAGCTGACCCAGGGTTACCTCGACAGGAAGCTCCTCAAATGCGCCTACGAGACTGTGGTTCACAGGCGGGACAGGCTTGCAGTCAATGTCATGGCCATGGCTGATATCAGGGAGAACCTGGCAAAGGATATCGCTGATGAGGCTGGTGTTGACCGTAACACCGTCATCATGGACGTGTCAACGGCACCCAGCGTACCATACGCTGCGTCGCAGCAGCAGCCCCAGGACATACCCCTATACCACGAGACTGGGGACGGAGGGAAAAAAAAGGTTAGTTTCAGCGAGATGAGTCCACTTGGAGGCACACTCGTGGGCTACCTGGACGTGATGAGAGTCTACGCGAAACCCGATGAACTTGAGTCAGTCAGAGAGGCAACTGAGAACAAATTTGGAAAAGAGCAGTAGCTACCAAGATACGCTTCTAAAGCCTGATATACCTCTTTTACCCAGCATAATACGGAGTTCTGGAGCATGTCCAAGGTGTATGTATGCCCATTCTGTGGGGTTGAGAAGCCGAAAAAGAACCAGATAGACTTCCATTTAAAGTACGGCCACGCCGAAGCCTACCACTTGTTGCAGGAGGACGTGGAGTTGCACGACCTTGAATCCAAGATGGATGAGTTGTACAAGGAAAAGAAGCTCCTCGACAAAGAGATTGACCTCATGAAATCCATTATTGAGGTTAAGAAAAAGGAAGACTAGTCTAGGATTTCGACCTTTCCCTGGTCGGCATCAACCCTGACCCTCATCCCGTTCTTTATCACTTTCAACGGGTCTTGATCAAGCTTGTCCACTAGCGGTATGTCGCTTATGACGCATCCGGTGGCTAGTATCGCCTCAGTCTCGATGTTGATGATTGCGGCGGGTGCCGTGCCAAGCTTTGCCATCCTGTAAATGACGTAGCTGCCTACGGTGCTTCCCTTCCCCGTGGGGAACACGAATACCTTGCCAGTGATGTTCTCGCCTTTGCAGCTGTGCCCTGGGTCGACTATTATCCCGGTGACCGGGTCAACGCCCCCGTAAAAGCTCACGGAGTCCATGGATACCAGTGCCTCGCCCTCGGCCACACCGCCCATGACCTTGCGTCCCTTTAGTATCATTTTGCGGCCTCCTTGACTAAGCTCTCAACCGTTTGCAGTTTTGTCTCAAAGCCGTGGGCCGTGCTGTAGTGTCCGCCCTTGAAGCTGTTGGTGCCAACTCCTTTCCACCCCATCTCGTGGAGTGGCGCGACCACCATACAGGTATCACGGTAAACCCTTCCACCGGCGTCCTCGATTATCTTGATGAGACCGCCCTTCTCGGCTTGGTCATAGACGCCCCTGCTGGTGAAGACCCAAAGTTTTCCATCAAGGCTCTTTCCCTTGACTAGATTTGCCGTCTCCTCCATCTCCTTGAGACTGCAGTGTGGGCATCCTATGCAGTAGGTTGGGTTGTCAGGGTCGGAGACTATCTTTGTCTTTGCCTCCTTGATGTCCTCTTTTGTTATTGTAATTGTCTCGATGCCTTCCAGGTAACCTGCGGCCCATTCTGCCTCAGGTGTGATTCCCTCGCCGTGCCACAGGGCTATACTCCCGCTAGTGGCGCAGGCGGCCCCCATTGTTTTCATTGACTCCATGTCAAGGTCACCAAGGCCCCTGAAGTAGGGAACAGCTGACCCTAGCAGCTTTCCTGTGACATAACCGAGCCCGCTGTAGTCCAGCCTCGAATTCAGGTCTGCCTCCACCTGTATAATCTTGGCGGGCTTCCTATTCTCGGGTAGCCTATAACCGTACAGGGCCGCGACTCCCGTGACCGCTGATGCAAGGGTCGTTGGCCCCGACTCACGATTTGTCCTCGCTGCTAACACGCTGTTTACGAAGCAGACTGCGTTTGACTCGGCCCATGCGACCTGTGTTCCCCTCCTGGGGACGTGGCCGATGAGGTATGGTGTGCAGGTGCAAGTTGGCTCTACTCCCATGGACTCGAAAGCGTCAAGAACCCGCCTCTGGCCAATGGCGAACTCCTCTGGGACGCCCATCTCCTTCCACTTGTCCATGTCCATTCCAGCAGGGTTCAATGTTGCTCTGATCCTGCACTTAGCCCCCGTGGTCGCCTGCTCCTCAAGCCACTCGGTGCCCGCCTCTCCCAGGTTCTTGTAGCTTACCCCGCTTATGTGAGCCGACTCAACGGGCACCAGCTTTTCCGCGCCGAATACGCTGCCGAGTGCCACCAGTAGCTCAATGGATTTCCTGACGGCTACCCCTTCCTCGCCGTTCATCATCCGCTCCTGTTTCCGTGTCAGATACATGAAATTCAAATGAAATGGTAATCTACCGCTATTTAGACCCTTACACATATAATATTCAATTATTTGTGATATTAAATATGATTCAAATCGGGGAGTGGGACAAGATGGGCCGTATCGTGAAGATGTGTCATTTTTCTTACATCGGCTACGAGACCGTCATAGACTAAAGTACCTCGATTGGCTCCCTTGTGCACATTGACCGTGAGCACTCATATGAGATAAAAACCCGACATAATTAACTATTACTAATAAATTATTGTAATAATGGTCAACTGTACCGGGAGAGGATTTCCTTGGCCGAGTCGCTGACGGGTATCAAGGCCCGTTTGAACCCCGCGGGGTCCTTGAACATGGGCTTCGTCGCGTCAACTCCCACCTTGGTCCCCATCTCCTTCTCCTGGTCCCCAGCCGGGTCAAGACTGCTGACCCTGACTCCCGGGATAACCAGCAAATCCTCGGCCCCGTTGAAACGGGTGGCTATGGCCCACTCTACCTGCTCCATGTCGTAAGGGTCGATGTCGCTGTCCACCACAACTGCATGCTTCAGGCTCGGATGGGCCGCGAATATTGCCATCAGTACGTTCTTTGGATCTCCCTCTTTGGACTTATCAAAGCTCACCACGCAGTGAAGCCAGCCCATTCCTCCAGTGGACATGTTGACGCCCCGGACGGTGGGCACGATATTACTGACGTACTCCCAGATCCTTGGCTCCCTGGGCATCCCCATGAGGAGCCTGTGCTCGCTTCCAGAGGGGAGCAACCCGTGATACATGTAGTCCTTCCGGTGCATGACACCAACCAACTCAAGTGTAGGCTGCTGCCTCTGGACATCAAAAGTGCCCGAAAGATCCACGAACGGGCCCTCCGTTGAAAGCTTGTCTAGATGAAGTTTGCATTCTAGAACTATTTCTGCGTCGGCCGGTGCCAGTGCATCAACGTGTTCGCACTGGGTGAGCTGGAGTGTTCCCCCGAGGAGCCTGTTTGCCACATCGAACTCACTTGTACCGAAGCTGGCTGGTAAAGCTGCAGCCATCAGAGTAGCGGGGTGGTGCCCGATGGTAACCGCCACATCCAGGCTGGTTTTCCCCATCTCCTCGGCCTGCTTCGTGAGTTTGTAGAGGTGTCTGTGCACGATCCTGATGGCCATGTGCTTATCATCCAGCACTAAGAGCCGGTGGAAGCTGACGTTCTCGGATTTCCCGTCGGGTCCCTTGGTGTGGATGATGCCGGATGTGATGTATGGTCCGGGGTCGCCCTCGAAGTGGGTTAGAACCGGGATCTTGGCCATGTTGCCCTCGATGATCACTTCCTTGACGGGGCCGGTTTCCACTATCTCGCATTTCAGCGGGGTCTTTGTCGCCTCGATCAACATAGGGTAGAGGGTCTCCGCCGTGGCCCCTATTGATCTCAGGAGCCTGGGCCTGTTGCCGTTAACTCCTCCGACTACTGTGACACCAGTCTCTTTTTCCTTAACTATAATCGCCTTGCCGCCGTCGAACTGGCGCAACGCCGCCGCTATCTCATAGTTCCTTGAGAGCGGCTCGTTGATCACTACCGTCTCTGACTCGATCTCCATCAGGAATGTTCGCAGATTATTCTTTGCCATCGTTTAACAACTCGTTTAGTAGCCCCAACACTGTTTTCCCATCGAAGCCCATTGGAAGGTTGGTTGATACAAGCGCCATTTTCTCGTAATCGGAGGCGATCCTCTCCCCTATCATACGCGAGAGCATCTCATCCCTGTCCCCCAGCAGCTGGCTGCTTGACCTGTCAGGGAGGGTCACTGATACCCCGCCCAGTTTAGGCTTCTCACCGACCCAGAAGAAGGCCAGCACCGCGTTCTCCAGCTCGCTGATGGAGCCGTGGAGGATCTTCTCCTCGACGGTGGCCGTCTTCTCGGAAAACTTGAGACTCATTTAACAAGATTTAGCCACTTAACGTTGTTAAGGGTTGTCTAGGCGATCTTTGCTAACTTCGTCTCGTGTCTACTGACAACAACCCGCATGAAGCCTGATAGCTCCTCGTCAAGCCCAGAGTCTCCGGTATCGACTGACAAGGTTCCAATCTGAGCCAGCTTCGTGGCCGTAGAAACAATGATTATATTCTTTTTTCCGACCCGGCGAACCACCTCGGGACTGATCTGCTGGTTTCCACGCCCCAGGATTGATCCCATCCCGCCGAGGGGAGATATCAAGATATAGTTCTCATCGCCCATCTCCGCGAGGATTCCGGCTTCATCAACATCGACCCCGATCAACTCGCCGTTCCTCACAAGGTCGATACCGAGAATCGTTTTGTCTAGTTCAAGTTGATCGGTGACCGATGCAACGGTTGAACCCGGCCCCATGATGTATAGCGCATCCCACCTCATCTCCTCTGCGATTCGTTCCCCGATCGCCTCCTTGATGAGGCTCTCGTCTACCGTGTGCACTGCTGATTTCTCGTTGAGCACCAGCGACGCGATGAACGGCGTCCTGGAGTAGCCCTTGAGCTCCGCTGACAGGTACCCCTCTCTGTACGCTTCCTCGTCTATGTCCATTACCTCGCGTTCAGCCAACGATGCTTCGCCCGCTATGAACCTCCTGATAAGTTCCCCACTTGCCTTCGGCGTCGTGCCAAAAACGCCACTATACATTTTGACCCCGGACGGGATACCGAGTATCGGAACCTGAGTGCCTACAGCACCCATGACATCAACTGCTGTCCCGTCCCCACCGGTGAATACGATCAAGTTCGGGCTCACATCAAGCATGGCCTCCGCCGCCTTCACTGTGTCCTCCTTACCAGTCTTTCCACTAGACGGTGATCCTAGTACTTGGGGCGATAACCCAAGTCTCTTCAGAACATCCTCTCCCATGGGGCCTCCCCAGGTCACCCACTGGCTATCAGCTTTTTTCAGTGTCTCCAGTGCCTGAATAGCTCTGTCCTGTGCCCTGGGAAACGCACCCCTCATGATGGCCTCCCTGAGTGTGTCCTCGCCGTCGGTCCCCTTGAGTCCCACCCTTCCACCCATCCCCGCTATGGGGTTAATGATCAGTCCGATACGCATCGTAGACAATCCTAGTTATCGCAATTTAAATAAAAGCCTCGCATATCCTACATGAACGGAGTCTAAAGTTTTGGCTGATAACTCACAGGGATTTGATACGGACGCGATACTGAGTAAATTAAGGGTCTCCCGGCTTCAGGCCATAGAGATAGCCGTGGTCGCAATTGTCGCGGTCGTGGCAGTTCTAATCAGGATGCTTCCTCTCCAGTACGGTGCCTATCTCACCGCCTTTGACCCCCTGTTCCAGTACAGGGCAACCGAATATGTCGTCGAGAATGGATACGCTGCGTGGTGGACATGGCATGACACTCTGAGCTGGTACCCAATGGGCAGGGATATACCATCAACCGCTTACCCTGGAATCCCGTTCACAGCGGCCTTCCTCTATGGAATAGCCAAGATATTCATCTCAAATCTAACGGTCCTGGATGTCGCCTTATATTACCCCATTTTCATGGCTGTCTTGACCATCATCGCGATATACTTCCTCGGGAAAGAGGTTGGAGGCTCGCCGGCAGGGATATTCGCCGCCCTGTTCATGGCAATCAGTCCTGCATATATCAGAAGGTCCTCGTTTGGGTTCTTTGATACCGAGAACATTGGTGTCTTTGCAATAGTATTGACAAGCCTGTTCTTCCTTCGTGCGAACGACGACAAAAACAAGATAGAGAAGAAGGTTGTATATGCGGTTCTTTCAGGCTTATCATTGGGGCTCATCTACGCTAGCTGGGGGGCGGCCAAGTATATGTCCGGTCTCCTCATGCTGTACATGCTCCTGATCGTTGCCTCGGAGAAATACAGTTCAAAGTATCTCATCTCATACAGCTTCACGATAGGACTCGGTTTCCTCGTTGTCTCGTTGACACCGAGGCTAGGTCCAAACACCCTCATGGGGATGGACAGCCTTGCATCGTTCGGGCTAGTCGTCCTCTTACTTGGTTACGAGTTCGTCAAGGATAGAATCGATATCGGAGTTGTAAGCGTCGGAGCAGCCGGATTGGTAGTTCTAGCGGTCCTACTCGTATACATACTGCCAGCTGTGGGAATCACACTGCCCATTGGCAACAAGTTCCTACAAGTCCTGAATCCTTTCACATCAGGCAGTAGTTTCCTGTACGACTCAGTTGCTGAGAACCATGTCACCGCATGGACATCACTGTTCAATGATTACGGCTTGGTCCTCGCCCTCGGGGTGTTTGGGTCCTATTACGCCGTGAAGGAGCTTGACGAGAAGAACTTGTACGCGCTTGCCTTCTTCACAACAGGGCTTTATTTCGCGGGCGTCATGAGCAGGCTAACTCAGATACTGGCAGCACCCGCATGTCTGATGGGAGCCTACGGAATAGTTATGGCTGTTAAGCCGTTCCTACAACCCAAAGCGTCGGAGTCAAGCAGCCGAAAATCCAGAAGAAAGAACGAAGTCTCAGGTGTCAGCAAGCGCCTGGTTTTGTTCTTCATGGCGTTTATGTTACTGGCGCTGATACCAAACGTGAACAACGCTATCAAGGCCGCGGATTCGCCAACTCAGTTGGCATCCTCTTCGATCAGTGTCAAGATCGATGGCGAGTATCCCCAGGACTGGCCCCAGGCACTTGAGTGGATGAAGGAGAACGTCGGAGACGACGAGGTGGGCTGCAGCTGGGGGGACTATGGTTACTGGATCGAGGCAATGGCTGGCAAGACCACAATGGCTGACGGCGCGACGCAGACCACGAGGCAGATCAGCACCATCGGAAAGATAATGATGAGCGAGCCCGAGGAGAGCCTCGAGCTGCTTGAGAGGTACGATGCCGACTATATTTTGGTGTTCTTCACGCATGAACCTGACAACGTACAGAAAGGCTGGCCTTTCGGTGATAACGTGAAGTGGGAGTGGATGGTGAGGATCGGTGGACTTGATCCTAACGATTACGTCAACTACACCGCAGGGATTTACAAGGATGGCTTCATAAACAGCACTCTTGTGAGCCTCATGTACGAGATGCCTGAACAAGGATATGAGCAGGTATTCGCTAGCGAGAACAGTTTCGTTCTCATCTACAAGCTAGAATATCCCGAGACAGGCTAGGCATAGCGGCAGATAATTGCCGCGTTATTTTTCCCTACCATCGTGAAGACCACGAGTCCACGCCTTCTTCCTCGCCCCTGTATCTTCTCATGGATTTTCCTCATATCGACGCTCATACCCCTAGCCTTGAAGTCCACTCGCCCTATTTCCAGTTCCCCGAGAATGGCGTTGATCTCGTCTTGCTCGGTTCCTGTCACCCTCAACACCTCGTAGGTCTTCAGTAGAGGTGTTCTCAGCAACTCGTCTCCTGTCAGGTAGGCTATCTTGGAGTGGATCTGTGTAAGCTCATACTGCTGTGCAAGAGTGTCTATCAGCCTCCCCTTGATGTATGCGGGGTCTGGCTCAAACAGGTATTTCTTAACCTGTGTGACCTCGATTTCAGGAGTGGTTCGCTCCATGGTCACCTTCTCGGGTAGCTTCGTGGCTAGCGCCGTTTTTTTCTCTTGGTCCAGTTTCAGCTTGCCGAACCAGAGGATAACCTCCTTTACCTCCCCCCTGTTGGAGATGACTTCGATATCGCAGTTATACCTGATTCTGTCCAGGTCTGTTCCCGGTGATATCTTGACGCACAGGTTTGGACAGATTTTCAGCAATTCTTCTACGAATGAAAGTGGGGGTGTGTACTCCTCAGTCTTGACGGTCCTGCCGCGCTCTCCTCTTCTGCTGGGGTCAAAGAAAATTACATCCAGTTCACTCAGGCTCGATTTGAATCCCTCGTCATTGACGAGTTTTGTGATGTCCCCTTGGACGACCTCGACTTTGTTCTGGAGCCCGTAGACCTCGATGTTATGTCTGAATACCTCGATCATCTCAGGATCGATCTCTACAGCGACAACCGGCCACCTCAGGGCCATCGCTATAGTGTCTCCCCCGATGCCTGCGCATGCATCAAGGGCTTTCCTAACGCTGCCCAGCTGTGACCTGATCTTCCACGTTCTGTACTCAGCGACAGCTTTCCCTGTGGCCATGGCAAGACCGTCCCTCGTGAACTTCATCTTGGACGCCCTGGGGAACTTGTCTCTGCCCTTGGTCTTGTAATGCACATCATCGAGGATACCGTCAATGTCCTCATCACTGACCCTCTGGGCTTCGAGGTACTTGCGGCGTTTGTTGATGTCCCTGATCTTGGATGCCTCTGCGATCAGGCGTTCCCTGTTGTCGTGGTTCACGCCTTACCATAATCCCTCACTGATTTAATGGATGGGTTACACAATGGTCAACCAGAAAGGTTAAGAACGGACTGAGTATTGCTCTAAACACTGGGTTCGATGCATGAACGCATTTCAAGGTTGAGCCACTTTTATGAACAAGGTAAAGAAAACTGAGTATAAACCCGCCCCAGTCCGCGAGACCCTCATCCGGATGAAGGACATATCAGAGTTAATGATCGATTTGGCATACTCGGCAGCCCTCTTCCACAACAAGGAGCTGGCGGAGGAGGTCATGGAGCTGGAGACCAAGATAGATGACCTCGTCTACTTGCTAAACATGAACCTGATGCTGGCTGCCCGTGACAAGAAGGACGCAGAACAACTTGCTGGCGTAGCAAAGGTGGGGAGTCTCACAAACGCCATCAGTGATGCTGCGGCTGACATCGCCAGCCTTGTCTTGCACGATATCAAGATCCACCCCGTAGTAATGGAAGTCTTCCAGCGGGCAGAGGAGCACTTGACCAGGGTCATCATTGATGAAAACTCGTTCATGGCTGGAAAGACCGTAGATGACCTGGAACTGGCCGCCGAGGTTGGGGCCGACATCATCGCATTGAGGCGAGGAATATTCTGGGACATCAACCCCGACAAGGAGATACTCATGCCAGGCGATTTTGTCGTTGCACGGGGTACCAAGGACGGGCTAGAGAGCCTGGTAAAGGCCGCACGGGCGGAGGTTGACCACCTTGAGTAGTGCCGACCGAGCTCACTGGGAGCGGATCACCGAGGACTTAGTGACGCTAAAGGACACAAGCGAGATGATGATGGATCTGGCATACAGTGCCCTGCTTCTCAACAGCAGCTTCCTCGCGGATGAGGTTATGATGCTTGAGGAGCAGATGGACGAACTTCACATCTCATTCCAGAAACGAGTGCTCTCCCGTACCGAAGAAGAGACCAAACCCGAAGACCTTCTGGGAATCATCCGGATGGGTAATGTTACAGAAAGAATAGCCGATGCCGCGTCTGAGATAGCCGAAGTAGTCCTTAGAGGAGATGAGCCCCACAGGGTTCTCCAGATGGTTATTCAGGACGCAGAGGAAACCGTTGAGCGTGCTGTTGTTGGCGAGAACTCGTTAATCTCAGGAAAGACCCTTAAGGATGCAGAGATAGCCGATGAGACCGGTATGTGGGTGCTTGTCGTTCGTAGAGGTCCCCTCTGGATCAGGCCAAAACCATCTACCATGCTGTTCCCAGGCGATGTCATCATCGCAAGCGGGTACAGTGAGGGAGAGGAAGATTTCAAACAATTAGTTTCTGGATAGAAATAGGGGTTATTCCTCTGATTCCTCGATTGGAGCCTCTGGCTCTACCTCGGGTTCGGGCTCCGCTACCTTCTTCTTCGGCGCCTCGATTACTGCAAAGTTCAGGAATGTGGTCTCTTGGCTAATGGTGTTGCCCCTGACGACCTTTCTCTTCTTCATCCCCTTATCTTTTGGCTTGTAGCCGACACCGCCGCTTAGGACGATGCGTGACTTTGCACTTCCGTGGACGTCGGGCCTCATTGGGATCCCGTCCTTGTCGGTTCCGCCTGTTAGTTTGAGTTTGTATCCCTGCATACCTGCGAATGAGCCGTCGATGGTCATTCCGATCCTTGTACCGACGAGAGGTCTCAGCTGAGCGTCTTCGATCTCTACCCTCTGGCTTGTCCCGTTTGGGTCTGAGACGATGAGTATTGGCATTTTTCTTTTTCTCCTATATTGCCCAGAGCATGTCATTCTTGCGTTTCAGCTGAACCAGCTCCCTGAGAGCATCGTTTTGGCTCTCAGTTAGTCTCCCAGCGTACTTTGTGCGCAAGAGCTTAGCATGTTTCTCTGGAATGTCTACGAACAGAACATCGCGCTCTTTTATATGTCTACCTACGATGGGCTGGGGCATGGCCACAGCCACTTCCTTGCCCTCTTCGGCCAATGGAATCGCCTTTCCGCCTTCCTGTATCTGGCTGATCCTGCCAAGTTTCTCACCCGCTTGGTTAATACATTGAACTCTTGGTGTTAATTGACCAGCCAACACGATGGCACCGAAAATGCTGGGCTTGGCCCGCCGGAAGATATAGCCCTCCATGATCTCGAATTTTCCAGGCTTGACAAGGGTATCAAACTCCTTTCTCTCCTTTGCCTCCCTCTCCTCCTCGACCCACCTAACGTACTCGTCCATGAGGTTGTAGATGATGTCGTTCCAAAAGATGGGGACCTTCTGATCCCTTGCCTCCGTCTCTGCATCCGGCAGGATTTTGACGTTGAACGCTAATATTGCCCCGAGATATGGATCCTCGTACTTGACGCTGAGGGCCTCCATGACATCCCTCCTGCTTACATCCCCGATATCCGCTGTCCTGATAGGGATGTCCTTCGCCCTGAGGCTATCAACTAGGGCCTCCAGGCTGCCAAGTGTGTCCGTCTTAACCATGATCCCTGTCTGCTCTGTCTGAACTTTGAGCTGCTCCATCTCTGAGGCGACTTCCTCCATAGCCTTCTCAAGTGTCATGCCCTCCCCTATGGCAAAGAGGGGTGCTCCTGGTATCGCGTTATCGATATTGGGTGCGGCTATCTTGATACCCGCAGCCGCGTGAGCCTCTTGGATGGTGTTGAACTGCTTTTTAGAGTCCCTCATCTCCTCCAATGGCTGGGGGACCAGTATCGCCCTTATCTTGGTGGATATGGGGCCTTCTCTACCCCCGATGACAATGGTGTCATCGGCATGTAGAGTTCCGTCGTAAATGATGGCGTTGAGGGTCGTGCCCAGGCCCACCTCTTCCCTGACCTCAAGGACAGTGCCCCTGGCTAGTCCCTCCGTGACCTGCAGCTTCTGTTCGAGGAACTGCTGTGTGAGACCGATGAGGACCATCAATAACTCCCCTATGCCCTCACCTGTCTTTGCGCTGACCGGTACGATAGCGATATTTTTTGTAAAGTCACGAACCTTGTCAAATCTATCGCTAGCCATACTCTCCCTGCTCAAGGTCCCCATCATGTTGTAGAGTCTATTGTCAAGGTCTTCTTTGACCCACTTATTCTGGGCATTGTATCCCTTCATGAATGGCCTGTTTTCCTCGGACTTCCAACCTGTGACCCTGTCAATCTTGTTTGCAGCGATGATAAATGGTACTTTTCTTGCCTTGAGAATCTGGAGGGACTCGAATGTCTGGTTCTCGAAGCCGTGCATTGCGTCAACGACCAGAATAGCGATGTCTGCCACGCTTCCCCCCCTCGTCCTGAGGTTGGCGAATGCCTCGTGGCCCGGGGTGTCCACTACAAGAAGACCGGGAACCTTGACGCTGAGGTCAACATTCTGCATCAGCTTCTGTACGATGGCTACAAGGGTGTCAAACGGGAAGTAGCTGGCACCTATCTGCTGGGTGAGGCCGCCGGCCTCCCTCATCTGAACCGCTGTTCCCCTGATCTTGTCGAGGAGGCTTGTCTTTCCTGTGTCAACGTGACCTAGCATGCATACTATTGGTTGTCTCATCGGCAAAGTGCGTACCCGCCTGTTATGACCAAAAGACGGTTAATATAGGTATCTGGCTAAACGGTTGTGCCCTCAATAGGTTCTAATACCCTGAAAATAACCTTTGATTGCATTGTCAAAAGAGAACATCTTCAATTCAGCCACCGCGGAGCTGATGCGCTCAATACCTAACCTGAAATGGGACAGATACCCTGATGACGTTATCCCAATGTGGATAGCTGCACCAGACGTGCCCATCGCACCTGAGATCATGAAGGCGTTACACGACTCCGTGGACGAGATGGACATGTACTATAACGCGGACAAGTCCACCCGTGAGGTGTTGGCGGGTAAGATCAATGAATTCAACAAGATACCCGTTGATACGGATGACGTAATGCTCATCCAAGGCGTCGACCCCAGCATCTGGCTGGGCGTCAAGTACGCCTGCAAACCTGGTGATGAAGTGATCGTAAATGACCCTACCTACCATGCATTCACAGCTGTGCTCCCTGCAGCGGAGGCAAAGCCCGTTTCTTGGGTGCTTGATAGGGAGGATGGCTATAAGTTTGACTCAGAGGCACTCAAGGAGATAATAACGCCTCGAACCAAACTCATCTACCTTTGCAACCCCCACAACCCAGCTGGCCGAGTTATGACCAAGGAGGAGCTGAAAGCGGTCGCGGACATCGCTGTTGACGGGAAGATCACCATCATGGTTGACGAGCTCTGGGAGGACATCGTGTTCAAGGGTAACAAACACGTCTCAATCGCGAGCCTGAACCCCGAGATTTCGGATCTAACATTGTCGAGCTGGGGGTTCAGCAAGACATTCGGTGTCGCCGGGCTCCAGATCGGGTATATGGCAACAACCAACAAGGAAATGCTAGAATCCATGCAGAAGGCAGCAACAGGTGTCCAGAGAGGTACATCAACATTGGGACGAGCCGCGGCCAGGGTAATGGTTAGTAACGAGATGGATTACTGGAGGAAGGGGATGATGGATCACCTGCACAAGACTAGGGCGATATGCTCCAAACGCCTTGGGTCTATCCCCGGCGTAGAGTTCCCTATGCTTGAGGGCACATACGTCCCGTTCCCAAAGTTCGACCTCGGCCTCACCAGCGATGAGCTCCAGGAGTACATCCTCAAGGAGGCGAGGGTAGCCATCTCCTCGGGCAAGGGGGACGGCGAGAAGGGCAAGGGTCACATGAGAATCAACATCGCCACAAGCGAGTCATTGATGAACGAGGCGATGGACAGGGTGGTTGAAGCCCTGTCTAAACTATAAAAAAGATGAGCTTTTTGGCTCAATCATTGCTTTTTGATTAGGCGATGATGTTGTTGGAGGAGTTTTTCTCCTGATCCCAGTAGATGGTGGCCTTCTGGTAGCTGCTGGACTTTACCTTCTCGAAAGCCTTGCTAAAATGCTCCATCTTGACTAAGACCTCGTCTTTGTGCTCACTAGCCTCCACCGGGTCACCGTATTTCATCAGGTGCTCGTGGATGGCTGACTGGCTCGCAGCGCCACTTGTCGCAGCGATGTCTGCCCCGCTATAGCCCTCCATCAACTCGGCTAACTTGTCAAGGTCAACGTCCTCGTCCAGTGGCTTTCCCCTCGTGTGGATGCCCAGGATTGCCTTCCTGGCCTCCAGATCGGGGTTGGGGATATACAAAATCCTGTCAATCCTTCCTGGCCTCATAAGCGCGGGGTCGACCATATCCACCCGGTTCGTGGCCGCTACAACGACCACGTCCTTGAGACTGGTCAAACCATCTAGCTCCGTGAGTATCTGGCTGACTACCCTTCCTGTGACGTTGGTTCCTAGGTCCTTACCCCTTGGTGGTGCAATGCTGTCAATCTCGTCGAAGAAGATGATACAGGGCGCGGCCTGTCTGGCCTTCCTGAATATCTCCCTGACTCCTTTCTCGGACTCCCCGACCCACTTGCTGAGCAGTTCGGGCCCCTTGACGCTGATGAAGTTCACCTCTGATTCTGTGGCTACCGCTTTTGCTACGAGAGTTTTACCCGTGCCGGGTGGCCCGTACAACATTATTCCCTTTGGTGGCTTGACATCGGCGTGTTCGAAGATCTCGCGGTACTTGAGAGGCCACTCAATGGCCTCCTTCAGCTCCTGCTTCGTCTCCTCCATTCCGCCAACATCGTCCCAGTGGACATTGGGTGACTCCACCAGGACCTCCCTCATGGTGCTTGGGGGCACCTCCTTGAGGCTGTCCTCAAAGTCGTCCATGGTTACGTTGATCTTTTCAAGGATCTCCGCTGGGACACTTTCCTCGTCAAGGTTGATCTCGGGCAGCACCCTCCTCAGGGCTCCCATGGCCGCCTCTTTGGCCAGTGCCTCCATATCTGCGCCCACGAAGCCGTGGGTCCTGCTTGATATCTCCTCAAGGTCCACCTCTTCCGTAAGTGGCATTCCTCTAGTGTGGATCATGAGTACCTGGTGACGTCCTTTCCTATCGGGTAGACCGATCTCGATTTCCCTGTCAAACCTGCCTGGCCGGCGGAGTGCCGGATCGAGCGCGTTGGGCCGGTTTGTGGCTCCTATGACCACTAGTTTGCCCCTTCCCTCCAGGCCGTCCATAATGGTTAGTAACTGGCTTACTATCCTCTTCTCCACGTCGCCGCTTACTTCGTCCCTCTTGGGGGCGATGCTGTCGATCTCGTCGATGAAGATTATCGCCGGCGCGTTCTCCTGTGCCTCCTTGAAGATCTCCCTGAGCTTTCCCTCGGACTCACCGTAGAATTTGCTCATAATCTCAGGGCCTCCAATGTGGTAAAAGTTGGCCTGGGTCTCGTTTGCCACGGCCTTTGCCAACAATGTCTTACCAGTCCCAGGTGGGCCATGTAGCAGCACTCCCTTTGGTGCATCTACACCTAGTCTCTCGAATAGCTCCGGGTGCTTCAGCGGTAGCTCTATCATCTCCCTGACCCTAGCAATCTCCCGGTCTAGTCCCCCGATGTCCTCGTAGGTGATGTTGGGGATGTTCTTCTGGGTCTGCCTCGGGGCCTTGTCCGTGAACTGTATCCGTGTGTTCCTGTTGATGATGACGGCATCCGCCTTGGGCTCAGCCTTGGCGATGACCAGGTCTATCCTGCGACCCATGATGTTGATGGTAATGTTTGCGCCCTGGTTGACTACCCTGCCTTCCATGAGCTGCGTGAGGTAGCTCTCAGCGCCTACTATACGGAGCGGCTCAGTTGGATAAAGTACCAAACTAGTAGCTGGTTTTGCGTCAGCTTTTTTTATGTTGACCCTGTCGTCCAGACCTGCGCCGATGCTGGCCCTCATGTACCCGTCTATTCGGATGAGTCCGCGTCCATAATCAACGGTCTGTCCTGGCCATAACTTGGCAAACGTACGCTTGTTTCCACTGATCTCTATTACGTCCCCGCTCTGCCACCCATTGTCCTGGATGACCTTTGGGTCCACGACGGCTATTCCCCTGCCGACTAGGTTCTGCGGAGCTTCCGCTATCTTTAGTGTGATGTTTTCCATTTTCTATTCCTCTACAACCTTAATTGACGTGGATATCGATTCCCTCGGGCGACGTTTCCTCGATTAGCTCAAGCGTCACGTCCAGCACGCCGTTGTTGTATGTAGCCCTGGCTGTCTTAGGATCAACCTTGGCTGATACCGGTATCTCTGTGTCGATGTTCCTAAGCTCGTTGCTCGCCGTTACCCTAATGCTGGTCTCGGTACCCGTGATCCTGATGGATTCCTTTGCTAGTCCAGGGAGTTCCACGATGACCCTGACTGTATTGTTAGCCCTGTCTACGTCCACCTGTGATAAAGGCTCGTCGTTGTGCTGTTCCCTCAGTGGTGCTTGGGGGGAGTCCGATCCCCACTCTTTAACTACCGGCTTGCCGTCCGCCCCCGTTGTCATGCTGTATCCATAGGACCATTTCTTGAGGTGGGGGGGCTCTGGGTCTAACCTCTCAGGGAACCCTAACTGCTTGAATATTCTCTCGAAGATCTTGTCGAAGTCGTCGTCAATATTCCACGCCATTTTTCTCTACGGTGTCACTGGGAATGGACACCTTATAAATATTATGGCATATTGTCATAAATCTGACATAATTGCGGGGTTTCCTACATGAGTCAGATGTTCTGCCTGATTTCTAACCACATGTCATAAATTCTTATATAATGCAGTTTTTTATTGAAGACTGATGTCAGGCAGACGGAACTCAGTACAGGAATCGGTCAGGGTCATAATCACGCAGAACCCCTACCTCTACAGGGGGCTCCGCATGCAGGTAATCAATTACAGCGCTGTTGCCCGCTACATCCAGGACCAGGTCAGAGAGATGTCCGGAAACGAGGTAGACCCTAATACCATAGTAACCGCCATCATGCGGTTCAGCAGGGAGGCAAGTAAACAGGAGCCAAGTCAGCAGCAGGGGGCCCTCGCCGGGTCAAGGTTCAACCTCGTGACCGATATTATCGATATCACGATACCCACGGGGACATCCAATCAAACTGCGGTTGTAGAGCAGCTGTCCAAGCTACAAAAGCGAGGTCTCAACATCAAGATACATCAGTACCAGGGCAGCGTCAAAGTGATAACCACCAGCGAGGCCATGAGCGAGTTCATGCAGGAGCTGTGGCAGTACCACCCCGTTATCAGAGAGGGGTACTCTGAGCTAAACGTGTCCCATGCTCAGGAAACCTCCATGTATGACAGGGTCGCTCTGTTGACCGACCTGTTGTTCAGGCACGGGGTTCACCTTGTAAACGCATTCTTCAGCCCTAGTGAGATAAGCCTCATAGTAAACGAGGAGGACGCCTCAAAGGCTTTCGAGGTATTGAGGAGCCAGAGCAGGTAGATTCATACTCGACTTTTTAAGTTCACAGCCCACCGCTGTTTGGTATGAGCGAGCGCTGGGAGAAACGACTACCATTCTATTATGGATGGGTGATCTTCGGAATCACTTTCTTCATCTACATGTTCATGTACGGCCTACGGTACAGCGTTGGTATATTCTTTGACCCCATTCGCAACGAGTTCGGATGGAGCAATGCCCAGACCGCCAGCGGGGTAACCATATTCTTCTGGGTCTACGCAGTCAGCGCCCCTCTTGTTGGTCAGTTGGCCAAAAAGATTGGTGTTAGGAAGACCGTGTTGATTGGAGGGCTTTTACTTGGGGGAGGGGGCATTCTCCTCTCTCAGATCCAGACTCTCTGGCAACTATATCTAGCATGGGGGGTAATTGCGGCCATGGGTGCTGCTGCCTTGTACATAGTGCCCACTATGGTGCTGAGCAAGTTCTTTCACAAGAAGAGGGGCAGTGCCGTAGGTTGGAGCAGCGTGGGAGTGTCCGCTGGACAAGCATTGATCATCCCCCAGATAGCAAAGCTCATCCCGAGTTGGGGGTGGAGGCCCAGCATGCTTTTCTTGGGTACGCTGGTTATTTGCACTACCAGTTTGATTGGGTGCCTGTTCTTGAGGGAGGACCCCGAGGAGCTTGGGTTGTACCCCGATGGGGCGGACAATCCCCCGAATGTACTGCACGATGATGCGTTGTCCGAGGACTGGACGCCCAAGAAGGCATCATCTGATTGGACGTTCAGGATTATCGCAGTTAGCTACTTTTTCAGCACAGGGGGTATCATTAGCATGCTGACCTTCGTGGTTCCCCACATGATCAACATCGGCATCTCCCCGATTGATGCCAGCGGGGCTTTCGGTGTTATTGGTGTCATGAGCGCCGTGGGGAGCATCATTTTCGGGTTTTTCAGTGACAGGTTTGGTAGGAAGAGGACGATTGTGGTTACGACGGGTTTGATTGCTCTGGCTTTCGGGGTCTCGACTCTGATCCCGGCCAACCTGACAATGCTTTATGCCTGGGCGATTCTTTACGGGCTGAGTTATGGTGGTGCCCCTGAGCAGTACGCGGCGATTGTGACTGATTATTTCGGTACCACTCATAACACGACCCTGTTCGGTTTGGTCACGTTGGCAGGTGGTATTGGAGGTGGTTTGTTCCCTCTAATCGGCGGATGGGTCGTGGACCAGACAGGGGACTATTACCTAACTCTTCTTGTTCTCGGAGCAGGGATGGCGATGGCCTCGTTGCTTGCCTCGTCTCTGAAGGACCCCAATGGGGCTACTCTAGCTCCCTGAGCATCTTCTCCAGTTTGTCAGCGTCAACTCCGTATCTTATCGCCACCTCACGGATCTTGCTGTACGGTATCTCAGGTGCCGTGAACGGCCTGTTCGGCTCTCCCCTGATGTCCAGGCGTAACACGTCCCATCTAGCATAGTGCCCCAGTGCATCGATGTACGCCTTGGTGTGGCGCCTGTCATCCTGGTCAAGCTCCGCGTAGAGGATTGTCTCCTTGTCGAACACGGGCTCCACGATGTAAACCCCTGCAGGGTTGATGATACTGGATCCTCCTGACGCGATGTTAAAGTCCTGCGTGTCCTCTGGCATCATGTCATCGGGGATGTACTGGCAAGCAGAGAGCACGAAGTTTTGTGTTTCGATAGCATATTCCTTGCTGGCGTACTCGATGTCACAGAGGTGGTGGTTGTCTCCCACCCTGAACCTGCGCTTCTTACCGGGGTGCCGGTCCATGACCCAGTAACCGTCCCACAGGGCACAGTGTATCTCCTCGCCCATGTATGACATTGCCGCCTTTAAGAGTGTCATGTGATGCTCGTAGCAGATGAGGCCACCAACTGTCCCGATATCCGTGTCGAAGACGATGATGTCCTCGCGTCCACCGGTTCCCCAGACAGTTCTCTCGCCGTGGGTGGGCATGAGCTTCCTGTGCCTCCCCAGGAGTGATCCGTCTTTCCCGATGAACACGATGCTGTTGTAGAGTGTGTTGCTTCCCTTGATGTCGCTGAGCTCCGTTGCCCCGATCACCGATATTATCTCGGAGCTCCTGCAGGCGTCGCCGAGGACCTCAGTCTCTGGTCCTGGGATACTGATGGCGTTCTTCATGTACTCCACCTGGTTGTCGCTCCACTTGCTGATGGGGTTGGTGCCCCTCCAGTACGGGTAGCCTGGGATGTGGGTCTCGCTGAATACGATGAGCTCAGCCCCTTTCCTGCCTGCCTCCTCGATGGCCTTGCAGGTCACGTCCACCGTAGCCTCTTTGTCCATGAAGACGGGACTGATCTGGGCCACCGCCACCTTGACCTTGTCACGCATAACTGATCAATCGATCATTGGGCACCGCGTATTTAGAGTTAAGGAGGATAGCATGTTTTTTCCGTGGATGCGTGGAATGTTATTCATGTATGGGGAGTTCCTCGCCCTGGTCGCGTCTTTCTGCACCGCGTTGAGTAGCGTGATGGCGACTAAGGGGATGCGGGACACTGATGCTGATACCGCGAACCTTGTACTAACGGGCTCACAGACTTTGGTGCTGACCCTCCTGCTTGCTAGGGGGCTGCCTGAGCTGGATCTGATGGGTTTGTTCTTGTTCGCCATTGCTGGAATCTTTGCCTCGTTTATTGGACGTTTGTTCACGTTAAGGTCTTACAAGGAGATCGGGGTTTCAACAAGCAGCGCAATCGTTGGAACGAGCCCACTTGTGGTGACCATCTTGGCTATTTTATTCCTCGGTGAGCCTCTGGTGCTTCCCGTTATCGTCGGTGCATTGCTTGTGGTCGGCGGGATTGTTCTGATCAACATGAAAGGGGGGCGGCTCTCGCTTGAACTAGGCGCCATCTACCTACCTATTGGGGCTTCGGTGCTGTTCGCTGTGTCAAACATCCTTAGAAAGATGGGGACAAACCTGTTACCTGACTCGGTTCTTGGGGCACAGTTCAGCACATTAGCGGGGCTGGTGGCCTTCGTGGCATACCTGGGCGTAACTAATCGGTTAAAGAAGATAGACGTAAACAGAGACAACGCTCCGTGGCTCGTTGGTTCAGGGGTTGTAAACGCCGTGGCGTGGATCGCCCTCACGTTATCTATAAGCCTAGGCAGGGTATCGGTGATGACTGCGATTGTCTACAGCTACCCGTTGTTTAGCGTGATTCTCGCTAGGCTGATCCTCAAGGACTCTGAGAAACTTACTAGGTACACGGTGGTTGGATGTGTGCTCATTGTCATGGGAGTAGTAATTGTCAGCCTGATCGGTTGATCGTTTATTGGTATATCTCTAGGAGGTCTCGATCCCTGTTTCTATTTTCCCATCTTTGATTGACGCCCACACCATCCGCTTGGTGGTGAAGGCGTGTCCGATATTCCCGTCGGGGTCTAACGCGATCAGTCCTCCTTGTCCGTTGACTCTCACCTTCATGTAGCCCAGTGCCTTCTCGGAAGCCTCCTGGACGGGCATTCCCATATTCATGTATGTCAGCACGAGCTTCGCGAGGTTCACCTTCATGATTGACTCCCCGTGACCCGTTGTTGAGACACCGCCGACCTTGTTATCAGCGTAGCCGCCGCTGCCGATGAGGGGAACGTCCCCGATCCTGCCAACCCGTTTACCTGTTACCCCGCCTGTACTCGTGGCGGTTGCGATGTTTCCATCGCTGTCAAGGGCAACCGCTCCTACGGTGTCATGGCCAAATGAGTCACCGAACACTGCTTTCTCGGACCACTCCTCGAACTCCCGCACCGCCTCTCCAGTAACCAGCTTCTCCTGTGTAATCCTCTCTAACCCGAACTCGTCGGCTATCCTGCTGGCTCCTTCCCCGATCATCATCACGTGGGGCGTTTCCTCCATGACCTTGCGTGCCAGTCTGATGGGGTACCTGACATCCTTCAAGCCCGCCACCGCCCCTGCATCGAGTTTTGCTCCGTCCATGATGAGGGAGTCCATCTCGATTGTCCTGTCTTCCGTGAGCCCCGAGCCTATGCCTGCGTCAAAGCTAGGGTCGTCCTCAAGCACGTTGACCGCTGCTACAACGGCGTCAAGGGCCGAGCCGCCTGCCTCAAGAACTATCCATCCAGCCTTGACCGATTCCTCTACTCCATTCAAGTTGGCTTCCACGAGGCGGTCAGGGATGCCCCATGCACCCCCATGCACGATGATAACGGGTTTAACCATACCAAATGGGACACTGGACCCGATATAAAACTGGGTACCATCCAGGGTTAACTGTCGATATCTTTTCCTGTGAATAAATCATTGTTTTATTCTCCCCTTTCCTAGCTTACAGTGACTGCCTTGTGCTGGTACGGACCTCATAGATACCTAAACGAGTTCATCCGCGAGAACTTGTGTGGTAGGATTATGGAGATTGGAGTTTACAACGGGGAGAACGCCGTCGGTATGGTACGGGCAGCGAAAAAGGGACGGCCAGCCTCCGAGGTGGAGTACCACGGTTTCGATTTCTTCTCCAGTTACAGCACCGAGCGGATCGGGGGAAAACTGGATGAGACTGGTTGCAGGCACGCGCTCTTTGAGGGGAATACCTTGGACACAGTACCAGAGGCGGCTAGGATCTTGCAACCCATGGACATTATATTCATCGACGGAGGCAAGTCCTTCAGCGAGGCTTGGAGTGACTGGGAGGGGGCAGCGAAACTCATGCATGACGGCACAGGCGTCTTTATCCACAACGTGGATTTTGCAGGCGTAGAGAAAATGGTTCGCAGTATCCCTAGAGATATTTACGACGTAGAGATGTTCAACCCACGGTTCGAGGGTAAAGTTGCCCTGATTAGAAAAAAGCCATCCAGTTAATGAGGGAAAAAACCGACTCCATCTACTAAGACGGCCTTCTCATACTTTACGCTTCGATTAACGTCAGCTTGCTAATCTGTCTCGACCATGTTCTGCGCTACTTGCATCGTGTCCAAGTGGACATTCGATGTTTTGGCTTCACGATCCCACTTCCTGAATGGCTCGCATGATTCGCATAGCGGGAAAAAATGTCCAACTTTATGGCAAACATAGACCATTTTGCATCTTCAAAACGAGTTTCGGTGCATTGCTTATCTACCTATGTGTCTGGTTTTTTTCACACCCCGTTAGGAGAAGAGGAATATGACCTGAAAGAAGATGGTGGGCCGGGTCGGATTCGAACCAACGACTACCGCGATGTGAACGCGGTGTCCTAGCCAGACTAGACCACCGGCCCATCCTGCACCTGATATTCAGGCAAACTAAATAAATCCTTTCCGCTGTTCAAGGTTCTTCCACTTTTGTAAAAAGGGGAAAGAAAACTGCACATTTAAGCAGGAATTATATACCAGATTGACCAAATGTAATGACATTCGGTGAATAAACATGATTGATCAGGTTGATCGCGCAATACTGGAGGAGTACATCAAGGACAGCAGGCAGAGCTTCAGGGAGGTAGCTAGGAAGACCGACGTTAGCCCGGGCACGGTGGCGGCAAGGGTCTCCAAGATGGAGGAAAAGGGCATCATCAAGAGGTACACTATCCAAGTTGACCACGAGAAGCTGGGGTACGACCTGACGGTCCTCATAAACGTGAACGTTAGCGGGGCACCTGATTTCTTCGAGGAGAACAACGCGCTTACCGCGCTAGTGGAGCCCAATGCCATATACAACACCACCGGCGACAATGATATCATGATCATCGCCAAGTTCAAGAACCGAGAGGAGCTGAGCAACTTCACAAAGAACCTGTTGCGGATGGAGACCGTCCAGGGCACCAAGACCCAGCTGGTTCTGAAGACCCTAATCGAGGACTTTGACAAGCTCAGGTAATGCCTATTCCGGGTCGATGGGCACCATCTCCATTATTACCTGACCATTTGGGTCGGGGCACTCCACTAGCCACGTTCCCTCCATCCAGTCACCCGGCTCGTCCAGCTTGCGCTGTTTTGCCGGTATCAAGGGCAGTATGGAGTTCAACGCCCAGAAACAGAAATGCCTCTCCGGGATTGATATTCTGCCTCCGCGGACGATGAAGAAATCGCCCTCCTGGATGGTGTCGCAGTAGCCCTTGATCTCCTTGACAATGACCTTCAGGTCCTGCATCTCAGATCTCCTTTTTTCGTTGTTTGAGGATTCTCCTCAGAAAATCTTGTTCCCACTAGGCGTGGGAGTAATTCCAGTCCAAGTGATACACGCTCATGTCACTTCGCTTATCTGGGAAAGTGGAGGTGGATAAAACTGTTGTAACCAGAAAACGGGTCATCTGAGCTGGGGCGTGGGTTTCATCTTCCCCCTACCAAATTCATGGTGCCTGTAGGATTTTACTTGATGACATTTTTATAAATTTGGAATGGGAAGTGCTTAGCACGGGCGTCCTGTGAATGGTTACCCTATATATCGCGAATAAAAAAATCGGGTTTCTTATATCAAGTAACCTGACATAAGAGAAAAACGTTCTCGTCACCGGTATTATCTCGAAAAAAGTAACGAGGGTTTTAAACTGGTGTCAGCCAGTGCTTGTACTTTTTGACGTTCCCGGCAAGTATCTCGGCGTAGTATTCGCCGATCTTCTTGGTGATGGGCCCCGGGTACCCCTTGCCCATCTTGATGTCGTCGATACTGGTTATGGGTGTACATTCTCCGCCGGTCCCGCAGAGGAACGCCTCGTCGCTGGCGTACAGCTCCACCCTCGTATAGTCCTTGACCTCGACCGGGTGCCCCAGGTCTGGGATGAACTCGATGAAGCAGCCGCGGGTGACTGATTCAAGAATGGATGCGGTGACCGGTGACGTGATGACCTTGCCGTCCCGTACAACCATCAGGCACGCCAGCGTCCCCTCCGAGACAAAGCCCCTGTTGTCAAGGAAGATCGCGTTATCGTACCCGCACCTCTTCGCCTCCCTGATGGCGTGCATGTTGTTCTGGTAGTTGGCCCAGCTCTTTGCCTGGGTTGGGAGGGCGTCGCTGCTTATCCTCCGCCAGCTGCTCACCATGAACCTACGCTCCTCCCCGAACTTTTTGTTACCCTTACCCAGCAAGGTCTCAAAGGGCCAGACGGGCACCACGACGTGACTGTCGTCGGAGCCCCATGCTTTCTTCGGCCATATCCTCGGTTGGGTATACGTGTTCGTGTTGTAATCGTTTCTTATGATGCAGGCCCGTACCGCTTCAAGCAGTTCGTCCTTGCTGTACGGCATGGCCAGGCCGTTGACATCGGCGCTTCTCCACAGTCTGTCTATGTGTTGCGTCCAGCCGAAGATATTTAGGTCCCCGCTTCCGTTCACGTCGCCCTCGACGTATGCCTTTATGCCCTCGAATATACCGAGGTGTATCGCCTCCATAGGGGAGACCAGGGCGTCCTTTGTCTCCATTACGCTGCCGTTCATCCAGCAGTACCTTGATCCTCCAAAACCAGCTGCGCTCATGGAAAATAGGTTGGGTTAAGGGTTAATGAAAGTAGTGGCTAACCAATGACGTCCTTGAAGACCCTCATGTGGTTGCCGCCGAGGATTTTCAGTACGTCCTCGTCGCTGTAACCCCTCTTCACTAACACCCTGGTGACGTTTGGTGTCTTGTCAACGGTCTCGATACCCTCCGGCGGGTTGCCGATGCCGTCGTAGTCAGAGCCCAGTCCAACATGATCGGGGCCAACCAGCTTCACTATGTGGTCGATGTGATCAACCATGTGCTCAACGGTCGCGCCGTCTCCTCCCTCCCGAACGAAGGATGGCGCGTAGTTCATGCCGAGGACCCCGCCGTGGTCCGAAATCGCCTTGATCATGTCGTCATCGCAGTTCCTGGCATGGTTACACACCGCCCTTGCGTTGCTGTGACTGGCGATGAACGGCCCCTTCATGACATCTGCCACATCCCAGAACACGCTGTCAGCAAGGTGGCTCACGTCAAAGACCATTCCAAGCCTGTCCATCTCCTCAAGGCCCTGGACCCCTAGCTCAGTGAGCTTGCTCTCGCTCCTCTTTGCGCCTAAACCATCCGCGAAAGGCGTCCTGTAGTTCCACGCGAAGCTCAGCATCCTGACCCCGAGCCTGTAATAGACTCTTAGTGCTCCTATCTCGCCCATCAACGGCTCCGCACCCTCTAGGCTCAGCAGTCCGCAAGTCTTCTCCGCCTTCTTCGCATCAACGATCTCGTCGTGGGTGGTGACCGCCACGATCCCGTCGTTTGCCTCGATCTCGGTGTAGAACTTGTCCACCATCAGCGTGGCCATCAACGGGGCTTCAGGCACGATTGCCCTCCTCCCCGTGTACACCGCGAATGTCTGGCATGTCACCCCTCCCTCCACCATCCTTGGAAGGTCCAGGTGACCGCTCTCGCCCCGTTCCCCCAGTTTCCTTGCCGGAGGTCGTCTATATGGCTGCTTGAGGAACTGCATCAGTGTATCGCAGTGGGTGTCAACTACTATGGCCTCCTTGTGAAGCCTCATTGCCCGCTCTTCTTGGGTCTTTGTTAGCTCGATCATGGTGTTCAGAACATATTATCCGTTTTGAGGTTTTTACTGTTTTCCCGTTCCCGTTTTCTTTTGTTAAGGTTAATAAATGAGTCTCATCTAAGTTGACTGAGTCCGAGGAAAACCGATGCTGATCAAAGAGGTAATTCTAGAGAACTTCATGTCATACGAGTATGCCCGTATACCCCTTAGGGAAGGGGTGAACGTCGTATGCGGACCAAACGGCTCGGGCAAGAGCAGCCTCCTTCTAGGAATCTGCGTCGCCCTCGGGGACACATACACAGAGAGATCAAAAAAATTAAGCGACCTCATCAGGTGGGGCGCTGATGTCGCCAGGGTAACTTTGACCCTTAACAACGGCAAAAAGGCAAACGGCTACAGGCCCGTCCCACAGTACAACATGGACGATATCACCCTCACGAGGACCCTCCGCACGGACGGCAAGTATGGTTTCCAGCTCAACCAGAGGAATGTCTCGAAGATCGAGGTAGTCAGCCTGCTCAAGACTTTCGGTTTCGACCCCAATAATATGCTCATCATCATGCACCAGGCCATGCCAACCAGGTTTGCCAACATCAACCCTAAGGAGAGGCTCAAGATACTGGAATCCGCAGTCGGGTATGAGACGTTCAGGGATGACGTCATCGAGGCCAAGAGCAAGCTAAGCGGAGTCCTCAGCGAGGAGCAGAGCCTTGGTAGCCTAATGAACCAGGCAAGGGAGACACTCAATTACTGGCGCGAGCAGAACGAGAGGCTTCAGGAAAAGAAACAACTCCAGACCAGGCAGGTCTTTCTCCAGCAGGAGATGGCATGGAGCCGCGTCGTAATGCTTGAGGCACAGGTCGAGAAGCTACTGGACCAATTCGGCGACACCGAGAAGGACTTGGCTGATGCCGAGGCCGAGATGGCCAGGAACACCCAGAACATCGTTGACTCAGAGTCATCTCTACGTGAGATGCGCACCCACAGGAACGACCTCATCGAGAAGAGGATCGCGTCAGAGAGGGCAATCGGCGTAAACGAGTACAGCATCAACGCTGCCAAGGAGCAGATTACCCAGCTTGACAGGATACTCAAGAACAGCCAGGAGCAGAGGCAGAGGTTCGAGTCAAGCTTCAAATCATTACTTTCACAGGTCCAGGGTAGCGATACCAAGCTGGACGATTACTTCAGCCTCTTCACCCAGATCGAGGAGACACAAGTCGAGTCATACGACAGCCTCAATACCGAGTTCGGATCACAGAAGATGGTCAACCAGACCAGCCTAGAGTCCTTCTCAAACCAGCTATCAGCGGCAGAGGAGGAGAGCCTGCGCCTCATGAACGAGATGGAGGGCGTCCGCAGGGGTATCGAGCAGTCAAACGACAAGTACATCGATTCCAGGATCAGGCTGGCCCTCCTCAAGGACAGGAGGCAGAGGCTAAGCCGCAGGGTACAGCTACTACAGGGCGAGATTGACAGGGCAAACAGGGATCTGAAGGACTCAGAGGCAGAGGCACTCATCAGGGGCCCCAGGATCGAGACCGGTAGGACCGGCGACGACATACTCAACGAGATCAGGAAAACCCAGGGCATCCTCATGGGCATGGCAAACATCCCCGACGAGGCCGAGGAGATGTACGAATCCTACAACGAGACCTATAAGGAGATTCAGAAGCGCATCGAGGAGGTCAGGGCCAACAGGATCAGAATTCTACAGGAGATCGAGGAGCGCCAGAAGAGGTGGCGAGAGATGACCGAGACGATGCTTGACGAGGTCAACATCCGGTACAAGCAGCTTCTCAGGAAGCTCCAGGCCGTAGGCGAGGTCAGGCTCATCAACAACCATGACATCGAGGAGGCCGGGCTTGAGATGTACGTTGGCTTCAAGGGGGCGGCGACACAGAAGCTGGACCCCTACACCCATAGTGGAGGCGAGAGGAGCAGCAGTGTAATGGCGTTCCTGCTGGCACTGCAGCAGAACATACTGAGTCCATTCCGGGCAGTGGACGAGTTCGACCTGCACATGGACCCCCAGAACAAGGAGGCCGTCAGTGATTTCATCGTCTCTACCATGGCGGGCACAAACGACCAGTATATCGCCATCACGCCTAGCCAGGTCACTTTCAAGGGAACGGATGTCCACATCATCATGATTCACAAGTCCGAGACGGTCTCGATACCGAGGCTAGTGGAGGCGTAATATGTCAGAGCTTGAGAGCGTCATCAACCTGTGCCTGATGGTTCAGAGCGGCAAGATCGAGCCATTCGACATCGATTTTGATTACGTGATGAGTGTTATCAAGAAGAACTATCCAAACCTCAAGAACGTCCAGGAGTTCTGCCTGGACGCACAGGCGCTCAAGGAGCTGAGCAACGTCCTTGAGCGGCAGAACCAGTGGATCGAGCACCAGTCAACCACGTTGTACAAGGACCCGTTCATGTTGAGCCAGAGCCTCATGGGCATGGACATCGGGGCCATAGCGAACGCGTTCCTCCGTTCATGGCATCCACTCATGGAGATGGAGCAGATAAGCACCAAGACCTTGGCGGGGAGCCTGAGCTACTGGGGCGGACTGATACCCTTCGATGAGAGGTGGCAGGACTGCCTAGTGGAGGAGCGAGAAACTGAGTACGCCAGCATGGACGAGGCGATAGAGCTGGGTTTCATACCCGGAGAGGGGTTCACGGAGGTCGTGGAGAACTTTTGGAAGGAGCTCGGTGAGCGCGTCGGTCCAGGAGGTATAATAGAATACTGGGAGTGGATAGGGGAGGAGACCTACGAGGCCACCGTATACAGGGCCTACTTAACGGTCTTCATGGTGGGTTACGGCTACGCGAACGCCCACTGGGACCGACTCATGGAGGAGAACAAGATCATACACAACGTGGAGCCGCGGCCTGACCCGGGCCAGCAGAAGGTCAGCATACCGACGATGGTAGATTACGAGGAATGGAAACAATGGCAAAACGATTAACCAAGACGGAGCAGGTATACCAGAGGAAGCTAAAGGACGCGGTCCACCTACTATTCTTCACACACCACAGGCTGCCCGGCGTGCGTGGTTGGGAGCTGCGCAAGGAGCTGGGTGCCGACTGGCAGAACATTATCGAGGTTCTGGACAAGCAGCTCCAACCACTTGACCTAAAGGTTACCCGAGTCTTGGAAGAGCCAGACATCGTGGAGCCCACCAACGCCCAGTTACAGGAGGCGAGGTACTACATCATCATGAGGGGCACCGTTGACCAGAAGACCGCCAAGACCATCGGCTGGCGAATCGACGACATAGCGGGTCTGGCCGTATCCGTGGCCTATATCATCTCAAAGCAGGGCAAGGTCCCCCGCCAGGACGTGGAGCGGATACTGGAGGAGAAGCTGCCTGGATGGAGGGTCAAGCTCAACATCGACAGGTACGTCCGCCAGGGTTACCTGGGAGAGGACGACTCGGGTATCCTGTACCTCGACTGGAGGGCAAGGGCAGAAATTGATACAAAGAAGCTCGTTGATCTCGTGGTCAGTTTCGGAAAGAAAGCGGCCTAATCGGAAGGCCCGTACCTATTTTTAGTGTACTCGTCGAACACGCCGGGGCATGCCTCCGACTCGAAGGGTCCCTGCCACCACTCGTAGAGTATGGCGTCCTCAAGAGGCACCAGAATGTGGGCCAAACCCTGGGGAGTCAAGTGTACCTCGTTCTCTGTCAAGGGATACTCGATAATCTTTCCGTCGATCTCCTTGACCACCATCGCCGACCCGCCCAGCAGCACTGTGTACTGGTCGTAGGGGTGGATGTGGTTGCCTCTGTATGCTCCCTTCTTTGTCTCAAGGAAGCTGCACCACTTCCCGTTGATATCAGCCGCGTAACCATTACCCACCTTGGGAGTTGAAGCCCAGTCCACTAATTTAAAACTCATTTCTATTAAACCGCCTTCGGGTAGTTGCATGAGTTTAAAGCAATTCCGATGAAGGGATCACCCGGAATTACCAAAAACAGGCAACTATTAATTGCGGATGGATTGTCCCAATTATCAATACCCCTCGAGTCATTTCAGGGGACAATCCATTTTTCAGGGATTAATTTTTAAGCCCTAATCCTATTCAATCCATTAGATTCCCTCTGGTGAAACGATGGCGCAAGATGATCCTAAAATGTTGGGCACAGTTAACGAGGTTGGCCTGAAGAGGGACGAACAGGAGTTCAGGAACTATAACCTCACGGTCGGGATCAAGCTCAAGACAGGGAAGAAGCTGACCTACGCAGAGGGCGCGAAGCTCATCAAGCAGCTTAGGAAGAACCTCCTCGGCAAGAACATTGAGCTGGAGGCCATCGCCGTGCCGTGCCCATTCTGCGGTAAGACCTACAACAGCGAGACGGGCATGAAGCAACATGTTAGGCGACAGCACGAGGGTGAGGAAGAACCACCCAAGAAGAAACGGGGCCGTATAAAAAAGGCAGCAGTCAAAAAGCCCACCAAGAAGTCGGCAAAGAAGCCGAGGAAAAAGTCTGCCTCCAAGAAAAAATAACGCGGGTCGGTTTATATTCAGCCAATAGGGGTATTTTCTGATTTAGTATGGCTAAACCCAAGGTATATTTCGGCTCATTCAACCACGGCAGGATAGCCCGTGAGTTCTCCATGAGTGTAAAATTCGACGAGATATTGAACCAACTTGATTTCTCGACGATCAAGAAGAAGGACAAGGTCGCTATCAAGATGCACCTCGGGTTCAAGGATGGATTCCAGACAGTACCCGTCTTCTTCATCAGGCGACTAGTGCAGAAGGTCAAGGAGACCGGGGCCTTCCCGTTCATCACTGACAACCCCACCGCGGTCTACAACGCCGTTGACCGGGGCTACACCGCCGAGACATGCGGCTGCCCAATCATACCCATTGCAGGGCTCAAGGACAACTACAAACACAGGGTCGAAGTCAACTACAAGACGGTTGACTTCCTGGACATGGCGGGCGTCATGAAGGACAGCGACGTGCTCATCGACGTATCACACGTCAAAGGACACGGGACAGCAGGATTCGGTGGCGCATTCAAGAACATCGCCCTGGGCGGTTACTGCGGTACAAGCAGATGGAGGAAGATCCACGGTGTCGAGAAGAGCGCTCCCTACTGGGACGCTGACAAGTGCTCACCAGAGCACGGCAAGAAGCTGGTTGAGTCATGTCCATATAAGGCAATGAAATACGACAGTGAGAAGCATCACCTTGACCTTGGGTTCGGTAACTGTCACAACGGGAACTGCCTGGAATGTCTCAAGGTGGACGAGGGAGTAGGATGCCTCAGCATCCCAAAGGAGGGCTTCGCCCACTTCCAGGAGCTAATGGCTATCACATCAAAGAAGATTCTGGAGTGCTACGATGACGACAAGAAGTTTTTCCTCAATTTCATTATGGACGTCACACCCCACTGCGACTGCCTAGGAATGGTGCAGCCACAGGTTGTTCCAGACATCGGCATAGTCGGCGGACGTGATATCGTGGCCGTGGAGGAGGCAAGTCTTGACCTGGTCAAGAGGGCGCGGTTCCTCAAAGACCAGTTGCCACCCTACCTCAAGCACGTCAGCGACGACGAGGCGTTACACCCGTTCCAGCGGATATGGGGCCCATACAAAGACCCATACCTCGTCAATGAGTACGGGGAGAAGTTGGGGCTGGGCGCACGTGACTACGAGCTGGTGGAGATATTGCCGGCGTCAGAGACCAAGGACCTAGAGCCCGGGAAGCACAGCTTCGAGGACCAGGCAACCTTCTTTTAATAATGAGAAATGGAGCCTCGGGCGGGAGTCGAACCCGCGGCCAACAGCTTACAAGGCTGCCGCTCTACCACTGAGCTACCAAGGCACGCACCATCTAAGACAGGGTCTTGCAGATAAATTTTTGTCTATTCTGGAAACAGAAAACGATTCGTTTAACCGTGGACTTCCGTTTCTCATCCTGATTAGGGAAAATGGTGTCAAAGGACGGTTCAGGGATGAAGATAGCTTACATACTTGTGGTTGCCAACCTGCTGATCAGCGTGGTGACTTACCCCATGCTGCCTGATAGGATCATCATGCACTGGGGAGCGGGTGGCGTCCCTGACGGGTACGGCTCAAAGCTGTCAGGGACGTTGCTGATGCAGCTCGTCCAGTTCTTCATGTTGGGGATCTACGTGGTGATCCCAAGGATTGACCCCCAGAAGAAGGTCACCATGTCCACCGGGTATTACAAGGACATCATGAACCTGATGCTGGCCTACTTCATGTTCTTCAACGTGCTTTTCATCACCCAGAACCTGGGCTACGACTACAACATGACCTCTGTTATGATGCCCGCGATCGGCGTGCTCCTGTTCTTCCTCGGGGACATACTTGGCAAGGCCGAGCCCAACTGGTTCGTCGGTATGCGGACCCCGTGGACACTGAGCAACGATGATGTGTGGCGTTCAACCCACGAGAAAGCGGGGTTTCTCTTCAAGGTATGCGGGGGCATATCCGTGGCCGGGGTTCTGTTCCCCGTTTACAGCATTTGGTTGCTGGTGGGCTCCATCACCGTGACTGCTTTCTACCTCGTTGTCTTCAGTTACACCGAGTTCAAGAGATTAGAGGGCTAGGGGTTCGCCCTGTTCAAGTCAAAACCCCTCTGCTTCAGCTGTTTCTTCATGGGCCCGGGGTCCGGGCTCCGCTGACCGATCTTTCGGCAGATATGCTCGGTCCAGCTGTAGGTGTCAAAGTCGTAGGTCTCCTCCCTCTCCACGGTGAGCTTGATCATGGCGTTCTTGCTGGAGTAGTAGTCCTGGGCCAGGTAGCCGTCGTCCATCACCTTCATGGCCTCCCTGACCTGGTCGTCGGTGAAATGGGTGTACTTGTCCTCGAACAGCGTGTACCCCAGCGGGTACCTGGGCCTGCAAGGTGGCGCCTCATCAGGGTAGCCCATTGTCAGCTGGACCATGGGGAAAACCCTCTCGGGAAGGGCATACTGCTCCGCGATCTTGTCCGCATAGCTGGGGGCGGCCCCGAGCAAGCAGCTGCCCAACCCTAGGCTCCTACCGGAGATGATCAGGTTCTGAGCCGCATACGATGCGTCCTGCACCGCCATCCAGATGGAGTTGAGGTCGTTGGTCCTCCGCTTCCAGCCCCTGACCTCCATTATGCGCTCGAACTTGTACATGTCAACGCATACCGTGAACAGCAGCGGTGCCTTGAACGCGTTCTTTGGCCTGTCCCTGCTCAGCAAAAAGCTGTACGACTGGGCCGCGAAGGGTGCCTGCTGGGCCGCACGCACAATGGTCTCTATCACCTCGTCCGTTGGGTCCTGGTCCGAGTACGCCCTGATTGACTTGTGGTCAAGCAGGCACTCGATAACCGAGTTTGATTTCATGGTTTAACCTCCCTCCGCGGGCTGATAACTCCTGTCACACCTAAATACGGGGAATCAATCTTTCAGGTAGCCTTGAGCAAACTAGTTGGACTCCTCCTTTTCTTGATGATACTCCTAGTCCCTGTTTCGGCTCAATCGACGGGAGAAATTCCTCATATTGAGGTATATCCTGAGATTGTTGATATCGCGTTTATCGTTAATACCGATAGTGAATTCAATTCAACAAAGACCCAAGAGGCTCTCAATTATGGGATACCGGTGGTCTACTACGGGGAAAACCCGGAACTATTCAACGAGTTATACAACTTTTCACTGACTTTGACCGGGGAGACCGATAACACCACCAAAAATGTTGCACTTGGGGGCGTAATACTCAGACGTAGACCTGTGCTCGTCGAGCAAACATTGAGCATCAAGGACTACTCCTATGACCCGAGTCATCTTAATAGAAGCCGCGAGTGGATCGCAAAGTCGTTCAGTTATCCAGACACATCGTTTGATGTCTTTTCTAGAATCGAGCTGGAATACCAGGAACCATACGGAGTTCTTGAGACCCTGACTGAGATAGTCCAAGTAAATGATACCTCCTCCGAGTTTGACTGGTACGACGTGACTGTTTCACAGACACTGACACCGGGGGCGAACTCAAGCGGCAGCGACTGGGAGTGGGAATGGCTGACCTATACCATGAACGGCTCAATGGTTGAGTCCAATGTCTTCCTGTCCGATTATGACCAGCCTCCCTCCGGGGACCTGCCCACGGGGCTCTTCAGTTTCCTCTGGCGGATACTGAACTTCGATCCAAGAGATTTGCTCCCCTGGCTTTACCCACCTCCTATAGATGTTGAGGGTTTAGATATGAGCGATTTCAGCCAAGAGTTACTCAACATCAGATATCAGGCTCCTAACAGGTACCAGAAAGCCAACGAGCCCCTTGAGGTCAGGCACCACTACGTGTTGCGAGTGGGTGAAGGCGAGCCTCTGAAGTTCTGGCAGCAGTCACAGGTCAAGTACGTCAAGGGCAACGTGATCGCTGCACCCCCCTACTTCTCACCACTCATGGGCGAGGGCTACCTAGAGCTACGATAAGCCCTATATCCGACCGGCACAACGGTGCGGGTATGAGTATGATGATTACGCAGATCGAGGGCTGGAAGCTCAAGGCGGAGTACGACGGTTTCACCGTGATAAGCGGACAGGCTACAAGGGATTCTGATTACGAGGGCTTCAGCCCCGGCAAGCTGATGGTTGCAGGACTGGGCATGTGCACGGGGATGCACGCAGTCACCTACTTGACAAAGCACGGTATCGAGTACAGTGACCTGGAGCTAGAGCTGACAACGGAGGGCGCCGGTAACCCGGCAAGGTATGCCGTGTTCAACATGGGCATCTCCGTGAAGGCCGACCTCAACGAGGAGCACTACAAAGGATTGGCCGAGGAGTGCAACAGGTGCTTCGTGGGAAACACCATGACACACCAGCCAGAAATCAAGATAGATATTAAAACAGTTTAGAGGCTCTTTCCGAGCTCTCTAGCCTTTTCCAACAACTCTGCGTTGTCTTTTACGGGCTTGTTCCCACTCCCATGAGCCTTCAAGCCGCCAACAATCTCCATCTCCCAGTAATGGGTCATCCTCTCGTTGAGCCAGTTCACCACCTCGGTGTAAGCGTCCTGGTTGTCCCATCCGCATGTTACCGCGTTGATGAATTTGACTCCTTTCGGGAACTTGTCGTTGTACTCTGCTCCGCGGCTCTTGGCGTAATAGTAGAGCCTGTCGATGAACAGTTTGGCTCTGCTGCTCACGTGGTCGTAGTAGATGGGTGTACCGAACACGAGTGCTCCCATTGACTCGATGTGGGGCATGATCTCTTTGAAACCGTCGTCAGGGTAGCCGTACCCCTCCTCTGCGTCGGTCAATGGGTTGATCTGCATGTCTCCGAGGTAGAACAGAACTGTCTCGTGCCCCGCCTCTTTCACCCCTTCAAGGGTTGCCTCTACTAGCTTGGCAGTGTTTCCGGTCTTCCTTGGACCTGCTACGATTCCTAGTACTTTCATGATACGTAGGGTTGTGGGTGGGGATTGAAAAGGTTAGAGGGGCTCGATGGTGAAACTCCATGTGTACGGCCTGCTGGGGACGCGGTATTTGAACAGAGTGTCCGGTCCACAGGCGGCGCTTCCCAGGCCCGCCTGCATGTGGTCAATGTTCAGCAGTACATAGGGCTTCCTCTTCAGCTGGTACAGGTGCTCTGCCCCCTCCATGTCATCAACGGCGTAGCGGTGGGCACTGAACTCGAAAAGCTGTTCCCCTGAAACCTTAAAGCCATGATCTCCGTCACCGATGGTCAGCCAGCGTGTCTCTGTCCTGTTCCCGTTCTCCTGGGGGACTATGTACGGGACGAACAGGCCGTCAACGCTGGACCTGTACCTGCCAACTGCGGCCCCGACGTTCCTGTCCGAGTAGTTCTCGTGGGGGCCCCTGCCAAACCATTCCACCTGCTCAAACGAATCGGGCAGCCTCATCTGGACGCCTACTCTCGGGAGCCACTCGTATTCGGGCGAGGGCGAAAGGCTCGTTGTTACCTTGATTGAACCGTCTTTTCTTACGATGTATCCGATCATGAACTCGTTCCTTTCTCCTTCCCCTGCCTGCAGGTATCCCCTGATGCTGATCTGTGCCCCTTCATCTGATGGCTCCGCGAGGATGGTGATCCCCTTCGGTTCAAGCTTGTCCATCCCGTGCCCCTTCCAAAATGGTACCATATTTCTGAGATCGTTGTCCGTGGGTGCCCTCCAGAGGTTGATTGATGGCCCCTGCTGTATGACCTCGATGCCGTCCACGGACAGGGTCAAGGTTCCCGTTGTTTTGTCAACCGTGATTTTATTTCCATCAATGGAGACTGAGTACTCGGTGGATGTCTCATCCCAGTCAGGTATGGAATCTACTGCAACTGGGGCCTTAACCTGGTCCGGGTTGAGCCTGATCTGTTCCCATGCCACGAAGTGACCTGCATCCGCCCATGAGGTATCTTCGGCCGTCTTGAAGTAGATGTTCAGCCAGCACTCGCCCAAGCCGTTGTCCAGCTCAACATCTGGAACTTGGATTGAATCCTGTTCCCCTGGAGCCGTCGTTAATCTGGGCAAGTTACCGGTCTTAACCGATTCTCCGTCGAGCTCTACCGCGTATGATACGATTAGGTCGCTCAGATCGGTGAAGTACCTCCTGTTCGTGACCCCGAGAACCAGTCCCTCTGCCTCGACGTGAACGGGTTGCCCCACCTTCTTGATCTCGTGCATGCTGGGCTTAACCCCCCGGTCTGGGAAAACTAGGCCGTTCAGGCAGAAACTGCCCGCCGTCCTTGGGTCACCCCATTCTCCACCGTAGGCGTAGTATGCCTCTCCCTCAGGTGTATGATTGAGCAGCCCCTGGTCCATCCAGTCCCAGATGAAGCCTCCGCACAGCCGATTCTTCTTCCTGAACAGGTCCCAGTATTCCTTGAAGCTGCCAGGGCTGTTACCCATGGCGTGGGCGTACTCGCAGGCTATCAGCGGCCTGTCCTCGCCCTCGAAATCGGCCATGTACGGTAGCGGGGGCCAGTGGTGCACGCCCCTCCTCATCCGTGTGTCATCGTCAACGGCGGGGTACATGACACTGAGGACGTCAACGTACTTGTCCATCCTGTTCCAGTGGTCGATGACCCCCTCGTAGTGGACGGGCCTGGTGGGTTCCCTGTGATGTATCCATCCGGCGCACGCCTCAAAGTTTGGCCCGTTCCCGGCCTCGTTGCCGAGGCTCCACATGATTATGCAGGCGTGGTTCTTCGCCCTCTCCACCATCCTGACCACCCTGTCAGTCATGGCTGGAAGCCACTCGGGGTCCCTGGCGGGCTCCTGTCGCGGGAGGAGCTCCCGTATCTGTGCGATTCCGTCGGCCTCGATGTTCGCCTCGTCTACGACGTAGAGGCCGTACTCATCGCATAACCTGTACCACTCGGGGCTGTTGGGGTAGTGGCTGTTCCTGACCGCGTTGAAGTTGAACTTCTTGAAGAGCAGGATGTCCTCGATCATGGACTCTCTTGAAACGGTCTTCCCCGTCACGGGATCGTGCTCGTGCCTGTTGACTCCGTTGATGAGCACGGGCTGCCCATTGACGAGGATCTGGCCGTCAACGATGTCCACCTGCCTGAAACCGATCCTGTGGCTCACGGATTGAACTTCTTTTCCTTCTTTCTTGAGCGTTAGGACAAGAGTATACAGGTTTGGTGTCTCGTGGTTCCAGTGCTTTGGTTTCGACACCGGGACTTTGAACTCGATTATTGATTCCCGCATCCACCACTCGACGGCGGGCTCGTCGGTCTTAACCACCTCCTCTCCGTCCAGCAGGGTCAGTTCAACGCTGTAGCCCTCCACGTCCTTACTGTGGATCGATTCCAGACTCACGGTCACCATCAACTCGGCGTTCTCGTACGCCTCATCGAACTTCGTTCGACTGTAATAGTCCCTAATACTGACGCCCGGAGCCGAGTACAGGTACACTCCTCGGTGTATCCCCGACATCTGCCACATGTCCTGATCCTCAAGGTACGTCCCGTCGCTCCACCTCAGGACTTGGACGATCATCTCGTTCGCGCCCTCCCTGAGGTATTCAGTGATGTTGAACTCCGCCTCAGTCCTGCTGCCCTGGCTGTACCCTACCTCCTCTCCGTTGATTGTGAGATAGAACGCTGAGCAAACGCCATCGAATACGATGTAGACTTCGCTGTCCGCCCAAATGGGGGGCACGTTGAACACTTTGCGGTAGGTGCCAACGTGGTTGTCCTCGACTGGAACCCGCGGGGGGTCCGGGACGAACGGGTAACCCTCGCCGACGTAGATGGAGTTGCCGTACCCCTCCATCTCCCAGCAATGTGGCACATTGACCCTTTCCCAGTTGAGATCATTAAAAGATTCAGGAGCCTCATCCAGGTTCTTGACCCAGTGGAAATCCCATTCACCGTCAAGTGAGAACGAATATCTCGGGTCAGATGGTACAACGTTGGCGTGGGGCTTTCTCCTGTTGGTCTCGTAGACCACGGGGCGCTCCCACTGGTGCCTCTTGTCGAGCGGAGCCATGTACAACCCTTTACTGGGAGACATTTGAAGCCGTCGAGGCTATCCTTATCAGGCATCACTGTTAGCCTCATGGTATGAAGAAGTACAATGTTGAGGGAAGCTGGCCAGCCGTGGTCACCCCATTCGACGATAACGACGAGGTCAGCTACGATGTCCTGAGGAAGCTCGTGGGTTTCCAGGCCGAGAACAACAGCACGGGTCTCCTGCTCATGGGCTCAACGGGCGAGGCAATTCTGCTCAGTCCGGACGAGAGAAAGAAAATCATCGACACTGTCCTTGACGAGGCCAGGGGAAAGATCCCTGTCATGGTAGGTGTAGCCGCCATGACCACGAAGCTGACCATCGAGAACGCCAAGTACGCCAAGGAAGCAGGGGCAGATCTGGGGCTCATAGTCCAGCCGCCCTACATCAAGCCAAAGCAGAGCAGCCTCTACAAGTACTTCAAGGATGTTGCCGACGCCGTTGACATCCCGCTGGCAATCTACAACAACCCGGAGAGGTGTGGCGTAAACATCGAGCCAGAGACCATCGCAAGGCTGGCGAGGCACGAGAACATCGTCGCAATCAAGGAGGCAGGACCAAATCCATACGGCGTTATGAGGACGGTGGAGCTGACCAGGGGCGAGTTCAACGTCCTGTGCTGCGACTGCGCCTTCTACGCGTTGATACCCGTTGTTATGGCGAGCGGCGGGAAGGGGACAAGCAACGTCACAGGTAGCCTCTGCCCGAGGGAGATCTCCACCATCAGCAAGCCATGGACCAACTACGACGACGTCCTGAACATGAGGGAGGCACTGTACAAGTACCTGCCACTCATCAGGATGATGTACTCTGAGACAAACCCGGTGCCCCTCAAGTACGCAATGAGCCTCGTGGGTGCAGACGTAGGCAAACCGAGGAAGCCACTGATGGAGCTATCCGAGCAGAACCAGAAGGCCATGAAGCAGACAATGGACCGCCTAGGCATTATGGACGAGGACAGCTACCAGAAAGAGTATTTTGGGAGAAAATAATCTCCCTTTTTTAAAAAATAGGGTTATTTTATCGAATCAACGAACGCGTCGATGGTCATCGAGGGCATGCTAAGTATCTTGACGGTTCCCCTGCTTCCCAGCTCGACACTCATTTTGAACACGGCGTCGTTGTCAGGAGCCTCAACAAGTGAGACAAAGTCGTATGGTCCCAGGGTCGCATACTGTTCCACGACCTTTACGCCGTACTTCTCGACCTCCTTGTTGACTTCCTTGATGCGCTGGGGCTTTTTCTTGATGGTTGTCAGTCCCTCGTTTGTTAGCGTTGACAATAGGATGTATTTCGCCACCTATTTCACCATAAAATTGGTGACAGGTAGAGTTGATATGGGTATCGTTACAGGCCCAGGAACCTTCCCTGACCCGGCTCCCCCACGATCTCCCCGTCAACGTACGTCTCGATGCCCCTGACGTAGGTGGCAACCGGGACACCTTTCACCTCCCAGCCCTCGTATGGCGTCCAGTGGGTCTTGGTCTTCGCGTTTTCTCCCCTGATCACCGACTCTTTCTCCCGGTCAATGACCACGAGGTCCGCATCAGATCCCACCTTGATTGTTCCCTTCCTCGGGTAGAGTCCAATTACTTTTGCCGGATTCGTTGACGCGCACTCGAAGAGGCGTTCAAGCCCGAGCCTGCCCTCGTTCACCGCAGTCAGCAATAACGACAGCATGGACTCGATTGCGGGTAATCCGGGCGGGGACTTCCAGATGTTATCAGCACCTCTTTTCTTCTCCTCCTCGGCGTGGGTCGCGTGGTCGCTGGCGATGACGTTGACAGTTCCATCGTTCAGTGCCTCCCAGAGTGCGTCCGAGTCAGCTTTTGTTCTCAGTGGCGTCCACTGCTGGGCGTATGGTCCCAGATTCTTCGTGTTATCATAGTTGAGGAACAGGTGGTCTGGCCTCACCTCAGCGGTGATTTTGCCCATGTAACCCTTCATCAACTTGATCATCTGGACGGTCTCGGTCGTTGATACCTCCCTGAAGTGGGCCCTCACCCCGGCGTCATGGGCGAGGAGTATCCGTTTCGCCCCTCCAAGTGACTCCGCGACGTGGGGGAAGTGGTCCATATAGTCTGCGAGGGTGTTCCTCCCCGATTCCTTGAGCCCGTTCATGGTCTTATTGACGAGATCGGACTCCCTGCAGTTGAGCAATGCGAGACCATCAACCTCCTTGATCCTTTTCAATGCCTCGTAGAGGACTCCCGTGTTCTCCATTCCTGTGGGCCTGTCTCCTAACTCATCAAACACCGGGAAGGCGATGATTCCAGCCTCACGTGCCTTCTTGATCTCGTCAAGCCCGTCCGCGTAGACCGCCATCTGGAGCATGTAGTCAACATACGCCTTGCCCTCGATGATCCATCTCTTTCCCTCAATGGTCTCATGGCTGTTGGTCACGGGGCTGTTGTTTGGCTCATCAACAACGGTTGTTACCCCACCAGCAGCCGCGGCCCTGGTCCCAGTCAAGAAATCCTCTTTCTGGGTGAAGCCGGGCTCCCTGAAGTGGACGTGGAGGTCAACTAGACCCGGTGCGATGAGTTTTCCCCCGACATTAACTGTTCTTTTCGCTCCCTGACCTGAAACCTGACCGACGGCGGTTATCTTCCCGTCCTTGACCGCCAGGCTGCCCTTGATTATCCCATTCTCGGTAAGTATGCTGGCGTTGGTGAAGATGAGGTCGTCCATGCTGAATCCCGTAATAATACCCTGATTTCGTATAAATTGTGAAGGGTGGTGAACATATGAATCAAATGATTGTAATTAGTTCTCGATTAATAACTTAGAAATGGAGCCTCGAACGGGATTCGAACCCGCGGCCTACACCTTACGAGGGTGCCGCTCTACCACTGAGCTACCGAGGCACTGTATTGCCTGTAATGGTACAGGCTGTTAAAAAATAATGTGGAAGGCTAGGTCCAGGCGATGATGCCCTTCTTCTTGAGCTCCTCGTAGTACTCCTCTGACTTTCCCAGGATCTCGCAGATCACGTGCTTGTTGTCCTGTCCCAATACTGGTGCAGGACTCCTGATCTCCGGCTGAGTCTTGCTCATCTTGAAGGGGAAGGTTATCGCCTTGTACTTGCCCGCCGTGGGGTGCTCGATCTCTTGGAACATTCCACGAGCCTCAAGGTGTGGGTCAGCAACCGTGTCGTCAAGGTGGTAGATGGGCGCAACTGGAAGCTTTGCCTTTAGGATGAACTCGACTGCCTCATCCCTGTCGGTCTCGCTTGCCCATTTCTCCAGCTTCTCCTTGGTAATTTCATCGTCATCGAAGAGAGTCTTGATGGCGTCAACCGCCTTGGGGCTGTACGCCCCGATCCTGATGTAGCCGCCGTCCTTTGTCTTGAACATGCCACCAACGCCTCCTCCGGGGTTGTCCCTCCTCATCTCCCATGGCTTCACCTGTCCAAGCTGGTACAGTGTGACCCCTGGGTTGAACGCCGTCATGATGTCGAGCTGGGCTAGGTCAAGCATCTGTCCCTCGCCTGTCCTGTCCCGGTGACGTAGTGCTGCGAGTATACCCATGGCTGCCATGGTTCCTGGTCCTATGTCCCCGTAGGCCATAGCCATCTCGATTGGTGGTCCCTCTGGGTCTACTCCATCTCCTGTGAGCCTTGTGTGGCTGCTCATGGCCTCCGCGATCATGGCATAGCTTTTCCTTTCCTTGTATGGGCCTGTCTGGCCGAAGCCGCTGAGGGCTGCGTAGATAATGTCAGGCTTTAGCTCCTGTAGCACATCATAACCCAAACCCATCCTCTCCATGGCTCCAACACTCATGTTCTGGACCAGCACATCGGCTGAGCTGATGAGCTCCTTGAGGAGTGCAAGACCCTCTGGGTCCTTTGTGTTGAGTGTAACGTCCTTCTTGTTGAGGTTCAGGTGGTGGAACGTGTACGGGATCCCTCCGTAAACTCCGCTTCGGCTCAACCTGTCAATGGCGCCCCACGGGGGCTCAACCCTGATAACCTCCGCTCCGAGATATGCTAGCATCATGGTGCTCCATGGTCCGTACCAAACGTGTGTCATGTCAACGACCCTGATATCATCGAGGGGCATCTTTTTCTCTGTCATTCTGGTTGTACGCTCCGTAAATCAACTTACTTCTTGATACTACAATAAAAAAACTCTCAATTCAACGTACGATCGTAATTATTGTATTTACTGTCTAAAGTAAACTCAATCAGCCCATGATTGCTGAGGAGAATTCTTTACTCGGTCAGAACCCTTACTGGGCACTCTTCAAGACACCGATTAAAAGCCAAGTTTTAATCTGTGTGCGTCGAAATCAGGGTGAAAGCTATGCCCACTGTAAGCGAGATCGGTGAACGCAGCCTTATCGAGATATTCATGAAGCACCTCACGCCCATGCCAGATATGCCCATCCCCTTCTGGGACGACGCATCTGCCATTGACATCGGTAACAACAGGGCAATCGTGGTCAACACAGACATGCTTGTGTGGGAGACGGATATCCCGAAGGGGATGACCCCGTTCCAGGCGGCAAGGAAGGCCGTTGTTATGAACATCAGCGACCTGGCGGCAAAGGGCGTCAAGCCCATCGCGTTCATGCCCAGCCTCGCAATCCCCAGCGATTACAGTGTCGGGGATGCAGAGGAGCTGCTTAAGGGCTTCGAAGCCGGGGCCAGGATGTATGACTCCTACGTGGTCGGCGGCGACACCAACGAGGCGTACGACGTCATTATCTCGGGGCTTGCAATGGGCATAACAGAGTCAAAGAAGATTATGAAGCGAGATAACGGCGTCAAGCCAGGGCACAAGCTGGCGGTGACCGGCGACTTTGGGCTGACCTCCGCGGGGTTCAAGTACCTCCTGGACGACACGCCGCTGCCCGATGCACTCAATGAAACAATCCTGAACTCGATCTATCTTCCAGAGGCGCGGGTAAATGAAGGGATTGCCCTCGCTGAAACCGGATGCGTTACCAGCTGCATGGACTCCAGCGACGGGCTCAGCGTCAGCCTCTACGACCTCATGAGGAGCAGCGGGTACGGGTTCACTTTGGACCAAATCCCGGTTCACCCCACCGCGGAAAAGTTTGCGGTCTACAACGACCTTAACCCTAACGACTTGGCCCTGTTCGGGGGCGAGGAGTACGAGCTGGTGTTCACGTACTCGCCCAGGAACCGAAGGAAGATCGCACGTGCCCTAGAGGACGTGGAATGCGAGTTGATAACTATCGGGACAGTCTCGGAGAGCGATGAAATCGTTTACGCTCACGAGGGGGAAGTTGTCCCAATCAAGAAAGGTGGATGGGACCACTTCAACGCCTGACGCGGCTCAAAGGTTTATTTTACCAGTGGACAATAGTCTAATCATGGAACGCAGATTACCCGTCTCAAAACCACTTCTCCTAGTCATCATTGGCTTGATAATAGGACTCAGCCTAGGCCTGGGATCAGGTTATGCGGTTTTCTACCCAAACATGGTCAACGAGAGGAGCAGGACCATTGAGGGACAGGTGATGGATGTCGAGGAAGACGTGGCTGGGCTAGGAGTCAGTCTAGACTCCATGAACCGGAGTATAGCTGTCATCGGGGACAGTCTTGAAGGCATACTTGCCCTGACCGACATCATCGACGGTGTTTCCGATAGAGTGACGACCATCGAGAACGGGCAGGTCACGCTGAACAGCGAGCTGGATGATGTGGAGGACACATTAAACCAGCTAAACGAGGACTTTGTGACCCTAGACGATGACTGGGATGGGGTCGTCAACGAATTCGCCGACCTAATCTCAGCTTACAATTCTATGAACATTGAGCTAAAAGCAGCTCAAGATCTTGTCAGGGAGAACGACGGAATCAGAATCTTCACCGCCTATATGGCAAACCCGTCTTCCTATTTCAAGGAGGCAATAAACGACGAGGTCTACGCCCTCCTGGTGTTGGAGAGCCAGGATTTCTCTGAGTGGGCGACACTGGTTGGTCTCAACTCTGCAAATATCATTCTGCTTCAAGACATCGACACGTTAATGGGAACTTTGGTTTGGAATCCAACGAACAACACCGAGGTCGGAGACAATAGCTACCAGGTGAAACTTGAGACATACTTCCCGTTCGAGTTCGACCCCGCTAGCGTGAGTATCAACAAGATACGAATCGAGGTAAGGGCCACGATAAATCTCGAAACCCAGGTAATTACCCTCCTACAGATAGGCACTGTAGAAGTAGTTTGATTGGCGCCGCCGTTCGGAATCGAACCGAAGACCAACTGCTTAACAGGCAGACGCTCTACCGAGCTGAGCTACGGCGGCTCGCGCTTTCCCAAATAAGGTCTAAACAATATTAAACTTTGCTCCGTCGGAAAACCCGCGGTAAAACTGATGTATTCAACCGACTACAATTACTCATGAAACTCGACCTCGGAGACGTTTTCGACCCAAGCGAGATCTGGGCCGCACGTAACAGGATCAAACAGTACATCTACAGGACACCCCTAATCTTCAGCGACTCGCTGAGCAAGCTCACGGGAAGCGAGATATATATCAAGCCAGAATGCTGGCAGAGGTGCGGCTGCTTCAAAGTACGCGGGGCGGTGAGCCACGTTTCATCCTTGACCCAGGGTGAACTTGACAAAGGTCTGGTTACGGCATCCAGTGGAAACCACGCGCTGGCCGTTGCCTTCGCGTCAACACTGTTTGGGAGGCCACCGACGAGGATCTATGTACCGGAGGACGCCGACCCAGCCAAGGTCAAGCGGATCATGGAGTGGGAGCCAGAGCTAATCTACCATGGAAACAGCTTTTTCGACGCCTACAAGGAGTCCAGGCGGTACGAGAAGGAGACAGGCGCGACCTTCGTTCACAGCCACGGTGACCGTCGGGTCATAGCTGGGCAGGGGACCATCGGCCTTGAGGTCATGGAGGACCTACCTGATGTTGACACAATCATCGTGCCAATTGGTGGAGGTGGACTGATCTCAGGGATATCAGTTGCGGCCAAGACCATCTCAGACGACATCAGGATCGTCGGTGTGGAGCCATCAGCCGCCCCAGGCGCCTACACCTCGCTCAGGGACGGGGTGGCGCACGAGGAGATTGAGATAGAGGAGAGCATTGCCGACGGCCTGCTGGGTGGGTTTGGTAGTCTTCCTTTCCAGATCTGTAGCAAGACGGTTGATGAGACCCACCTGGTGGAGGACTCCGAGATCATCGAGGCAATGAGGGCGTTCCAGAGGGAGGAGCAGCTGATGGTTGAGGCCGCGTCATCGGTGGGGCTCGCAGGTTTGATGACTGGGAAGGTGGAGGCGAAAGGAGAGAAGGTGGTTATCATCGTTACAAGCAGGAACATCGACGCTGCCAGGTACAACCAGCTCATCTCCTAGGTTATTTTATAACCCTTTTATCCCCATTCAAACGCCATGAGCCGCGACTACAGCAGGAAATCAGGCAAGGAGTTCAGTAGGATCGCCTCCGAGTACGACAAGGGTCGCAGGGGCGAGGACCTTGAGCTATGGGGGAACGAGACAAAGCGGCTCGCCAGCCTTGAGGAGGAGGACGTTGTCCTTGACCTGGGCTGCGGCACGGGGCTCTACACCGTAGGAATAGGACGTGCGTCGGACGCGTTAATGCTGGGTATGGACCCCGCTGTGGGCATGCTTGGCCAGGCACGTGAGAAATCAAGGGACGTTCACTGGTTCAACGGCATCGGGGAATGGCTACCCGTCAGGGATGGGATCCTCGACTGCATCTTCAGCAGTCAGGTCTGGCACCACATCCAGGATAGGCAGGGTACGGCGGATGAGTGCGGTAGGGCGTTGAAGGATTACGGGACTGTCGTCATCAGGACCATCGGCCACAGGCAATTGCACCAAAAAGTGGTGTTCAAGTATTTTCCTGAGATCAAGCAGAACCAACTTGATGTTTACCCAAGCGATGAGGAGTTCAAAGAGTATTTCGATAAAGCTGACTTTAGGGATGTGGAGTTCCACGAGTACTCGGAGGAGCGGTACCAGACCGTGGAGGGGTTCATCGAGATCGCCACCAAGAAGCTCTGGAGCATGTTCAGGCCCATCACCGAGGAAGGATTGTCAAAAGGGATCGCTGAACTGAGGCAGTACTACGAGGACACAGGCGGCTCTTCGGTCAGGAACGACGAGATGATCACCCTTGTCGTGCCCAGAAAATGACTTGAGTCAATATTTCGTTATTTTACTCTCCCCTGAAGGATACATCCAACCCTGTATAACCGTTATTAGCCGCGGTTTCCTAGCTTTTTTGATTGTTATGGATCCAAAAATGTTGAAGGAATTGAACAAGCAGATTCAGGAAGAGACCTATAGTAGTTACATTTACCTCGCCATGGCCACTGACCTTGAGGCCACCGGGTACAAGGGGCTGGCTACTTGGATGCATGTACAGGCGAGGGAGGAGAAGATACACGCCGATATCTTCCTCAACTATATCCTTGAAAGAGGTGACAGGGCTGAACTGTTGGCTATCGAGAAACCGCCGTCCAGCTGGTTAAGTCCCCTTGAGATTTTCAGGACAGCGTACGCCCACGAGCAGCACATCACGGGGAGGATAAACCACATTGTGAAGGTGGCACGAGATCTCAACGACAACGCCACTCTGAACATGCTCCAGTGGTTCGTCGAGGAGCAGGTAGAGGAGGAGGCCAACGCAAGCGAGGCCGTCCAGCAGCTAGAGATAGTGGGGGATGATGGGCGGGGCAAGCTCATGATCGACAGGGAGATGGGAACCAGGGTTTTTGCAGTCCCAGCGTCAGCGCCCTACTACCCTAAACCGGGCCAGGCAACAGGAGCCTAGCCTTTTTTCCATCACCACTAAAAAAGAATCCATTCAATTACATCTGATACGGATTCTGTCTACAACTCGAGGCGGATCATCGATAGTATACGATGACAACGTGCATGGAGCCCTGGACATCAGGTGGAAGATGGAGGAAATCAGGAAAATGGTGGTACTACTCCTCAACCCTGGGCGTCGATCTTCCATCCGCCATCGCCTCGAAGATGGTCAAAAACGCGAAAAAGTACCCATCCTTCGAGTACAGGGTCAGGTTCAGGAAGTCCTAATCGTAATTGAGCCACTTTGACACAGGTTTCGGCTTCCAGTCCCTACCATAAAGGGCGTATTCGACGTAGGGGAAGTATATCCTGGCGAGGTGGCTGTTAGCGACGAACCACCTGATTATGTTATGGATCAAAGTGTCCGGCCTGCTGAACGGGCATGTAGCCATGCATATCCCGCAGTCGGTTCCCACCTCTCCCCAGTACTTGAAGCAGGTCTCGGGCTCTAGTATCCATTTCTCAACGCCGTTGTTGATTGTCTTCTTCCCCAAGGGGATGCTCTTGCTTGGGCATGTCTCGGCGCATTTCTGGCACCTGACGCAGAACTCGTCAACTCCAAAGCTTATGGGGTTGTCCGAGACCAGCGGCATGTCCGTTAACACTGCGAATACTCTGACTCTTGCACCCTGTTTGGGCGTTATGAGGAACCCTTGCCTGCCCACCTCACCCAGGCCCGCGTCTAGGGCTATCATAGGGGTGATGACCGTGTAATGTCTCTGGTGCTGAGCCAGTCCTATGTAGCCCATGTTCCTGAACCACTGGCTCACAACGGTGCTGATGTAGGCTCCAAGCGCGTAGTTGTTGCTTGACTCCGTAGACTCCGGGGTATGTGGGGCCGACGCCACGTTCTCGTAGGCCATCTCGGTGACGAACACCAGCGCGTACCCAGGAGTATCTTCTATAGGTCTACCCCAATCATCCCAGTTCTCGTAGTGGATCTCTCCTTTATGTGAATAAACCACATCCGGGTTCACTTCGCAAGTCCCCACGCTGCACGCTCCAAGGTGTTTAGTCAGTCCTTTCACTATCTCTGTTGCCCTCTCAGGCGAAATTTCCTCCCTGACAGCCCCATCCTTGGGGACGGCATGGGCTACCCTGCCAAGAATAGGTGAAATTGCGTGGTTTGCCTGGATCATGGACCTGTTCGCGGGATGGCCTCCGTCTATCTTTCCCAGCTGCCTCTTGCTCCTCTGAACCCTAATGGTGTCATCGATCGTCTTGGATTTCGGGTGACTCCTGTAGTACTCTTCATACTGAGGTGTGTCCTGCTTCAGCTTGTTTCGTGCGAACACGATGTCCCTTTCATCCACCCTGCTGTACTCGCCCTTCCTGTACCCCTTGCTCCCGAGGAGGGCTTCCTTGTTCTGTTTAGCGGGGATGAGTAGGACGATGAGAACCACCCCAATAACCCCGAAGTACCCGAGAACAAGCTGCCTCAATGCAGGCATGTACAGGATGACCGGGATCAATGCGGTATGCCCCAGCCCCCCCAGCGAGATGATCACTGTTGGCCTTGTCTCGTGCTCCTTTATCGAGTCAATGACACCGAAAATTGATAGTGCAATGATGAACAGATCAGCGCTGAGAATTATCGGGATTACGAACTGGTCCATACCCCCATATTCCCGCATGTTGTATAAAATTAATCTCGGCTCCTCCGGCATAGTCTGTTTTATATCGAATGAGGCTTGTCTATCCCCAAAGCGGTTACGCCTATGATTGAAAAAGTAGACAAAATAATCGATGAGAACAGGGAAGAATACATCGAGCTACTGGGAAACCTGGTTCGATGGTACCCAGAGGGAGAGGAGGCTTTCCAGCAAAGGATCGCTGACAGGCTAGAAGAGCTTGGATGCGAGGTCCATATAAAGAAGCTGCTGCCAGTGGATGTCCAGCTGAAAAAGGAGTTCGCGGTGGCAGAAGCAATCGACATGACCGATAGGACTCACGTAATTGGAGTCTACAAAGGAACTGGCGGTGGCAAGAGCCTTATGCTCATCACCCACCCGGACGGCGACCCAATCAAGACAGAGACGTGGAAGAAGGAGCCCCACACAGGTCAGATAATCGGCAACAAGATGTATGGATGGGCAGTCGCTGATGACAGTGCAGGAATCGGTATGATGACCGAGGCAGTCGGTGCGCTGATACAGGCTGGGTACAAGCCGAAGGGCGATGTCTACCTGATGAGCGCAACCGCAAAGAGGAACGCATGGGGAATAGCCGCACTACTGATGGACGGGTACAGGGCTGATGCAGCACTGTACATACACCCAGGTGAATCCGAGCTAGGAATGAAAGAGGTCAAGACCCTCACATCCGGGCTGCTCAAGTTCAGGATCAAGGTCAAGGGCATGAGGCCACCAAAGACCGAGTTCGTTCAGGTAACATTCCACCACCTGGGCGTGAACCCCATCGACAAGGCCATGTACGTCATCGACGAGATGAAGAAATTCGACGAGACGAGGAGGAAGAGGATCACCTACCCGCCGCTCAACGATTACATCGGTAGGGGCACACAGCTACTCAACACATACATCGAGTCAGGCAAGAAGGACAACCTCACGGACATGCCACCGGACTGCACTCTCGGTTTTGGTTTGACATTCCCACCACCGGAGGATATCGATGCAACGGTCAAGGAGGTCGAGGCAGAGGTCAAGAGAATCTCAGATTCAGACCCATGGCTCAAGGAGAACCCTCTGGTGATTGAGTGGATTCAGGGCACCCAGGGAGTTGAGATCCCATTGGATCACCCCGTTGTCGTCACAACCATGGACGCAATCGAGGACGTCACAGGTGAGAGGCCGTTCAGCAACCCCCTTTACTCCAAGAGCGATGTCAGGACACCTATGCTGATCGCTGATATACCAAACGTCGGCTACGGGCCCCTTGCGGGTGATCTTGCCACCACTGGCGGAAAGGACGAGTGGGTTGACCTGGATGACTACATCAGGGCCATAAAGGTTACAGCTAGAATTATTATGGAATGGTGTGGCTAGGGGAGCTTGATGTCAGGATCCGTCCTGACCAGCTCGATTATCTTTTTCGCTGACCATTTTACATAGTCTTCACAGAAATAGATGCCATTTGCCCTGTTCTCTGCGTATTTTTTCTTACCCTCCTCGGTTCTAGTATTCGCCCCGAGCAGGTCATAGCAGTTGACGTTTCCCCACTTGTCCTCGAACATTTGCAGGTAGATCTGGGTCTTCTCCCTCGCTTTTTCCCTGATTGCCGTGTATTCATCCGGGGCCTCGTCGCCGTTGGTGCCCATGAGCAGCCCGTAGACCATGCATCCCCCGCTTACAGCACCGCAGAGGCTTCCCCAGCCCCCGCCGCCGCCACCCATGTTGGATGTTGCCCTCATTACTTCTTTCCCAAAGCCTTCCAGTGGTATCTCGTCGTTCACGAACATGATTACGCTTTCACAGCAGTTGTACCGCTTGCCGTCCTTCTCGTACATGCCTGACATGTATCCACACTCGTAGAAAATGCTATCGAAAACGGTGAGTTTTATCAAATAGGACTGCAATGGTTGTAGTGATTTCCATCATGTCCGATGTTGACTCCATCCTTGAACAACTAACCATCGAAGAGAAGGTCTCGCTATGCTCAGGTTTCGGCCCGTGGAGCACCAAGAAGATCGAGCGTCTAGGGATCCCAGCCGTTTTCATGAGCGATGGACCCCACGGTCCTCGTTGGATGAAAAAACAGAGCTACACCCAGAGTGCCAAGTGGGATATGAGCAGCCTATCCCACTTAACGACTAGGTCTGGTTACCTTGACCTACTCCACCCTGTCACTAGTTTTCCGTCCATGGCTACTCTAGGATCCAGCTGGAACCGTGAGATACTATACAAGGTAGGGCAGTCAATCGGCGAGGAGTGTCGCGAGCTGGGGATTGGACTCTTACTGGCACCTGGAGTGAACATCGTAAGGCATCCGCTGTGCGGCCGATCATACGAATACCTGAGCGAGGACCCTGTTGTCGCCGGTGAGCTTGGCTCCTCTTACATCAATGGAGTCCAGAGCACGGGAGTCGGGGCGACACTGAAGCACTTCGTGTGCAACAACGCCGAGTTTGAAAGGCTCAGCATGGACTCGATAGTCGAGGAGAGAGCCCTCAGAGAGTTATACCTCGCCGTATTCGAGCGAATAGTCAAGCAGGCTAACCCATCAATGGTGATGGAGAGTTACAACAAGGTCAACGGGACAAGCCTAGTTGAGAACAAGCGCCTCTTGACTGATATTCTAAAGAAGGAGTGGAGTTTCCAAGGCGCTATTATCAGCGACTGGTGGGCCGTAAACGATAGGGCGGATGCACTCAACGCCGGGATGGACATCGAGATGCCTCAAAACCTGTTCAGTGAAGCCGTGCTACTAGAGGCTGCTAAAGATGGTAAGGTTTCCATGGAGCAGCTTAATGACTCTTGCAGGAGGATTCTTTACATCATCGAAAAATACGCCAACCTGGAAAAGGTGAAGGCAGACTTTGATGCACACCATGAGATAGCGAGGAAAGCAGCAGGTGAATCCATTGTGCTCCTTAAGAACGACGGAGCTCTGCCATTGAAAGGTGACGAGAAGATCGCCGTAATAGGATCCTTCGCCGAGACTCCGCGTTACCAAGGAGTTGGCTGTTCCATCGTGAACCCAAGAAAGTTGCTGGCTCCTCTAACTGAGGTCAAGGCAAAGGCAGGCAACGTATCCTATGCGCAGGGATATGATATTGACCACGAGACTAGTGCGCAGCTACTGGACGAGGCGACGGCTCTTGCCTCAAAATCCGAAGTTGTTATCCTGTTCGCTGGTCTCCCAGAGGAGGTGGAGACCGAGACACATGACAGGACCGACTACAATATGCCCGCAACTCATATTGAGCTCATTAAAGCAGTGTCTGAAATCAACAAGAATGTAATAGTGGTGCTGCAGAACGGCTCAGCTGTTGCCGTCCAGCCCTGGATGGGGCAGGTATCGGCTATCGTCGAGGCTTGGCTGGGAGGAGAGTCAGGCGCTGGAGCAGTTACCGATGTTCTATTCGGTGACGTGAACCCTTCTGGTAAGATTGCCATTACATTCCCAGAGAAAATCGAGGACTCACCGGGGTACCTGAACTTCCCAGGAGAGAACGGGGCGCACATGTATGCCGAGGGCATCTTCGTGGGTTACAGGTACTATGAGAAAAAGAAAATCACGCCAACCTTCCCATTCGGGTACGGTATGAGCTACACTGAGTTCCAGTATAGTGGCCTAAAGCTTGACAAAGAGTCAATGACTAACGAGGAAATGCTCACTGTCACCCTTTCGGTCACCAACACGGGAAAAATTGCAGGGAAGGAGATAGTTCAGCTCTATGTTGCACCACATGGCTCAAAGCTCAAGCGACCCGAGAAGGAGCTGAAGGAATTCGCCAAGATACACCTTGAGCCAAGTGAGTCCAAGGAGATCTCGTTTGAGCTATCGGAGAGGGCTTTCGCGTACTATGATGACCATTACGCGGAGTGGATCGTGGACAGCGGAGAATACTCCATCCTGATCGGTGCCTCATCAGCGGATATCATGCTCAAATCCTCTGTCGATATGATCTCAAAACAGGTGTTCTTCACCCCATTCACTGGTGAGAGTTACTGTTACAACCTGCTGGACAACCCTCATGCGATCGCTGCGTTCAAGAAGGTAATGATCGAGAACGATGTCTGGTCCGCAGATGTCACAGACGAGTTCATCGAGGCCATCAGGCACAACTTTATCCCCCTGTTCAAATCAGTGACCCGTCAGACAAGTGGTGCGGTTAACCGGAAGACATTTGACTCCTGGATGGAGCAGGTCAACAGGGAAACCTATCAGTCTATGAAAAAGGCTGCCTAGCGCATATCTCTTATCCGGGGTTCATTGTCTTATCTCCATGGGGCCGAGCACCACCAAGCAGATGCTTATTGACAGAGTCGATGCGGATAAGGACCAGCTAATTACTTTCCTCAGGGGGTTCCTGAGGGCAAAGAGTCCTAACCCGCCGGGAGACACGCGGGAAGCGACGAGTTACATCACCGATTATCTTGACGGGAAAGGGGTCGAGTACCAAGTGGTTGGACCTGACTCTGAGAAACCAAACATCGTCAGCACATTCCAGTCACCCGTTGAAGGCAAGAAACTGATTCTAAACGGTCACATCGATGTATTCCCAGTTGGCTCAGGCGAGGGCTGGAGCCAGGAGGCTTGGGGCGGCGAGCTTGTAGACGGTAAAATCTACGGTCGCGGGGCATGCGATATGAAGGCAGGAACCACGGCCTCTATTTACACCTACCTTGTGCTCCACGAGCTCAGGGAACAGCTCAAAGGAAGCGTCACGCTGACCGCCGTAAGCGACGAGGAGACAGGTGGCAGACTTGGAGCCGGCTGGCTCATCGAGAACGTCCCCGAGACGCTGGGCGATTGCTGCATCAACGGCGAGCCCAGCAGCCCCTACACCATCAGGTTCGGCGAGAAGGGAATCCTGTGGCTCAAGATGAGGGTCAAGTCCAAGGGAGGGCATGGCGCGTACCCCCACCTGAGTGTCAACCCCATCAAGATCGCGTCCAAGATCATAACTGAACTGGAGTCACTGAACGAGATTCCGGTCCCATATCCCGAAAACCTGAGGAAGGCCATCGACGAAGGACATGACGCGGCAGAGAAAGCCCTAGGAGAGGGTGGTGCCGAGATTATGAGCAGGCTCAGCGTCAACATCGGTACCATCGAGGGCGGTCTCAAAGTCAATGTGATCCCGAGGGCGTGCAGCTTCGAGGTGGACTTGCGTTTACCACCCGGCTTGAGCAAGGACGATGTCTTGCCGAAGGTAGAAGAGATAGTATCAAAGTATGAGGGAGCCTCTGTCGAGGTTACAAGGTACGATGGCCCACTCTGGAGCCCACCTGACTCAGAGATGGCTTCGATAATGCGGGGGAACTCAAGGTTGCTGGGAATTGATCCAGTACCCATCGTGAGCCTTGGTGGGTCTGACCTCAAGTTCTGGAGGAGCAAGGGAATACCTTCCTACTATTATGGTCCAATGAACCACGGGATGGGCACCGTGGACGAGTACGTCGAGGTGGAGGAGTTCATCCACATCGTGAAGGTGCATCTCCTATCAGCGTACGAGTACTTGACAAGGTGAAAACAATGGGAAAAATAATAGACATACACATACACCTGACCCCACACAGGTTCAGCGAGGTCGCGTTAACCGGTAAGGATTGGTACGGGATGACCGCTGAGGACGGGGAGCTGGATAATCCAAAGAACCTCTGGACCACCGAGCGTAGGATCGAGGAGATGGACAGGATTGGGCTGGACACACAGATGGTCTCACCCACGGATGTGTTCTACCAGTACAACCAGGAGCCCGAGGTTACGGCCAAGATAGCATCGGAGTGCAACGAGGAGATATCAGAGTTATCACGGGGCCACCCAGACCGATTCATGGGGCTAGGGACGCTCCCAATGCAGGATATCCCGCTTGCGTTAACCGAGATGGAGAAGGGAATGACGAAACTCGGGTTGAAGGGCTTCATGATCGATGACCATGTCAATGGGTTGACGTACGATGACCCAGCCTTCGAACCATTCTGGTCTCTAGCCGAGAGACTTGGAGTATTCATTCTAATACACCAGTACGGGCCAACCGTTACCGAGATAAGGACAAGGAAATATTTCCTGCACAACACCGTTGGCAACCTAGTTGACAGGACCCTGACCTACGGGTGTCTTGTTGGTGGTGGAGTTATGGACAGGCATCCTGACCTCAAGATTTGTCTGGGGCACGCGGGTGGCTACGTGCCGTTCGCGGTTGACAGGATGGACAAGGGCTGGGAGATGTTCCCAAAATACAGGGGGGAGACTGAGAAGCCCCCGAGCACCTATCTTGACAGGTTCTACTATGACACGACCACTTTCACTGACAGGAACTTGCGTTTCCTTGTTGACATGGTGGGTGCTGAACGGGTTGTCCTTGGCACTGACTGGCCTGCGCCAATGGCCGTGGTTGATCCAGTGAACGTCATAAAGAACTCTGCTGTACTCGATGAAGCAGAGAAATCTGCTATTCTCTGGGGAAACATGGAAAAAGTCCTCGATTGAGCCACTTTCTTTACTAATGAAAGGCATTATCTGTTAAAGTGCCCTGTTTGTACCGGGGGTCAAACCGATGAGCCATGAGAAGTTAACCCGATTCGGGTATGCTCTTGTCAATCAAGAGAAGGCAAGAGTCATAATTGAACCCAACCAGAGGGCATCCGGTTACTGGTTTGGGGGAGGAAATATGTCTCAACACGAGGACCTCCTCTACCTAGTGGGTCGATACAGGAACGCCGGTGACTCACGGAAAGGTCTGGGTTTAGGTGAGAGGGGGCTTGAGCTAGCTGTGTTCAGGTCAGAGGACGCGGGTTACACCTTTGACAAAGTAATCTCACTCTCAAAGAACGACCTGGCAGGGATGGATGAGGAGGGCAGGGCCGTGAAATCCATCGAGGGCTCCACCCTGAGCTTTACCCCTGACGGCGTGGAGCTGTACGTCTCCTCCGAGAAGGCGCTTTCCTATCCCGATGATATCGTTGAGTACCAGAAACCAGACACTGGTATCTGGACAATTGAATACTGCAAGGCAAGAGACGTGGAGTCGATATCGGAATGTACACTCAAGACGGTCCTCCGGTCTAGTGACCCACGATGGCTCCACCTGAAGGACCCGACAATCCACAAACTAGCAAATGGTGGCACAGTACTCGGCTTTGTCACGCACCCTTTCAGCTGGTCAAGTTCCAACACCGCCTACTGTTCTATCAACGAAAGGCGAGAACTCAATGAACCAGTTTTCAACTTCCTCCAGAGGGGGTTCACATGGGACGTGGCCGTAAGCAGAGCCACTGCATGGCTCAACGTGCCCCGGGTTGGCAAATTCGCGGACGGTCCCAAGACCCTGATCTTCTACGATGGAGCCGAGTCGATGCGCGACCTGGATGAGCATAAGGAGGCGCTGAAGAGACCCCGTGGGTATTCCTGTGAAGAGCTGGGTGGACTGGCGGTCTCCGATGCTTCCGGAGTCGGGGACATCCAGAGACTCTCAGTCAAGGAGCCCCTCTTCACCTCCCCCATGGGGACCGGTTGCAGCAGGTACGTTGACATTTTGGAGACAAGGGAAGGGTTCTACGCGACCTGGCAGCAGTCGCAGGATGACCAGTCCCAACCGCTGGTCATGAACTTCCTCAGCAGGGAGGACGCGGAAAAAATACTCTCCTAGATGAGCCCTCTTTGTGTGAGCACATCTCTCACGAGGCTCTCGGAGTAATTTGTTGTATAGTATTTTTGTTTACTCCGTGAGTAATACAACAGCCCAAGCTTCCTCCACCTTACGGAATTCTTGGAGGACACCATCTTGACGGGAGCGCCCTCCAGTATTGCCTTCGCGAATATGACGAGGTTCTCCACGATTATGTTGGTGTCACTGATCACGTCCAGACTCTCAACCATGCTCATCGTCCTCTACCCTAAGCTGATGAAAATGCATTATAAACCGTTTTTCAAGATTACACCCTAATTAGGTCATAATCTGATGCCAAATTATGGAGACCTTCTCCGCCTAATTTCCCCTGAGATCCAGGTGGCCTCTATTTACTGCAACACGATTAACTTTCTTATACCCAAAACAACAGGTATCCTGAGAAAGCCCGTTGACCCGCATGATTGACAGATTGAGGAGAATCATACCAATTATCGCTATCCTGTTACTACCATTAACCGTCTACGCGGTTTTCTTCGAGTCTGGGCAGGATACCGCCAATTATAGTGAAGTATCAATCACCGAGAGCGATAACTGGAACACGTACAGGAACGACGTGCGTCACCAGGGAATCGCGCCACCTGACTCCACCGTGGGCTCCGGGCTGGAGCCTGAATGGAGGACCAAGAGGCTGAACTGGAGGGAGTACGGCGCATCAAAATCCTCCCCGGCGGTGGACGATGAAAACCTGTACATCGGGCTCGATACCTGGAGCCTGGTGGCGGTTGACCGCGTGACTGGCCTGAAAAAGTGGAGGTTCACCACCCGCTTCTCAAAGAACGGAATCCACGGCTCACCAACCATTGACCCTAGCAGGGGATACGTGTACATCGGTGGGTATGATGGTAGGCTCTACGCTGTGGACTGCGAGACGGGGAAACGCGTCTGGGGCTCCAACCTTGGGGACTTTATTGGCTCTTCGCCGACCCTGTACAACGGTACGGTGTACATCGGGGTGGAGATGAAGGAGCCAGCTGGTTACATCGTCGGGGTTGACGCCGATACCGGGGAGGAGGTCTTCAGGAGCGATAAGTTCGGGAACCACCCCCACAGCACGCCCACCATTGACCCTGATTCAGGGGTTATCTTCATCGGAGAGAACGACGGGTACCTCCACTGTTACTGGATGGGCAACCAGACCGAGCGGTGGCGGTTCAAGACGGGAGGGGACATCAAGACCACTGCCTCAGTCAGCGATGGCATGGCGTACATCACATCGTGGGACGGGAGCCTCTACTCCATCAATATCACCACGGGGATTTCCAGGTGGTCGTTCAGTACCCGGACTTCCAGCATGTCGTCGCCAACGGTAAACGCGGAGTCCGGGTTGATATATTTCGGTGACCACGCTGGGTACGTTTACGCGGTTAACTCGTCGAACGGTGATAAAGTCTGGAAGTTCAGGACAGGAGATTCAATCCTGTCGTCGCCGACACTAGTCAAGTCAACCGACACGGTCATAATCGGCTCAAATGACGGGAACGTCTACCTGCTGGACGCGGTGAGCAGTGAATTGAAGCAAAAGATACCCCTCCTCTCCGGGTTATCAGGCGTCCCCGTTGCGGTTGGTGACCACCTGTACGTTTTCGACAACCTGGGGTACCTATACTCGTTCAGGATGGGTTAGAAAAGGAAGTTGGGGTGCTCGCGCCCTATCAATCGACGTACCAGTTGTCCGGGATGTCCAGTTCCATGAACTCGGTCTTTGCCTTCTCAAGCATCTCTGGCTTCGCAGGTGTCTGCGGCCCCCTAACCCTGAGGTCCATGTCCGCCCCCCTGATCTTCCATATTGCCTTGTGATAACCAGCGAAGCTGGTGCCCACAAAGTTCCTGTCGATGATCTCGAACATCTTCAAAATCCTCTCGTGATAGTGCATGGTCTTCTCGGTGTCGCCCTTCTCGAATGAGTCCTTCAGCCCGTGTATCAGGTGTGGGAACGACTGGTACTGTGCGATGAGTGCGCCGTGGGCACCATGGCTGAGGAATGACAGGTACACCGCCGGGTTCCCGATGAATATGGAGATCTTCTTCCTGCACCTGTAGATGATCTTGGCGAACCTGTCGTTGTCAAAGTCGTCTTCCTTGTACGAGACGATGTTCTCAAAGTTGTCCGCCAGCCTCTCGATGACGCCCGGGGACATGGTTCGGCCAAGTCCTGGGTTGTTGTACATCAGGATGGGAATATCCACCTTGGTCGCGATCTTCTCGAAGTAGCCGTACGTCTCCTTGTCTGTTGTGTTGAATAGTAGCGGGTGGCTGAGCATGACGCCGTCGCAGCCCACATCGAGCGCCTGCTGCGTAAACATCAGTGACTCCTTGGTACTGATTGCCCCCGTCCCTGCAAGGATGGGGACCCTGCCGTTTGCCTGGTCGAGCACAATCTCCCATATCTGCTTCCTTTCCTCGTGGAGCAGGTGCGGGAACTCGCCCGTGGCACCAGTGGGAACCAGCGCGCTAACCCCGTCCGTGATTAGTTTCTCAGTGATCTGCCGGAGGGATGCCTCGTCAACCTCGTCCTTCTTGTTGAATGGAGTAACCGGGAGGCAAAGAATTCCCTCAAAACTGTCTTTCTTCATGATCCATATGGTGATTTTTGGATATTTAATGTAGGCGCGTGCAGTTTTATTCTTCCCTGATCAGCCACCCCGACTCCCTGTACTCGGGGTCTGGGTAGGTGTAGAAGCCCTTCCCCGTCTTCACCCCCAGCTCGCCCTTGCTGATCCTTTCGAGCAGCACCTCTGGGGGCAGATCCTTCGAGTCACCTGATTCACCGTAGTAGACCATCTCAATATCTCTCACCACGTCTAGCCCGACCCGGTCCATGAGTCCAAATGGCCCCATGTCGGTGCCGTAGAGGCTCATCCACGCCCGGTCAACGTCCTCGAAAGAGGCCACGCCCTCATCCAGCACCGTGAGGCTCTCCTTCTTAATGGCCCGCCAGACCCTGTTGAAGATGAATCCCGTGCTCTCCTTGAGCACGATGAGGGGCTTGACTCCTATGCTGTAGCTGAACTTCCTCGCCGCCTCCATGGCTTCATCAGTCGTGCTTGTCCCCCTCATGAGTTCCAGAATCCTCCTCCTCCAGGGGTGCGAGTAAAAGTGCATGTTCAACACCCTCTCAGGGTGCCGGGTCGCCCCCTCGATCTTTGATACCTTGATGCTGCTGCTGTTGGTGGCAAGCACCACGCCTGGTTCGCATAACTCGTCCAGCTTCTTGAAGACCTCGCGCTTCACGTCAAGCCGCTCGACAACGGCCTCGATCACAAGCTCTGCTCCCTGGACTGCGTCCGCCAGGTCAACCGTGTAGGACATCCTGCCCTTGATGGCCTCTCCTTCTTGCTCGCTGATGTTACCCTCTGTTATCCACTCCTGGACATAACCATTCACCGCTTTCTTTGAGCCACTCAACGCCTCGGCCGAGAGGTCCTGCATAGATACTTTGTACCCCGATTTCGCACTTAGTACGCCTATCTGGGTGCCGAGGTACCCCGAGCCGACTACACAAACCTTGGAAACAACCATCCTAGTATGAAGGCGCTGGGATGAGTTGATTAAATCATGGGTTACTTTAACCCGAGAATCAAGCGTGCCTCATCGGGGGACGCGATGGGCCTCTCCAGCTCCCTCGCTATGTTGGCAGCCTTTTTCACAAGGTCTGCGTTGCTCTTTGCAAGCTCGCCCCTGCGCAGGAACACGTTGTCCTCGAAACCGACCCTGACGTGGCCTCCCATGACAGTTGCTATGGTCGCCATTGGTATCTGGTGTCGTCCCAGTGCGCAGACGCTCCATGTCCAGTCCTCCGGAAGCAGGTCAACGCAGTATTGCAGCATCCTGGGAGTTGGTAAGAATCCTGTTCGCCCAACCATGACGAACTGGACGTGCAGTGGCTCTGGCACTATGCCCTTCGCCGCGATCTGCTTGCAGATGTTTATCATGCCGGTGTCGTACACCTCATGCTCGGGCTTGACGCCCTGCTTCACCATGTACCCGCACCACCGCTCCAGCATCCTCACCGTGTTCAGGAATATCTCGCCCGTGGGGTGCTCCGCCCACCGGTTCATGGTTCCCATGTTGAGGCTCATCATCTCCGAGCCCAGCAGGCACCTGGCCTCAACGAGCCTGTCCCAGACATCAGGGGGGTTACCCACCCTGCCGCCTCCCGTGGTGAGGTTGATTACCGCATCCACCTCCTCGCGTATCCTCTCGACGTACTCCGCCATCAACGGGTTGGGATCACCGCTGAAAGCCTCCCCTGTCAGCGGGTCCTTGGCGTGGAGGTGGACCACGCTTGCACCCGCATCCACACACGCAACGACCTCCGCCACTATCTCGTCCACGGTGCTTGGGACATATGGGGTGGTGGCCTTTGACACGTACTCCCCTCCCGTCACTGCCGATGTTATGATGAGCTTTTCCAATTCAATCAAAAAACAGTTGGCTGACCTATGAGTTAACTTTTATCACAGAATGTAGGGGAGGGTGGCGTTAGCATTCCTTGTAGAAGGCTACCCCGCAGCTCTTGCGGAGGTAGGCGTGGAGGGTCTGCGCCTCCTGGTCAAACGAGACAGTGTGGCAGCCCTCCTCTGTGATAACCTCCTCAATAACCCTCATCTCCTTGATGTCCACGACCTGGACAGAGCCGGGTTTTGAGCTGGCGACGTAAAGCACCCCACGCTTCACGTTCAGCCACGCCACATCAGGGTTGGGGTGAATCTCCACCCTGGCCAGTACCCTCCTCTTCTCGATGTCAACCATGACAAGGGCTCCCCCGTCGCAGGCGATGTAGGCGATTCCTGTCTCCTCGTCTATGTCAACTCCATGGGGGCCGACCACGGGTATGGGTATAGTCACCTCAACGCTGGATGTCTCGGGGTCAATGATAGCCAGCTGGTCCGGATCATGGACGTTCACAACGTACCTATCCAAGGTGCTTGAGTACTTGCCCCATCGCGGCCTCCCCTGTAACGGGATTTCCCCCACGAGACTCCCATCAGCTGGGTCAACTATCCTCAGATGGTTGTCACCGACATCCGCTACCAGGAACCTGTGCCTTCGGCTGTCCCAGGCGAGGCCGTTTGGCTTGGACCCTACCTGAACCTCCCGAACAGTCTCACCCGTCTCCCCGTCCAGAACAAGGATTTTACCCGTTCCCCTTGAGGCCGCTATTACCCGCTTTTCAGCCTGACCACACACCACCCCGCTAGCCCCTGGGACGCCCGTGATCGTCTTGATGTGCACTCCCTTCCTGCCATTGTACACCTCCACCGTGCCGTTTCCCGTGTGGGCGACGAAGGAGAGGCCGCTCGCCTCGACAACGTCACCGTGATCGAACCCGCCTGATGGGTGGCTCGGTAAATCAAGGGTTTTGATGAGTTTGAGAACCATGAATATCCAAGGTCTGGTTCGCTTAATCAATATGTGGGGAAACTCAGAGACGAGGCGTGTGATCTGAATACCACAGCAAGCGTTTCTCACCCGTAAGTCTATATCACGATAGCACCATGTACCGGTGATTCGCAATCAGGTAGCCTAAACCATATGCAGTCCTTAAACGAGTTTGACAGAGACGTTTGGATCCTACTAATAACAAGGGGAATCCGCTCCTTCAGCGCCGCCATACTATCCGTTTGCTTCACAATTTACATGAGCAAGCTTGGGGCAACCACGGTACAGCTGGGGATGATGTTCACTGGGATGGCGTTGTTCGCCGCTGTGAGAAGCCTTGGTGAGGGGCTGATTGCCGACCGTTTCGGCAGAAAACCCGTCCTGCTGCTCACTTCCATCCTGATGACCGTTGGTGGGCTCATCTTTGCGGTGAGCCATGACCTCAGGTTACTCACTGTATCTGCTATAATATTCAACGTGGGGAGGATGATACCGTACACTCCCGCTGAGCAGGCAATGCTGACCGAGAAGGTCTCCAGCGAAAACCGGACGACGGCATTCAGCGTCAACAGTTTCATAGGGACCATGGCGGGCGTGTTCGGGAGCTTCGCCGCCATCCTGCCTGACATCCTCCAGGGAAGGGGCGTGGTTGAGCTCGCGTCATATCAGCCGTTATTCATAATATTCGCTATGAGCGGACTCGTATCCACCCTCTCCTTCCTCATGATCACTGAGACATACCAGAACAATATCGAAGACGAGTCAGTAGACGAGGAACTGATCACAGTTGACGAAAAATGGATCTTGTCACGCTGGTCCCTTGTACTGGCCCTAGACGTGATCGGCGGGAGCTTCATCATGAACTTTACCTCGTACTGGTTCTACGTCAAGTTCGGGGTGGGGCTCGGCGAGATAGGCACCCTGTTCGGCCTCTCCAGAGTCATCGCCGCCGGGTCGTATTACCTAGGGCTAAAAATGGCGAAGGGAGTGGGCACGATCAGGGCCACCGTGCTGTCACGTGTCCCGGTCGTAATCATCAACATACTGACCCCGCTTACACCTACATACGCCATCGTCGCCTACATGCGGGGCTTCATGTCCCTCTTCTCCATGATTGATGTACCACTGCGGCAGTCCTACTTGATGGGTGTCATAAAGAGTAAGCGAAAGGCATCGGCGGCCGGGATAGTGGCCGTGGTTAGCAGGTTCACGGCAGCTGGGGCACCGATGCTCTCGGGGGACATCATGCAGTTCATCTCTATTGACCTGCCTTTCTTCCTTGCAGCAGGGTTCCAGCTGGCTTCAGCCAGCCTCATGTACTTGATATTCAAGGATGTCAAGCCTCCTGACGAGAAGTAGGAAGGTATCGAAGCACGTTTTTCATAAATAACTAGTTATACCAATTCATTAACCCTATAGGGAATTGATTTCTGAGTACGACCCCTCCGACTGGGACCTGACTAAGCGGCTGTTGGGGTACATGAAGCCCTTCATGGGTATTTTTATGGGGATAATCGTTACGGCGTTCGGCAGGCATGGAATATTTGCGTTGATCGCGCCCCTCGTCGTGGCCCTGATAATTGACTTCGTACTTGTACCCGTTCCCGATGCCCACCACTGGTTCATCGACCTCATGAAGAACTATACAGGGGTCACAACTCAGACGGGGCTCCTGATCGTGCTATGTGGTTTCATAGTGTTTCTCGCCGTGATCCGAGGCTTTTTCCACGTGACCCACATCACCCTGAGGGCGGCACTCAGCCAGAACATCCTGAGGGTCATGAGGCGCGACTTTTACTATGCCCTCATCCACAAGTCCTTCTCGTACCTTGACCAGGTGATGTCAGGCCAGATCATCAGCCGGATAACCAGCGACATGGGCACGATTGACCTGTTCTACAGTGAGACGGTGCGCGAGATATTCAGGCACGGCATGCAGTTCACCTTCACGTTATACATACTCTACACGATCGACCCAAGGCTGACGTTGATATGCAGCGTACCAATGCCGTTCATCTTCCTTAGCACTCACCTGTACTCAAGCAGGATAAGCGCATACCTCGCTAGGGCCAAGGACCAGTTCGGTGACCTCAACAGCTTGCTGGTTGAGGGAATCGTGGGCCACAAGCTCATCAAGACCCATGGCATGGAGGACCACTTCTACGAGAGGTTCCAGCACCAGAACAAGGGGTACGTTGAAACCAGCCTCAGGGCGTCACGCATACAGAGCCTGTACAGGCCGAGCTCGGCCGCCATGGTGGCCATCGGCATCGCATTAGTAATCTACTACGGGGGACAGGAGGCGGCGGTGGGCCACCTGAGCATGGGCGAGATCGTGCTGTTCGGCGTCTACTTCACCCAGCTGGTGGGCCCCATGAGGATGTTCGCCAGGTTAATCATGTTCTACAACGACGCCATCGCCAGTGCTAGGCGGGTCTTCGAGGTCATCGATATCGGTGAGGACGTGCCAGAGGCGAAGGCCCCCGTGAGTATCGAGATGGAGGGGGCAATCAATTACAGCGACGTGTCGTTTAGTTACGCCACGGGCAGGGAGACCTTACAAGACATTAACCTGAGGATCGAGCCATCGCAGCAGGTTGCTTTGATGGGGTATGTCGGCTCAGGGAAGACCACGTTAGCGGAGCTCGTGCCAAGGTTCTACGACGTATCTGAGGGCAACATCACCATAGACGGCGTGGACATCAGGGAAATCGAGCTCAGGAATCTCCGCAAACAGGTGGGCATCGTTCTCCAGGACGTCTTCATATTCTCCGACACTATCAGGAACAACATCGCCTACGGCAAACCTGATGCAACTGAGGAGGAGATAGTGGCAGCCGCCAAGGCCGCCCAGATTCATCATCATATAGAGAACCTGCCCGACGGCTACGACACAGCCGTTGGGGAGCGAGGCATAACGCTGTCAGGGGGCCAGAGGCAGCGGGTGTCCATAGCGCGGACACTTCTAACGGACCCGAGGGTACTCATACTGGACGACTCCACGAGCAACGTGGACGCCCAGACCGAGGTACAGATTAGGAAGGCCATTGATTCCCTTCTCCAGGGGCGGACCGCCCTGGTCATCACCCAGCGCGCCTCAACATGTGAGGCCGCGGATAAGGTGGTGGTCATGGAGAACGGTCGGATAATCGCAGAGGGAAAACACGCTGACCTCATCGAGTCAAGCAGTGCCTACCGGCGTCTAATTGAGTCGCAGGAATTGGACCTAGGACTTGGAGGTGGGATAGATGGCTGAGTACGTGGACAGGTACGACATCGGCTCCCAGGAGTCCAATGCGAGGCGGATGAGTGACACGGGGATAATCAAGAGAATCGTCATGGACTATGTAATGAGACACAAGGGACTCTTCGTCCTTGACCTCGTCCTAGTCTTCTTCAAAATGCTCACCGTGCTAGCCCGTCCTTACCTGTACAAGACCGTGCTCGACTTTTACATAGCGGGGACGCCCACCGATGACGCCGTCTGGCTTGTGGATATCATAAGTTCAATAGCGGTCAGCTTGACCAAGAGTGAGCCCCATCTTGGCGGACTCCTCCTCTCGGCTGCCCTGCTCTACGTTGCCATCGCCGCTTTGGAATGGGTCATTACAACCGCCCAGCTGTATTATATAGAGAAACTTGGGCTGTATGTGATCGCCGATATCAGGGCGGATTTCTTCAGTCATATCAACGACCTCAGCCAGCGCTTCTTCGAGTACGGAAACACGGGGAGGCTGGTTTCAAGGGTCACAAACGATGCCGAGGCGTTGAAGAAGGTCTTGTCAACCGGAGTCGTCGGCCTCGTCGGTGACCTGCTCATGACCTTTTCAATTGTCCTTATGATGATTTTCCTTGACTCCCAGCTCACACTGGTTGCCTTGCTGATCGCCCCACTGCTCGCGGTCACCAGCAGGGTCTTCCAGGGATGGATCAAAGAGGCATGGAGGACAGCCCGCAGGAACGTCGCGTCACTCACCGGTAAGGTCCAAGACTTGATGTACGGCGCAAAGCTAACCAAGTCATTGGTCCAGGAAGAGCGTAGCCTTTTGGAGTTCGACGAGACGAATGAGCTTAACATGCAGACCCAGATCAGGGCCGAGACCGTCTCCGTTGCATACAGCAGCGTGGCCACCGTACTCGGAAGCATCATGACCGCCGCTATTTGGTACCTTGGGGGCATGAAAGTCCTGGGAACAACCCGCACAATCGGACAGCTGGTCGCCTTCAGCAACTATTCCGAGAGCTTCTTCACGCCCATCCAGAACCTCGCAATGCTCTACGGGGAGATACAGAGCGGTCTCGCCGGGGCTGAGAGGATTTTCGTCATATTGGACGAGGACCCGGAAGTACAGGAGAGTGAGGAGCCGGTTCACTTCGACGACATGAGGGGAGAGATCGAGTTCAAGGATGTCAACTTCAGCTACCTCCCAGACCAGCCAGTCCTGACGGACATCAACCTGAGGATCAAGCCGGGGGAGAAGATCGCGATATTCGGTCCAACTGGATCGGGCAAGTCAACCATCATCAACCTGCTTGGCAGGTTCTATGACCCGGTGGAGGGACAGGTGCTTGTTGACGAACACGACCTGCGCGACCTATCCTTCTCGTCGCTGAGGAGTGCGGTCTCCATCGTGCTTCAGGAACCCTACCTGTTCAACGGCACCGTCGAGTACAACCTAAAATTCGGCAACCCTGATGTCCCGGCCGCTGAGATGGCCCGAGTCGCCGAGTATGTGGGAATCCACGAAGCGATAACGGAGCTTGAAGACGGGTATACCACGCTCCTCCATGAACGCGGAACCAACCTAAGCTACGGCCAGAGGCAGCTAATATGCCTCGCCCGCGCCATCATAGCAGACCCCCGCATACTGGTGTTCGACGAGGCGACAAGCAGCGTTGACCCCTACACCGAGGCGAGGATACAGGAGACCCTCCGCCAGGAGATGATGAACAGGACTGTCATACTGGTCACTCATAGGGTCTCCACGGTGCGGGACATGGATAGGATCATACTCCTTGAAGAAGGAGTGATCGCAGACGAGGGGACCCACGACCAGCTATTACAGCGCAGCAGCCTGTATAGGGAGCTCTGCGAGATGCAACTTGTTGAGGTTATCAGCTGATTAGGGTGAAATGTTCACCCTAATTCATGCGCACGGGGTCATACTAGGGATTCGACCAGTTCGAGTATGCGTTCGTTGTCCTCTAGCCCTGTTATGAACCTCTCAGGTATTCCGCTGAGGCCGTTCATGGCCCCTGAGAGAGCACCCGTTAGCGCTGCCCTCGCCATGTTGTTGCCACCGCCGTTTATCGCCGACAATACGGCCATCTCGAAATCACTTTCGTACCTTGATGCTAGGTAGTACGCCGCTGGGAGAAGGTGCGTGATCCTGCAATCAGGCGTGTACAGGCGGCTTACCAAGTGCGCGGGCTCTATCTGTATCCTCGGATCGTGTGCCGAGTCATAGATTACGCTGGGCCTGTCTAATGCGTCGGTGAAACTGACCTCGTGGTCCCTGAGACTCAATGCTGCGTCTGTTCCTGTCCAGTTTGAGGCGGCCTTGAAGCGAATATTGAACTCGCTCCTGTGGTCGTGGTAGTATTTCGCGATTTCCTTCATCTCTATCCCGTTAATCAGCATCCAGATATGCATTCCAAAAGCCGTTGACTGACCTACAACAACGGGGTCACAGTGGGTCAACGCCACGTTTCTTATCATTGTATTGAGTGCTGCGTCCTGGTCATCAGCGTGTAACGCCGCGATGATTGGAGCTCTCATGGCTGCCTCGGCTGTGTCCTTGTAACTTCCCGCGTACGGCCACTCCACGCCTTCTTTTTTGGCGTTCCAGACATCGATCATGGCCTCATCCGTGTACCTACCCCCGGCTGAAGTGCCGTCAAGCGTCTCAAGCAAACCGTCGAATCTCTTCGTGAAATCAGACTCGATATATTTACCGTTCACAGCTACCGATTCCAGGAGCAGGAGGTATACTTGCCCCGTCTGTGAGACATCCCCTAGCTTCAGGTCTTTCCTTGACGCCCATACAGCCGGGAATCTTGGGTTGGGTATCACTGCCATGTAGTCATCGATCCAGGCGCCGAACTTTTCTACAAGTTCCTGGGGGTTGTATATCCAGTGTGGTCCGAGGCCAAGGGCGTCACCAATAATGGCACCCATCAAGGTTCCTTTGATCCTGTCCTGTTTGCTGATTGAGTTCATGAAGACAAGTTAGTTGAAACGTATAAAGAACTGTGGATGCACGGTCGTTTGAATCGATTACTAATAATCTCGTGACTCGTTTTATTCCCCTCGTCATCTTTTTATCAACGGTGAGAGTAAAATCTTCTAACAGAAGGCGTGTTACACATGAACCAGAAAAAGGTTATTGATATCGTTACCAAACAGAACAGGTGGAGGCGGGAGGAGTGTCTGAACCTTATCGCCAGCGAGAGCCTGATGTCCCCACTCGCAGAGAGCCTGTACTCCTCTGACTTCGAGGGCAGGTACAACGAGCACATCGGCCCAGATTGCCACTACGAGGGCACCGAGCTTTCGTACGAGATTGAGGAGGGCTGCAACCAGCTATTCAGGGAACACTTCAAAACCCCGTACGTCGATGTCCGGCCAATATCCGGAGCCGTCGCCAACATCATAGTCTACAACGCCCTGACCAGGCCGGGGGACATCCTGGTGAGCCTCGGCATACCAAACGGAGCCCATATCAGTCACACCAGGTGGGGCCCAGCTGGGATAAGGGGCCTGAAAAACGTTGATATGTCCTTCGACGCCGAGATCATGAACATCAACGTCGAGCGGACCGTAGACATCATCAAGGCATCAAACCCCAAGCTGGTCATGTTCGGGGCATCAATGTTCCTATTCCCTGAGCCCATCAAAGAGATCAGAGAGCAGATAGGCCCAGACATCAAGTTCGTGTACGACGCAGCCCACGTCATGGGCCTCGTCTATGGCGGCATCTTCCAGGACCCGTTCGGCGAGGGTGTTGATATCATCACGTCAAGCACCCACAAAACCTTCCAGGGCCCCCAGGGAGGCATCATAATCGGAAGCCCGAGTCTGTCCAAGAAGGACTGGAAAAAGGTAGATCAAGCGGTTTTCCCGGGCACACTGAGCAGCACCCACATACACAGGTTTCCCAGCCTCGCCATAACCGCTCTTGAGATGAACGAGTACGGCGAGGACCACGCCCGCCAGATCGTCAAAAACGCCAAGGCGTTCGGCAAGGCCCTGTACAGCCGAGGGTTCAAGGCGCTCTGCCCAAGCCTGGGATTCACCGAGAGCCACCAGGTCATCGTTGACGTCAAGGAGCACGGCGGAGGCCAAAAGGTAGCTCGCCTCATGGCCCAGTGCAATATAATATGCAACAAGATGGCCCTGCCCAACGATACCAGTGACGACGCAACCCACAACCCATCCGGCATCAGGCTAGGGGTCCAGGAGCTCACCCGCTGGGGCATGAAGGAGAAGGAGATGGACGAGGTGGCGGAGCTGTACAAGCGTGCCATCATAGACGGGGAGCTCATCGAGAAGGTTAAGGCTGAAGCCACGGCCTTCAAGGCGCGGTATCCTGACATCCACTACTGCTACCCCCACCCCTAGCTCTTTTTTCATACCACCTCCCACCGGGTGGCACCATAATAATATTATTTCCAATATAGTAGGGTACTACAATGGTAGTAAAAGTGCATGATACCACTTATTTCCTGTAGAATTGCGGGGGTTTTGGTTCGAACCCACGGAGGACTGTTGACATCAACCGCAACTATCCCGACGTGCGCGCACTTTGGTTAATTGACTCTAACTTGATCATGCTTCGCTGACAGCCTCAATTCTTTGAGCATTTTTCGTTAGCATCTCTAGAAACTTCACTACTTCCGGATGAAGGTCCCCACCATTCGCACGCGGATAAGGCGAAAGCGCAGAACGAGTAACGAATTAGACGTCACTTTCTTTCCGTAGAACGTGGTATTCTTACACATGCATTTATTTTAACCTCTTCAATGAAACTAATCCAAAAATAGCAATGAAGAAAGTATATTGGTTTTTTAGATATCCAACTCTATCTAAGGACAATGTATGATATCTTTATCATCAATGTCGACCAAAGGGAAATCGGAAATGGAAATTAAAATAACAAATAAAAAATATATTATAAAATAATTATTTCCGTTTCTGTAAGATTTTCTTGTCCTCTTAATCGCTGATATGCTCGAAACCATTTTCGAGGAGACTTGTGAATTCAGCCACATTTGAGACAATTCGTACGGTGTACGAGTCTTCTTCGTCAAGGTTCTCCAAGTGTGTGTAGATCAATGTGTTATTGATTTCTTTGTGCCCTACAAGTTTCCTAACGTGAAGAATGGTCGTTGTTTTCGTTTCTGAAAAAAAGTACGATGAATTGTATTGTAGCTCAAAAGCCAGATAGGAGTAGAACTGACTGAACCATTTGCTTGTCTCGTTATCATGACCACAAGTTTGTTACTGATCTTAGTCTGTCTCGGATTTGACCACTTCAAAGGCTTGTTAAGATTGATTATGCCTCGTTCAAAATCGATATCAACAACTCTCAGCAATTGTACTTCTCCTTGCCTAAACGCAGTTTCCTTAATATCCTGACTTTTGTTTCAATTGTTGATTCCTTGTTTCCTTTTTCACGTAGAAACTCTCTGTATTCAGCTTCATCCTCAATTATCGTAGGAGTGGCTGTAGGTGCGGGAGGAGGGACTTGAACCCACGAAGACCTTAGTCACGAGATGTCCTACCCTTGGTCAGGATCTTAAGTCTCGCCCCTTTGACCAACCTCGGGTACTCCCGCACGCAAAGATACAAGGCGTAACCCGATTAAAAAC